>DKCJ01000009.1 GCA_002451465.1 Caryophanales bacterium UBA6877
TAAGTGACAAATTTAAATACTTTGTAAGACCTATTAATGACGAAATAAATGTAAAACTGGTCAACAATTCCGAATTTAAAACTTCTCATGAAGCTAATTTAATCATTACATATGATGAAGATTTTGCTAATTATTTAAAGTATATTCGTAACAAAAGAATTGAAAAAGCTTTAAAAATTATTGCTTCACCATCAAAATTCGATAAAGAGTCAGCAAAAGATGAAAAACAATATATTAAAAAAGTTGAATTTAATAATAATGGCGAAATAATAACAAAAAATTTAGAGCTTGATATAGACAAAATCAAGGAAGAAGAAAAATATGATGGTTACTATGCTTTAATAACAAGTTTGATAAATGAAAATCCTTTAAAAATCATTTCAATTAACAAAAAAAGATGGGAAATTGAAGACTGCTTTAGAGTATTAAAAGCAGATTTAAAAGCAAGACCTGTTTACGTAACTAACGAAGACAGAATTAAAAGTCATTTTCTTATTAATTTTGTCGCACTAACAATTTTAAAAATGATGCAAAAGAAATTAAGAGAAACTTTAACTCACGAAGAAACAACAATTAATAAAATCTTAGATGCACTGAGAGAAATGCAACTTATTGAAATGAATGACACTATTTATTTAAATGGAAATGTTAATGAATTAACTAGAGCGATATGTAAGCTATTGAACATAAAACTTGATAATAAATATATTCGAGCAAATTATTTAAGAACATTAACTGACTAACTACAAAAATTTACGAAAAAATAATTGAAAAAGGCCTGATCTAATCAGTAGAATAGGCCTTTTTTAGTATTTATTTTGTCAAACGTGAGATTTATACGAGATTCATTATTTATTATCATAAAATAATATTTACTTTTTTTAGAATGTAGATAATAATCTATCAAAAATTCATCTATCAACACAGGGGAAAACCAACATATAAAATTAAAGAAACGAAGTGTAAATTTATTCTTTGCTTTTTACTACTTTTAACATATCTAGATATGGTCCGTTATAGAAATCTAATATTTCAGTGTGCTCTTTTTGAAGTTGTTCTAATTTCATACTCTTATAATCTTTTCTATTGTGACCAGTTCTTTTATCAAGGAATTTTTTAACTACTGATTTTAAAGGTGATTTTTCCAAAGATTTTATGCTCTTTTATTTAAAGTACTATAAATCAGTATGTTTAACATGAATGCGACATAATAAATGTCGCTTTCGTGTCGCTTTCATTTGAAAACGACCTATTCTTTAGCTATAATTTTATTGAGGAAACATATATGAAATTTGGAAGAGAAAGTGAAAACGTAGAATTTAAGAAATCAACCGGTCAGCTAAGTAAATCAATGGATGATATTGCTAGTATTCTTAACAAGAATGGCGAAGGTGTACTCTATTTTGGTATCAAGTCTGATGGAGAAGTCTGTGGTCAAGAAGTTACTGAAAAGACTCTTAACGATGTTGCTGAGAACATTAAAACAAGTATTAAACCAATGATTTACCCTAAGATTGAAGAGATAGAGCTCGATGGTAAAAGTGTAATTCGTGTCTCCTTCTCAGGAAACGAGAAACCATATTCTAGTTATGGTCGATACTTCAAAAGAGTATTTGATAGAGCCGAAGAAATGACTGCCGAGGAGCTAAAGGAAACCTTTGCTTCTTTGGACTACACATCATCTTGGGAAAACCATAAAACAAATTTTGATTTGGATGATATTGACCATGTTGCTTTAAAGCACTTCTATGATCAATCTGTATCTTGTGGAAGATTAGACCCTCTTCCTGTTTATGATGAGAAAGAATTATTAACTGGATTAGGTCTTTTAGTTGACAGAAAACTAACCAATGCTGGATATTACCTTTTTTCTTCTAAAGGACCTGTTGTTTTAAAAGCTGCTATCTACTCAACAGATGCAAGAATTAGTTTCAACGATATCCAAAGATGGAAAGACAATATCTTTAATTTGATTGACAAAGGTATTCTTTATATTAAGAACAATATCAGATGGAGAGTTGAAAGTAGTGGGAAGGCTGAAAGAATTGAAGTTCCAGAAGTTCCAATTGATGCAATAAGAGAAATTGTTGTCAATAGTTTTGCCCATGCTAATTATAGGGGTGAAACCGAACACGAAATTGATATCACTCCTACAGAAATTGAAATCTATAATCCTGGTTCTTTTCCTATGAATCTCACCCCTGAATCCTTTGTTACAAAAAGACATAAATCACTACCAAGAAACAAAGTAATCCTCGAAACACTTTATAAATGTAAGAATGTTGAAATGTTTGGCTCGGGTTTTAAGAAAGTCTATGGTCTTTGTAAAGCTGAAGGAGTCAAAGTTAAATATAACCTTGATCCTTATGGTTTCTCATTCTTCTTTTTACGTAATTCAGATAATATCCCAACCCAAAATGTTACAAATAAAGATGATAGTTGGATGTCTAAAATTGATAAGGAAGTCTTAAGTATTATCAAAGAGAATCCAACAACTTCATCTAAAGAAATGTCCGAAAAGCTAGATTGCACTTTGCGCACGATTCAACGAAGTCTTTCTTCTCTTAAGGAAAATGGTAAGATCAAACGAATCGGTACTTTAAGAAGAGGATATTGGGAAATTATAAGATAGTTTTTACTAAATAAGATTCATCTTCATTTTCCTCTTTCAGTTATAGTGAGTAAGGCTTATTTAGTCTTACCTTTAAAGATCTTTTTTCTCTTAATAACTATGGTAGTTAGAGCTCCAATAGTTGCTAAGCTAGCTAAGACAATTAAAGCAATTGCCCATCCATTTATTTGATACTTAAGAGTAAAGTTATAAGTTCTTGTATTTCCTAAATTGTCTTTAATAACAACTTCATAACTTCCATATTCACTTAATTCATCTCCTAAGTTGTAGTCGATTTTTTGACCATCTTTATAGACTTCAATAGTTCCTTCTTCACTGATATCAGTAATAGTAACTTTGCCATCAACTGTGCCATTATTTTCAACACCATTTAAGGTAACTTCTGGAGCAGTTATATCAAGAATCAAAGTGATAGATTATGTCTTTCCATCTTGAGAATAATTAGCGATGTAAGTTCCATCTTCAGTAAAGTTAAGATGATTACCTTCAACAGTAATTTCTTGTCCGTCTTTAGTTACTGAATCAATATGGATGCCTTCATTAAAGGTGTAATCAATAGAGGTCTTAGCTTCATCTTTAATAATGGTGAAACTATATTCTTTCTTGTTACCTAACTTATCAGTAAGAATGACTTGATAGTTACTTTCTTCAATTAAACTTTGACCTTTTTCAAAAGAATAAACTTCTCCACCCTTATAAACTTCAATAGTTAAATCTTCCCCTTCAGTAATAGTTACTTCGTTATTAGTTAAACCACCATTAGCAGTAGAGATACCTCCATCCACATGTCTATCAATAATTAAAGTAAATGACTTTGTATTACCTAAAGAATCAGTAATTCTAATTAAGTAAGTTAAGTTCCTTCAGTTAATTTAGAGCCAAATTCATAAGGAAGATTTTTACCGTCTTTACTAACTTGAATATTCATTCCTTCTTCTTTAGCTTCAATGATTAAATCCTGAGTTGTTGAATCACTTCCAACTAAAGTATTTCTTCACCAGTTTTGACTTCGTATTCTAAGGTTCGATCAATAGTAAATGTCTCACTATTAAAGTAAGTAGTTGTTCCATCAAGATATTCTTGACTTCCAATTCTTACTTTTGGCTTTTCTCTTACAATAACAACAGAAATCTTAAACTTGTTATTCTAATGTGTTACAAGATCTGATGTAGTAACTAACTTGATTAGCAATAATCTCAACATAATATCTATCTCTACTTTTCCTATAATAGATACCATGATAACCAGCATTACTATGTCTATTACCTAACATTAGTTCGTGCTTAACTGGTGGTTTATATCCTCCAGGAATCTTATCTAACACACGAGTAATTTCTAATTTTTTCATAAAAGAAAAATCCTCCTAACAATGATTTTTTGCTAGGAGGATAATCAGTGTCTTAATGGTGCTCCGAATCGGAATCGAACCGATATGATATCACTACCACTAGATTTTGAGTCTAGCGCGTCTACCAGTTCCGCCATCGGAGCATCCTTAATATTCTACTTATTTTTTAAGTATTTTGCATTATCTTTCGATAATAAATAATTTAACCTTAAAAAATTAGCTTTTTTAAGTAAATAAATAGAAAAGAATATCATAATTAATGATATAGATACTACGACAAAAGATATCCATCCAATAGTTTGATTTTCTTTATAAATTATTGAACAAGAAATAGCTAATAATAATAAAATAATATTTATTAATAATAAAACACCACCAATAATATAGTATTTTTTATAATTCTTAATTTTTTTATTTTCCATGCTTAGATTTTAACACATTAGATTAATCTAATGTTTATTTATCTTTATCCACAAAAGAAATTGCTTCACGAGGATAGCCTACTAGAGGTCTAAGCCACTCAATAAATTCTTCACTTACATTATATTTATCTTCACTCATATATTTTTTAGGAAATATAGATTCCTTAAGCATAACTTCTTCAATTGGAATTAATATTGGTTTAATTTTATAAGGATTAGAAGAAATTCTTTTAATTCCAGTCATATATCCATTTTTTCCCTTTAATACTGCATCAACTGCTACTTTTCCCATAAGTCTAGCTTCTTTTAAATCAAGATTACTTGTTAAAGAGGTTGAACATCTTGATAATAAACCAGGTTTTTCGCTTCTTGCTTTTATTCCTAATTTAGATATAACAAGTGTTTGTAAATAACTTCCAACATCACCAAAATATGTTGCTCTTTCAGTTTTAAAAATTGGCGCAACTATTGGTTTACCACCTTTATCTTTTAATCCTTCACTAGCAACCACAATTACTCCACCATATTTTTGATGTTTTTCCTTTACTAAATTTAAAAATTTTTTTTCATCAAAGGGAACTTCAGGAAATAAAATTATATGTGGTGCATCGTTTTTATCTCTTCTAGCAAGTGCACTACTTGCAGCTAGCCAACCAGCATTTCTTCCCATTACCTCAATAATTGATACATGAATTGGAAGACCTTTAATATCTTGAGCACAATCTGAAACACTTTGCATAATAAATTTAGCACAACTTATAAATCCAGGAGCATGATCGGTAATAGATATATCGTTATCGATAGTTTTAGGAATTCCTCCACAAACAATATGATAATTTCGTTTTAAAGCATGTTTATAAATGTTACCAATAGTGTCCATACTTCCGTTTCCACCACTAAATAAAATATATCCAATATTATATTTAATAAGTATATCGACAATCTTTTCATATTCTTTATCATAAAGAGGAAAACGTGATGTACCAATTGCACTTCCTGGAGTATGTATTAATAATTTTAATTCTTTATCTGTTAAATTAGTTAAATCAATAAAATCTTCATTTAATAAACCTTTACTACCAAATCTAGCAGCATATATTTTTCCATCAAAACCTTTCCTTTTTAATTCTTTAATTGCTCCTGCTAAAGAGGCATTTAAAACTGCAGTTGGTCCACCACCATGCCCAATAATAATATTTTTCATTATAAAGACTCCTTTTTATAAACACATTTACCATTAATATATGTTTCTAATAATTCATAATTTTTATTTAAAACTAAAAAATCTGCAGATTTATTTATTGCTATACTTCCAACTTTATCATCTAAATTAAGAAGTTTTGCAGGATTATAACTCCATATATTGCTACTTTCTAAGTCTGAACAATTTAAAAAGCATTTTATATTTTTAAAACCATCAAAAGCATTCAAAGTTGAACCAGCTCTTACATCACTTCCAATAATTTTACAATCATGATTTTTTACATAAATTGGTGTAGAACCAATGAAATAATTACCATCTGGAAGTCCGGCCGCCATCAATGAATCAGTAATACCAACCATTTTTTTATTGCCTTTTATTTTATGAATAAATTTTACCATTTCTGGATGAACATGAATTCCATCACATATTACTTCGTTAAAACATGAATCATAATACCAGGCTGCAGCTAAAATTGAAGGATGATGTTGATGAATTGGAGCCATCGCATTCATTACATGCGTAAAGTTTTTAGCTCCTACTTTTATGGCTAAAGTTGCTTCATCAAAACTAGCTCCAGAATGACCTAAAGAAACTACAACATTTTGTTTAACTAATTCTTTAATAAATTCACTACAACCATCAAGTTCAGGAGATATTGTTATATATTTAATTAGGCCATGAGCATGTCTTTGATATTCATTAAATTTTTCAATTTTTAAAGGTTGCAAATAGCTTTCAGGTTGAGCGCCTTTATAGGCCTTACTTAAAAAAGGACCTTCAATATGTATACCTTTTATTACCGGATTAGTTTTGCTTAGTTCATATATCATTTCTAGTTGTTTAAAATAAACTTCGTCACTATCCGTTAATAAAGTTGGCAATACACTAGTAACGCCATGTGCCATATAAAAATTAAGAATTTTTTGCATCTCATCAAGAGACTTTGCACTATTAAAATCATAACCTATCGCTCCATGCGTATGTACGTCAAATAAACCTGGAATAATAATTTTATCATTATAATCTAGGCCATCTTTTTCAATATCTTTAGAAATATTAATAAATTTATCAGTAAAAATTAACATCCCTTTTAGATATCCTTTTTCTAATAATATGTTGCAATTATTGAGTTTCATATTATTAATTCTCCTTTAAAAAACAAATTTATTATAGCATACTTTAAGAGTATAAAATGACTTTCGAAATAGAAAAGAATTTCTCTATTTCGAACGAAAGTAAAAGGGGTTTTGTATGGAATTTATTAGAAATCAAAAATATAAAATTTCAATTAATGAGATTGGTGGAGGTCTTAATTCAATTATTGATTTAGAATCTAAAAAAGAATTAATTCACGAAGTCAATGATGGTGGATGGATTTATCAAGATATAATGATTTTCCCATTTATTGGAAAATATGATTATTTTTATAAAAATATAAATTACAAAACATCCTCTAGACATGGTTTTTTAAGAAATAAAAAACTATCTTTTGCTAAAATAAACGAAAATTCTATTTTAGGAACATATGAAAGTAATAATTTAGATTTATTAGAATATCCTTTTAAATTTAAAATTCTTATTAAATATGAACTTATTGATGATAAATATAATGTAAATATCGAAGTTTTTAATTTAGATAATAAAACAATGCCTTATTCTTTAGGCAACCATTTAGGAATAAAGACAAATGAAAATTCTTATATTGATTTAAAAAATAATAATAAATTATTACCACTTAAAGATGGATTAATAGATCTAAAACCAGAAACTTTTCCATATAATGAATTCTGTTTAAAAAAAGAAATTTTTCAGAAATATGACACAATAGTTTTAATTAACAAAACTCATGAATTAAAGCTTGTAACTTTAACACATAAATTTATATATAATTTTGACTCTCCATTATTTGCTATTTGGCAAAATCCATCCACTAATAATTTTATTTGTATTGAACCTTGGTGGGGTATTGCTTCTTATATTAATGAAGATAATAACATTGAAAAAAGATATCTAATAAATAAATTAGAACCTGGACAAAGTAAAAGTTATAGTTTTTCGTTAACTATCTTAAAAAATTAACTTACTATATCTAAACCAATGCCTTTTGAAATAAAGAAGTCACTATATTCTTTAGTAATCTCTGAATCTGTTATAAGTCTTGAGATACTATTTTGAGCAAATTGAACAAGTATACCCATTTTATTAAATTTAGAAGAATCAGTAAGCATTATGATGTGACGTGCAGATTCTGCCATATTTTTAATGGCTTCTGTTCTTAAAGAATCACTACCCATAAAACCAATATTTTTTACAAAACCATCAGTACCAATAAAAATTTTATCAACAAAATATTGTCTCGCATTTAATCTTACTAATGGTCCAACCATCACTTGTGAATCATTTTGATATTCTCCACCAAGTAAAATAATTTTATTATTACCAAGTTTAGATGCATGTTCAACAATATAAATAGAATGTGTAATTATTGTAACATTTGGTTTGGTTCTTGCTATTTCTTCAGCTAAAAGTGCACAAGTTGAACCACTGCCAATAAGAATTGTTTCATTAAAATCAATTAAAGTTGCAGCCTTTTTCGCAATCTTATTTTTTATATCATAATTAACTGAAAGTCTATTGCGGATATCAACACTATTCTTTTTTAAAGCATATCCATGCTCTCGAATTATAACACCATAATTAGATAATAGATTTAGATCTTTTCTAATTGTCACTTCACTTACATTTAATTTTTCCGCTAAAGTGGTTACAGAAATTTTATTAGCGCTATTAACTAGATTCACAATTGTTGATTGGCGTTTATTCATTTTTTTCTCCTATTTATTTAATAATATACTTTCGTTTTTTAAAAATAAACGAAAATTTTTACTTATCAAACGAAAGACAATTAAGCGTGTTTTAAGTTTTGTTTTTATTTTGAAAGAAACATAAATTCGTAATTTATTTCGTTCGAAAGTCAAAAATATTGCATTCGTAAATTAAAAGGGAAATATTATTTAAAAACGAAATTATTTATATTGTAAGTGGTTAATAATAATGTTAAATTATCAAATGTAAGGCCTTACATTTATGAAAAATATATATTTAAACTTAAAAAGATTTGACATTCCATCTTCTATGGGTGGAGTAAATAAAATTGGTTGTAAAGAAAATTATGGTAAAACCATTACATCATTTATCGAGAAATTAAACGGTTTTAATTTTGTAATTTTCTTTCAAGAATCGAATCTATTACCTTCATTAGAAGTTGCAAACGAAACTAGAATTGGTTGTCAAAGCGTTCATTATGATGATGTTAATGAAGGACAAAATTTTGGTGCTTTTACAACATTTAGAACAGCTAAATCTATGACCTCAATTGGCGTAAAAGACACAATTATTGGTCATTGTGAAGAAAGAAAACACCTAAACTACATTATGAGTTTTGCTGGTAATGCTGGAGATATTAATCTCATTTTAAATCAAGAAATTAAAATGGCCGTTAAAGAAAAAATGAAAGTTCTTTATTGTATTGGCGAAAAAGCTGATGAACAAGCAAATAAATATGAAGTTTTAAAGAAACAAATTGAAGTTGGCTTAAGAGATATAGATTTAAAATATATAACGATTGCTTATGAACCTGTTTGGGCAATTGGTCCAGGAAAAACGCCGCCCGATAAAGAATATATTCAAGATATAGCAAGATATATTAAATCGCTTGTTAATGTTGAAGTTGTTTATGGAGGCGGATTGAAAATTGAAAACGCTAAAATGATTGCTTCAATCCCTGAATTAGATGGTGGCTTAATCGCATTAACAAGGTTCGGAAAAGACTTTGGGTTCTATTTAGATGACTTTAAAAAAATAGTAGATAAATATAGAGAGGGGTTATAAATGAATATTGAATTAGAATATGGCGATGGAAAAGTAAGTGTTGCATTACCTGATAAAAATGTAGATATATTTGAAACTGGAGTAACTGTAAAAGATCCAGTTGGTTTAACAAATGTTAAAGAAGCAACTTTAAATGCAATTTTAAACCCAATTGGTGTTTTGCCTATTTCAAAACAAGTTCATAAAGGTAGTAAAGTTGCAATTGTTTTCCCTGATAAAGTTAAAGGTGGCACACAAGATGATAGTCATAGAAAAACTGCTATACCTTTAATTATTGAAGTATGTTTAAAAAATGGTGTTGAAGAAAAAGACATTATGCTTATTTGCTCTAATGGTTTACATAGAAAAAATAAACCAGAAGAAATTAGAAAAATTTTAGGTGATGAAATTTTTGATAGATTTTATAATAAAGGTCAAATAATCAACCACGATTCCGAAGATTGGGATCATTTAGTTGATTTAGGACATGAACCAAAATTTAATGCAAAAGTAGTTATTAATAAATATGTGTACGATGCTGACATTGCTTTTTTAATTGGTCACGTTCAAGGAAATCCATATGGTGGATATAGTGGCGGTTATAAGCATTGTGCAACTGGTATTTCCAATTGGGAATGTATTTCATCCCATCACTGCCCAAAAGTAATGCATAGAAAAGATTTTGTTCCAGTCACTTCCCACTCATTAATGAGACAAAAATTTGATGCAATTGGCGATTGGATGGAAGTTTGTATGGGGAAAAAATTCTTTACTGTTGATGCAGTATTAGATAGTTTTTCCCATCAAATTGCAGTATATGCAGGGTATGCAAAAGATATTGAACCAATTACATGGAAAATTGCTGATAAAAGAACTTATGTAAAATGGGCTGAGAAAAAATACGATATTGTTGTATTCGGTCTTCCAAACGACTTCCAATACGGAAGTAGACAAGGCAGAAATCCTATCTTAGTTGAACAAGCAATTAGTGCACAAATTATTCGTTTAAAAAGAGTCTTAATTGATAATCCAGTAGTTATAGCCCTTGCTCAATGCGATGGAGATTTTGGCGATGAAGAGTTCCCTGCTATGAAACCTGTTTATGATTATTTTGCAAATCATGGAAATACTTTACCTGAAATTGAAGAATATTATAAAGCCATGAACACAAAAGAATATTTTGATTTATATCGATTTAAATATGCTTTCCACCCATATCATTGTTTTTCAATGATTTCATGTGCTCATATTGCCGAAAGAGATTGTAAGGCGGTTTATATAGTTGGTGCTAAAGCTCCAGGAACCGCAAGAGAAATGGGTATGAAAACAAGAACAACAGTAATGGATGCTATTAATGATGCTAAAAAATATGTTGGTGATAACCCAAATATTTTAGTTCTTCCAATGACATTTAAACGTCCAAGTGTTCATTTATGTATGAAAGATAGTAAGGAGTTTGATTAATTTATGATGAATAAAGAATTCCTTAATATAAAAGGAAAAGATATACAAAAGGGAAAAATACCTATTGATGTATTTAAAAATAGAGAAGAAACATTCTTAGCAATGGCTAAAGAAATGTACGAAACAATTGTTTTAAACAACAAAAATAATAAAAAAACATTATTTATTTGTCCCTTAGGTCCAATAGGTCAATATAAATATTTTGTAAAAATGATTAATGAAAATAAAGTTTCATTAAAAAATGTTACTTTTATCAATATGGATGAATATTTAGATGAAAATAATGAATTATTAAAAGAAGACAATCCACTATCATTCAAGGGTATTATGTATTCTTTATGTTATAACAAAATAAATAAAGATTTATTAATGCCAGAAAGTCAAAGAGTATTTCCAACAAAAGATAATGGTGATTTAATTGATAAAATCATTAAAGATCTTGGAGGTGTTGATATTTGTTTTGGTGGTATTGGCATTACCGGACACATGGCTTTTAATGAACCACCATCCGAAAATGAACACATTACATATGATGAATTTATTAATTCTACAACTAGAGTTCAAAAAATTAGCGAAGAAACGCGAGTTGTAAATTCTATGGATGAATATCATGGTGCATATTACTTAATGCCAAAATATTGCGTTACTATTGGATTAAAACAAATTTTAAATAGTAAAAAAATAAGACTTTATTGCTTTAGAGATTGGCATAAATCCGTTATACGAAGAGCAAGTTTTGGTGAATGTTCAATATCTTTCCCTGCTTCTTTATTACAAAAGCATAAAGATGCAAGAATAGGCGTTCCAGAAGAATTAACCGAATAAGAGGTAAAAATATGAAATTTTTAAAAATTAAATTCATAGAAGATTTAAAAAAGAAAAAAGAAGAAGAAATTAATTCTGTTGATTTAACTCGTTTAAGTAGGCCTGTAAATGATGTTGAAACAAGCGGACCAAAAAAGATGAAAGATTTCTCTTTATGGGCCCCTTGGAAAAACGTTATAGTTGGTATAAGTGGCGTAATATTTGTTATATTTCTTTGGTGGTTATATGCATATATTTGTGCAAAAAATGGTCAAACAAGTTGGTTATCAGATCCAATCACTGTTTTTAATAAATTTATAAAAATGTCTTCAAGTGAAGGAAGTTTTTATTTATGGAAGCATTTGTGGGCATCTTGTCAAAGAGTTTTAGTAGGATATGGTTTTGCAATTTTATTATCCATTCCAATTGCCTTCATTATGGCTTGGTATAGGCCATTTAGAGCGTTCTTAGATCCATTTATTCAGTTTTTAAGATGTATTCCACCAATTGCCTATGTTCCTATTGTCGTTGCGGCTTTTTCAGCATTTGGAAGTGAAGCGCCAAAATATTTCATTATTTTCCTTGCTTGCTTTTTAACAATGACCGTAACAATTTATCAAGGCGTAAGGAATGTTGATTTAACTTTAGTAAAAGCTGCCTATACATTTGGCGCTAAAGATCGAAATTTATTTTTAGGAGTTATCGTTCCAAGTTCATTCCCTTTCATTTTAACAGCTATGAGACTTGGTGTAGGTGCTGCTATGACAACTTTAGTTGCTTCTGAATTAACTGGAACAACTTTTGGACTTGGTGCATATATTCAAACCCAAGGCAGTAACCTTGAAATGGATGGAGCAATAATGGGTATTATTGTTCTTGGTATAGTTGGTATTTTACTTGATAAAATATTACTCTTTGCCGAAAAGCGTTTAACAAGATGGAAATAAAGTGAGGTAACTTTATGAGTAATAATAATGTAGTAATTAAAATAGATAACGTCAAAAAGATTTATCCAGTTCAAAATGGAGAAAATGTAATTGCTTTAAATGGTGTTAATTTAGAAATTAAAAAGAATGAATTTATTTGTGTTGTTGGTCCTAGTGGATGCGGAAAAACCACTTTATTAAATATAATTGCAGGTCTTGAACAGCCTAGCGAAGGAAAAGCCACAATTCATGGAAGACCTATTTTAGGTCCTGGCCCTGATAGAGGCGTTATTTTCCAACAATATGCCTTATTTCCATGGTTAACAGTAAAGAAAAATGTAATGTATTCAACTAAATTTATTAAACATGAAGTTCCCGTTTTTAAGAAAAACAAAATTACAAAAGAAATGGAACCAGCGATGATTGTTGATAAAAATGGTAAAACACGTCAAGCAACAAAAAGAGTTCACTATAATAAAGTTGAACGAGAAGCTATTACACAAAAATATATAAATATGGTTCAATTGAATGGATTTGAAAACAAATATCCAAAAGAACTATCTGGTGGTATGAAACAACGTGTAGCTATTGCTAGAGGATACGCTTTAAATAGTGAGGTTCTTCTTCTAGATGAACCATTTGGAGCTTTAGATGCCCAAACTAGATCACAACTTCAGGAAGACTTATTAAGAACTTGGGAAAAAGAAAGAAAAACTTGTTTCTTTATAACGCACGATGTTGATGAATGTGTCTTATTAGCCTCTAGAGTAATTATCATGAGTGCTAGACCTGGACAAGTGAAAGAAATTATAAATATTGATTTACCTTATCCTCGAACTCAAGCTACAAAACTCGATCCTAAATTCCAAGAATATCGTAATTATATTTGGGATGTTGTTTATAAGATGTATCTTAATAGCGCGATACATTAAAATGGAACTAACAAATTTATTTGTTAAATATAAAAATAATTTAAAGAAAAGGAGAATTTATGAAAAAAATTAAATTATTTGCCGCTTTATGTGCAACTAGCTTATTAGCAAGTGCATTAGTAAGTTGCGGAAACGACAAACAAGAAGGCGGAGGAGATGAACCATTACCAACTGTTAAACTTGGTTTACACGCCAATTTAGGCGCAGGAGCTGGTTACTCTGCATTCTATAGGGATTATTTTAAAAAAGCTGGTGTTAATGTTCAAATTGAAGTTGGTGGCGGTCCAGCATTAGCTACTAAAGTTGTTTCTGGTGACCTTGATGTATCATTTATGGGCGGAGGTGTTGCTTGGAATTACTTCACTACCAACCAAGAAATTAAAATTGCTGCTTTAGACAATTTAACCGACGATGATCGTTTAATTGCTACTACTAAAGGAAAAGGTAAAGACCTCACAATTAAATCTTCATTAGAAGAAATTGGTGCTGCTTTAAAAAATAGTACAGTTGCATTGGATTTCACAACAAACCCATATCAATGGTTTACAACATCTTTAATTCCAGCTATTAATGCTAAGCTTAAAGATGGTGATAAAGTTTGGTATAAAGATAAAGAGGGTAAGAATTTACCTGAAAATTTAACTTCATATGAGGCTGATGACGAAATTTATTTAGCTGATGTTTTAAATGCTAACTTAACAACTACTATGGCAGGTGGAAAATATGATTATGCTGTCGCATTCGCTCCAGTTGCTACTGCCCTTGAAAAACAAACCAGTAATTATAAAACAGTTGCTAAAACTTCAACTCACTTAAGCGAATCTTATCAACCTTCCACTTATGCCGTTAACACTAAATGGTTGGAAAAGAATGAAGAAACATTTAAAAAATTCATGGTTGGTTTAGTTGGTGGTATGAACTATAGACACGATAATCCAGAAGAAACCTGCAAAGATGTTGAAAAAGGAACTGGTGGACAAGTTAGTGCTTCAACAATGAATACTGATATTGCTATTTGGTTAAATGCCGAACAACAACTTGAATTATATAACAATGGCAAAATGTTAAAATATACCGAAAACATTAGACAAGGTAAATTAAGCAACGAAAAAGTTGATAAAAATATTACTGCTGAAAAAGCTAATGTCTTTAGCTATTTAGTCGAAGCCTGCAATACAGTTTTAGGAAAAAAATAATTTAAAATGTTTATTGAGAGGGTTTTCCCTCTCAATTTTTGTGATATCTTTTTTAATATGTACTATTTTATATTTTCTTTAATCGTAATGCTTGCTGCTACAATTGGCAGTTTAGCAGGTATTGGGGGTGGCGTTATTATTCGCCCTGCTCTAGATGCGTTTAATTATTATGATAATGCAAATATTGCAAATTTTTTAAGTTCCTTTTGCGTTTTAGCTGTTGCTCTTACAAGTGTTATTAAAAGCATTATAACTAAACAAAAAATCGACAACTATAAATCATCAATTTTTCTAGGAATTGGTTCAATAATTGGTGGTGTTGTTGGAAATTTTTTATTTGACTTCGTTAAAAATATTTCAAACAAAAATTGGTTAATTATTATTCAATCTGCATTACTAATTCTCTTATTAATTTTCGTTATTTTTTATATGCTTTTTTTAAAAAAGAAAGGTCTTATATTAAATATTAAAAGTTATATTAGTACATCATTAATAGGGGTTATTTTAGGAATAATTTCTTCTTTTTTAGGAATTGGCGGAGGACCAATTAACGTAGCTGTTTTATGTTTTTTCTTTGCAATGAACATGAAACAAGCCGCTATTAACTCATTAGTTGTTATTGTCTTTTCGCAATCATCTAAAATAATTACAACCATTATTAATGGATCTTTATTTAATTCAAATATGGATTGGAGTATGCTTTTATGCTTATTACCAATTGCAATAATTGGTTCATTATTAGGATCTTATTTAAATAAAAAGATATCAGAAAAAGCCATTTTATATGTATATATCTTAACAATTTTTGGGATAATTATTATTAATTCATACAACATAATTAACAATATTCTTTTACTTAATTAATAAATATTAAAGATTATTAAGTAATATGAATTTTTGTAAATTTTTATAAATTTATTTTATACAAAACTTTAAAGGAGATAAGTATGTCTTATTTAACAACAAAAAATATTCTTAAATACGCTAGAGACAACAAAATTGCTCATGGTGCATTTAATGTCAATATGCCATGCCAAGCCGAAGCAATTATTGAAGCGTGTGAAGAAATTAGAAGTGCTGCCATTATTCAAGTTGCAGAACCAGGATTAGCCTATATTGGGGGAAGAAGTGATTTTTTAAATGGAACACTTGCCGAAAAGAAACTTGGAGCTAAAAGAATTGCTAAGTTTGTTAAGGAAAAAGCAATTAAAAGCCCGATCCCTATTGCACTACATTTAGATCATGGTAGAAGTTTTGAATCTTGTAAAGCCGCTATTGATGCGGGTTTTAATAGTGTCATGATTGATGGAAGTTCTCTTCCATATGAAGAAAATGTCAAATTAACCAAAAAAGTAGTTAATTATGCACATAAACGAGGAGTAAGTGTTGAAGCTGAATTAGGAGTTTTAGCTGGAGTTGAAGACCATGTATTTGCGTCAAATTCAACATATACAAACCCACTATTAGTTGTAGACTTCTTTAAAAAAACAAAATGCGATTCTTTAGCATTAAGTTATGGAACTAAACATGGCGCCGTTAAAGGAGACAATGTTGTTTTAAGAAAAGAAATTGTTATAGCGAGTATGGAAAACTTGAGGCATGCCGAAATTGATGGAACATTAGTAAGTCATGGCTCAAGCATGGTTCCACAATATATTGTTAATGAAATTAATAAACTTGGCGGAAACGTTAAAGGACATGGCATTCCACTAGAACAACTAAAAGAAGTCATACCATCTGGCATTAGTAAAATAAATATTGATACTGATATAAGATTAGCGATCACAAGAAATATTAGAGAATTCTTCTATAATAACCCAGAAAAAATTAAATCAAGTAAAATATATGATTTATTAATGGAAAAACCAGAGTCATTTGAATATAGATACTATTTACAAAAATATATCAATGAGTTACAAAATAACAAACTTAATGTTAATGAATTAAAAGATATCGTTCCTTTAATTAAAAAAGGTGTTAAAGAAATCGTTTTAACTGCTTCTATAGAATTTGGTTCTGTAGGAGACGCAAAATATATTAAATAAAGTTCGATTAAATCAATTAAAAAAGTCTTGTTCACCAAGACTTTTTTTAATTACAACTTTTCTTCTATATTTTTTAAAATTTTATATATAAAACCACTTATTTTTAATAAATGGTTATTTATTTAATATATTATTTTAAAAGCTTTTCAAAGCTTGCCCAAACAATACCAGTTCTTATAAAACATATAGTTCCAAGTCCAGCAAAGAAAAACATAAGTGAAAGCATAGTTGTCATAAGAATAATATTATTTGAATCAATCATTGCGCCAATAAAAATTGGAACCAAAGAGAAAATAAATAAAATAGTACCAGCTATTAATAAATATTTATGTGTATTTGAATATTCTTCTTTACGCTTTTTTATTAATGAAACAATTGATTCATTAATAAAGAAATTTCCTTTTGAAATATAATCAAATGGACTTGTTTTATTGCCACTTAATATAAAAATAATTGCAGCAATTATTACAAAAAATAAAAGAACAATAAATCCAATACCAGCTGCAATGTCTTCACTTAAAAAGTTTGGCATTGATTCATTTAAAGCAATTAAAATAAAAAGAACAATTGGCGATAAAATACATAAAAGAGCTGCAAAACCTATAGTTTTAGATGTTTTATTCTTGATAATAAGGAAATTATTTACTTCATCAATTGTTAAAGGCTTTTTTAATGATTCTTTATTATTTATTTCATAACTTTCTACACTATCAATCTCATCTTTTAATAAATAATCAGTAGTTACACCAAATAAATTAGATAAAAAGACAATTTTTTCAAGATCTGGAATAGATTGTCCACCTTCCCACTTTGAAACCGATTGTCGAGCAACATTCATCTTGTTGGCTAGATCTTCTTGTGACCAACCTTCTTTCTTTCTTAAAGAGATTAGTTTATCTGCAAATTTCATTTTCAAAACTCCTTTTTTAACTGACATTATTTTAACACATTAAGTAATTGCTAAACATCAATCCACAACTTTCAATTTGTCAACTAATAGTTGCATTATTAAAAAATATAACACTAAAAGTTTAATTTATAATAAATTTTATGAATATTTATCTTTATAGTTTTAAAACTATAAAATTAAAAAATCTATTAATTTGTAAATAAAAGTTTTTAAAAAAGGTTATTAATAAATTGTTCGATACTCATATCGAGTTTATTAATAACCTTAAAAATTAATTTATAGTTTTATAAACAATTAAATTTTGATTGAAAGGCAAGGCGCACACTACAAGAAGAATCATTAGCTACCATGCTCCAAGCAAGAACACCATTACTATAAACAATTGATACATCAGAAGCGGAAGAATCATATGGGGAACGAGTCCAATAACAACCATTTGTATAAATAAGCAGATCCATGATAACAAAAGACCCCATTAACTCTTGCATAATCAGTAGGTTTACATTCTTTAGCTTTGTCATCGTCAATAGGTTTTACACCAAAACCATATGCACTGTTTGTGTAATCTTTATAACTAGGTAAAAAGGCATTCTTAAGTATTCTCACATGCATATGGATTACTTGCATAATGCGTAGTCAAACTAGAATTATCAACTGTTGTTGTTTGAATATATTCATTTCCTAAAGTGAAGGCAGTATTATAAAAATCATTATTTAACCATGTGCGAATATCGCTATCTTTATAATTGTTACTATCAACATCATAGTAATAAGCATTCAATAATATAGAAGTAAAATAAAATATTCGCCCTTTTTATTACTTAAAACATTCCAAGTAATAAGTTCACATTTAAACCAATACGTTACTCCATTAATAATAGTTGTTCTATTATCAAACTTATAATCTTTAGCATCTAGTTTAGCTACTAATTTTGAATAATATTCATTATTATATAAAAACCAACCATTTGACTTAGGAGTGGTCATTGTGCTTAATGCATTAATTGTCGCAGCATCATTTACATTTGTTTGTGGATATAAGCCATAAGTATTGGTTTTTCGATTTTCAGAAACAACAAGTATAATACTTTGTTTTTTTAAAATGCTTCTTCTGCTTTAGTGATAAAATGTCAAAAACCACATAATTTTGTTTAAAAATTGTGTAATTCCCGTTTAAAGTGAATTTTTCTCGCTATTAGTTATGCTATTTATTCGCTAATAAAGTTAGAATATTGAAGGAGGAAAAAATTATGAAAATTGGTGAAAAAATCAAAAGTCTAAGAAATCAGAAAGGAATAACGCAAAAGGAGTTAGCTGATGAACTGCATGTTGCTTTTCAAACAATTAGTAAATGGGAACGCGATGAAAACGAACCTGACATTGCAACATTAAAAGAATTAGCAAAAATCTTTGATTGTACAGTTGATTGCTTAATAAACGATAATGAAAGTGTAGAAGAAAATAAAAAACCATCTTCAAAAGAGGAAACTCCAACAGTAATTGTTCAACCTAAAGAAACTCACTATTGTGAGTATTGTAATAAGCCAATACTTGATAACGATGACTTGGTTATGCAAGATGTAGAAGTTACACCTGCTCTTCGTGGTAGATGCGCTACATATAGGCAGGCTTTTTATCATAAAGAATGTTTAGAAACTCTAGAAGATGAAAGAAATAAAAGATTAGCAGATAAAATGGCTAGAAAAGTTGCTAGAGTTAAAAAAAGATCGTTTGTATGGGCTACCGTTGCAGGAATTCTTGCATTTATAATTACTTTATTAATATTATTAATTAACGAAGAAGCACGTACTGCTGTTAGTCCTTCTTATTCATGGATCTTTGCTCTATTATCTGGTTATGCGTTCTTCAGTTTACTTTATTGTTTAGTGTCTTGTTCTTATATACTCAATTTTTTCGCAACTTTTTCAAAGTTAACAATAAGGTGGCCAGGTTTAATTTTCAGTTTAGATTTAGATGGTATAATTTGGTTAATTACTGTTAAACTTATTTTTGCTATAATAGGCTTTATTTTAGGTGCATGTGTCTTTATATTGGCGCTTATAGTTTCAATTTTCCTTTCAATCGTCTCTTTCCCATTCGTTCTTATTTACAATAATAAAACAGATTATCAAAACGCTGTTGATTTTGCTTTATAAAATCTAATCAATTTTTATTACTATAAATAATTATAAAAAGGAGATAAGAATCTTAACTTAGATTCTTATCTCCTTTTTTAGTACTTATTTTGCGCTAATAACCTAAAAACTCAAAATATCCAATTGCTGCACGATATAAAATAAAAAAGTAACTGATCTCATCACGTTAATAATTGAGTTGAGTATATTTCTAAGTTGTCCCAATTACAATTTTTAGCGTAAAATAATTACATTTTATCCGCGTTTTAATAACCATCGCTAAAGTTAAAAGATGTAACAGTAGCATCAATTACTAGCAATGTTATTAAAATAATCGTAATTAATTTTCCACATAAAACTTTTTATAACTCTAAGCTATTTTGATTAAGTAAAAAATCAAATAAACTTATTATTAAATACCCTTTTTCACTCTGCCTTGGAACAATTGGATTTCTAACAATAATAATCTTTTTAAAAGAATCAGTTATTTTATCAAATGATTTTGTTTCTTGTAACCATTTATCTTGGTTAGGAATATCATAAGCGGATTGAATATAATATTTTTTACTACCTAATGTGGCAACAAAATCAATTTCATAATACTTTCTTAATTCTTTGCCATTTTCTCTTTCTCTTGATTCTACTACACCAACATCAACATTAAAGCCTCTATATCTAAGCTCATTATAAATTATGTTTTCCATAATATGAGTTGGTTCTATTTGTCGAAACTCAAGTTTTGCATTTCTTAAACCAATATCCTCAAAATATAATTTATATGGAGTATAAATGTATTTTTTCCCTTTTATGTTGTATTTAATTGACTTCGAAATTAAATACGAATCAATAAAGTAGTTGATATATGTTTCTATAGTCGATCTTGCAATAGAAACCTTCTTTACACTTCTAAATGAATCTTCTAACTTAGTTGGGTTAGTATATGATGATATATCTGAAGCAATTACATCTAATAACTCTCTTATATTAGAATCAACTTTCAAACCATTACGTGTAATAATATCTTTTAAATACACTTTCTCTAATTGAGTAATCAAGTATTTACTTTTTTGTTCATTATTGCTCATTAATGCAACAAGAGGCAATCCTCCAAACATGGAATATTGTTCATATGCTTCATCCTTTGAACCATCAAATATTGAAATATATTCACTAAATGATAATGGCAAAATATGAATTTCATCACCACGACCTTCGAATTCTGTAACAATATCACTTGATAAAAATTTAGAATTAGAACCCGTTACATATATATCAATATTTTTTTCTCTTAAATACCCATTCAAAACACTTTCAAAAGATCCAAGATTTTGAACCTCATCCAACAATAAATAATATGTTTCGCCATCTAAAATTTTTGATTTAATATAAGTTAAAAATTTTTTAGGATTAACTTTTTGTTCGTTTTTTTCAAGTTCAATAAAATCTTCACCAATTAAATCCAAATCATCAGCAGAATCAAAGGCAAATTTTATAATATGATCATCATTCACTCCACATTTAAGCAAATAATCATAGAAAAGATTATTCAAAAGATAAGACTTCCCACTTCTTCTTATTCCAGTAATAATTTTTACTAATCCATTATTTTTTCTAATTATTAAATCATTTAAGTATTTATCTCTTTTAATTTCCATATAACCACCATTTTTTGACACATGTGTCAATATTTGCCACTATTATATGTCAAAATAAAGAAAAAAACAATTTCCAGTTATATTTATGTTTCTTTGTTGGTAATTATTAAACTAAATTCATTTTTAAAAATAACTTGTATTTGGCAGAATAATAATTTAGGAAAGGAAGTACAGATATTTTTTAGACTATATTTGTCGATAATTTAGCATAAAATCCTTTAGAGATAAATAACTTAATCTTTTCTTTATTCGCTTATTTTTGAACCATTCTAGATATTTGTTCAGTTCAATAATAAATTCATCGGATGTTGTATCTTTCTAATCTCTTGGATAAAAGAATTCTTTTTTTATTATTCAAAAGAATCCCTCGCACATTGAATTGTCTGGAGAACATCCCTTCTTTGACATCAATTTTTTATAAGCATATTAATTCATAAGAAATATCCAAGGATCGTGCCTATAATGGGAACCTCTATCGTTATGTATTAGTAAATTAGATTTTCCAACAATAAGGTGTGCATTTTTTAGCATTGTATTAGTTAGTTCTTTGTTTGGAGACTTACCAATAAATTTATTTGAACTCCATCAAAGCAATCTATCAGAGGGGATAGATATACTTTTCCATCTTTTAACGCGAATTCGGTTATATCAGTTAACGCTTGTTTGTGAGGTTTACAAATAATAAATTTTCTATTAACTGTGTTTTCGACCTCTGGCAATATTTCACCTTTGTAAGATGAATATTTTAAACGCGATTTATAAACGTAAACTTTCAAACCATTTTGTTTCATTAGCCTAATAACTACCTTTTTCTGAAATATTAATTTTATAGATGTTTTTAAGAGCGTTTTTGATTCTTCTATACCCATAACATTTATAATTGTTTATAAATATTTCTTTTATTATCTTTCTTATATTTTCGTTCAATTTATTGATGTTTCAAATCTATAAATTCTTATATAAAAAGAGCCGCAAAGCCTCCATGAATTTTTTACTAATGTATCAAAGTTCGGAAGTTCGAGCCAACGGTAGAAATTGAACTCACCTAAAAATAAAAAAGTTCAATACATTTTACTGTATCAAACTAATGCTTTCATAATGGCGGGGGTAGAAAGAATCGAACTCTCATCAGCGGTTTTGGAGACCGTTGCTCTACCATTAAACTATACCCCCAAAAATATTCGCTAAAATAATAGCGAATATAATTATACGAATTAATTAAGCTTTAAACAAGGACCAATTTCTTAAAGACTTCTTAAAATCTTATTAACAAGTCCCATATCAACTTTACCAGCATAATTAGTTTTAAAATATTTCATAACACTTGGTACAGATTTATCTTCTAAAGAGTTGATGATATTTTTAATTTCTTCTTCAGACATCATTTTTGGAAGATAACCTTTTATAACATCAATTTGATGATTGATGTTATTAACTTCTTCTTCCTTATTAGCTTCAAGATATCCATTTTTCTCATCTTCGAGTTCTTTTAAGGTTTTATTTATAATTGCTACTAATTCAGCATCACCAATTTCTTTTCCTTTAGCTTTTGCCTCATATCCAGCAACCATATATTTATTAATAACAACACCTAATACTGCTCTTTTACTTTGATCATGATTTTTAAGAGCTAACATATTTTCTTTTCTTAATATATCAATTAACATAATAAATTCTCCTTTAATTATTATAATAAATCAAAAATTGAATGTTAATCAATTTGATAAAAATCACATATAAAAAGGGCGCTTTAACACCCTTTTTAAGTTATTTAATATGAGATTTATATTAATAATTATTAGCTTCGACTTCAAAGAAACTTTGTGGATGTTTACAACATGGACAAACGCTTGGAGCAGATTTACCAACATAGATATATCCACAATTTCTGCATTTCCAAATTGTAATATCAGTATCTTTAGTGAAAACTTTCATGAGTTCAACGTTTTCTAATAATTTAAGATAACGTTTTTCATGATTTGCTTCAACTTCGGCAACCATTCTAAATTTAGCAGCAAGTTCTTTAAAACCTTCTTTTTCAGCAGTTTCAGCAAACTCTTTATACATAGTGGTCCATTCATAGTGTTCACCAGCTGCAGCGGCTTTTAAATTTTCTTTAGTATCGCCAACTTGTCCAAGTTCTTTAAACCAAAGTTCAGCATGTTCTTTTTCATTAGCGGCAGTTTCTTCAAAAATTGCCTTAATTTGTTCATAGCCTTCTTTTTTAGCAACACTTGCAAAATATGTATATTTATTTCTTGCTTGTGACTCTCCAGCAAAAGCAGTCCATAAATTCTTTTCAGTTTGAGTTCCTTTATATTTATTTTCCATTTTTATTTTCCTCTTTAGTTTCATCTTCAATTAAAACAACATCAGCACCACTTGCTCCGCAAACAGGGCAAACTGGATTCTCCTCATCACTTTCAAATTCAATACCACAAATTAAGCATCTGTATCTTTTCATATAAAACCCTCCTATACAAAGCTATAAATCCTTTTGCTTTTTTAAACAATCTTTACATATTCCATAATATGTAATGGATTTTGATTTAATAAGGTTTCCACTATCATCAAGAAACGAATCTAAACAAGATTTATTTTTAATATCGATAATCTTTCCACAATTTAAACAAATAAAGTGATCATGTAATTCTTTTGTTGTATCTTCATAAATATCTTCATCAAGATTAGAAGATACTTTTCTTAATAAATTATCATTACATAAAGACTCTAAATTTCGATAAATTGTTGCAAGATTAAACCCAGGATATTTACTTTGAATATGCTTTATAAATTCGCTTTTTTTAGCGTGACCTAACATATGCATTTCATTTAAAATAACTCTCCTTTGAGAAGTTTCTCTTTGCATAAGTGCCTCCTTATTGATAATTATTATAAATAAGATATTCTAAAAAATCAATATATCTATAAAAAATATATATAAAAATGCTTATTTTAAGAATTCTAGCTTTTTATGATAAAAATTTTCGTATTGCTCAACACATTCTTCATAAGCTGCGTTTTTTAAGTATTCAGTATTTTCTTTAACACCTAATTCTTTTTTTGGATAAATAGGTTTTAAAATAAAGATATTAAATTGTTTAATATTAAAATTTTTATCAGAAGCCTTCTTATTATCTTTAAAACAAATAAATAAAGGAATAACAGGTACATTATTTAAAGATGCATAATAAAATGCTCCTTTAGCAAATGGACGAGGTTTTTCATACATCCACCATTCAGCTGTTTCAGGATAAAATAATATATAGTTATTTTTCTTTAATAAAATAGATAAAGCTTCATTAAATTTTCTTAAAGCACCTACGTCTTTAGGAATTGGCATCATTCCATCAGCTCTCATTAATTCACCAAGAAAAGAATTCATATTATTAAACCAACCAGCAGTTATTCTTAATTTATGACCTTTCAAAGCTTTTTTACAACATAAACAATCAAACATATAAACATGGTTACATGTTACTATCGCATTTTTAATTCCTTTTAAATTTTCTCTTCCATATACTTTTGTTTTCATAACAAAATTATTTTCATAAAAAGAATATGGTTTTACTATAAAATTATCTAAAAACCAAAATTTCATCTTTAATTTTAGTGTTTTTTTAATATAAGGAAATTTTTCAGTAACAGGAATAATAGATTCATAATGAATTGGATCAATATGTGTGCTAAATTCACCTTTCTTTTCAAGTTCATTTATTTTTTTAATAACAGGAGCTCTATCTCCCATAAATTTTTTCATCATTTTTTGACGTCCTCAATTCTTTGAATAACTTCCCAACCTTTATTTTTTCTTAAGAACAATGCTTTGAATACAATCTTAATATATCCCATATAAAAGAATGGGTGTGTAAATAAAAGTAATAATTTGTTGTACCATTTTAGTTTTATATTTTTGTTATCAATTATCATGGCACATAATGTCATTAAAAAGAAACTAAGGAAAATAATTCCAAAACTAACTAAACAATTTAGTAAAGAAAACCATACAAGGTCACTTAAAATAATTAATAAATAAACACTTATTAAGGCATTTAAAATAAAATAAACAACCGATAAACCAATAAGCCAATAAACAATCCACAAGGCTTTACAATAATATCTATTTATTTTTTCTTTTAAAGTAATACACTCATCACTTAATCGACGATTATATATTCTTTTTGATGAACAAACGCCATTCATCCATCTATTTCTTCTTTTATTTGTGTCTTCTAATGTTGGAGCTTCTTCCATATATATTTTTGCATAAGAACAATAATATGTTGTAAAATCTCTTAAACACGCATCAAACATAAATTCAATATCTTCAGTTAAAGTTTGATTATAAGGCCATCCATCAATTTTATTAATAACATCATTTCTAAAACAAATACCTGTTCCAATCGTCATCGCAGTTATATTGTGATCTGATTTAAATCTATTACCCATCTCATCAATTAATGTCCAAATTATTCCATTGCAGGCAGCTTGTAAGGATATTTTTTTATTTTCCATATAATAATTTTTAACAAGTTTTTTACATTGAATAACTTGTCTTCCACTTTTAAAGGCATTATTAAGTTCTTTTAAACAATTTTTATCCATCCAACAATCAGCATCCATAACAAGATAGGCATCATAATATTTTCTACCATAAACTTTAAAAATATCATGAATTGCATTGTTTAATGCATCGCCTTTACATTTTTGAGATTCAACAATATGAACGATAGTATTTCGATATTTTTTAGCGATTTCAATTGTCTTATCATTTTTATCTTTTACAATAACATGAACATCATAAAAATCATGATCATAAGTTTGATTTTTTAAATCATCTAAAAGGCCTTCAATTACTTTCGATTCGTTTCTTGCTGGCACTAAAATAGCAAATCTATTCTTTTTATCATTAATAAAATGTTTTTGTTTTTTTAATGGGGCAAACCAAGCAATTAATCTTGGTAAATAAAGTATTAAACATACTCCTATTAAAATTAAAAAACCAAACAAACTATAAATCAAAGTTAACTTAGTTAAATCGTAGTTCATAAATTAGACTCCTTTTTAATATATTTAATTAATTCAATATTGTTATTTTTACTTCTTTCTACCATTTTGTTATATATTCTATTCCTTAAATCTTCTTTTCTCTCTTTTGGGCTTAAGTCATAATTTGCATAAAATGGACCATCAAGATAAACAACTATTCTAGGTTTTTTTGAATATTTTCTTTTTTGATAAGTTATAGTAAAAGAAAATGATGGCTCGTTAAACTGAATTGGATATTTAAATGAAGTTGATTTAAATGGCCTTATTTTTGTGTAAAATGGCCAAACATGAGCTTCTGGATAAATCGTAATTGAGTTTTTATTGACCGATCTTTTTTCTATTGCTTCAATAAAGTTTTTAAAACCTTTAAAAGAATCTGCAATAGGAATTCCTCCACACATCGCTAAAAAAGTCCTTGTCCCACGAATAGCAAAATTTTGGCTATTAACAATTACATAATTTCTTTTTGGGAACGAAATCATATTTGGAATATATGCATCAGCAGGAATATTTGTATGATTTCCATATAGAAAATATCCAGAATTTTTAAACTTCTTTAATATTTTTCGGTTGTGTATTTTGAAGCGATATTTTAGTTTTAAATAAAAGAACGCATATGGAATCATAATAATTCGATAAACAATAAATGCAAAAAACTTATAAATTACATTGTTATGAATATAAACATAGTTTTCACTAAGTTTATAATCACGAACTTTAAATCCACTAAATTCATCATTTACTTCGTCGCTATAATAAATAGTCTTTGGAAATTTCATTCTCTTTTCTCCTAGAGTAATTATCCTTTAACTTAATAAAAATTATTAGTGATTAAAATTTTACTCACTATAAATAAAAGAGAAAATAAACTCTAATTTTAAGAGAGATGATTTTTATAAGATAATTTTTATATTATGTAATACAAAAAATAATGATTAAATCACTATTTTTATTAAAAAATAAATATTTTATTGACTTAATAGTCAATTTTAAAAAACAATAATTCTCATAAATAATATTGAAGTTAATATTATATATAGTAGAATAAAAATATGAACGAGATTAAAAAATTGATTGGTAAAAACCTAACTGAATTAAGAAAAAAGCAAAAATTGACACAAGCTGAATTAGCGACCAAATTAAATTATTCGGATAAAGCCATTTCTAAATGGGAACATGGAGATGCCCTACCATCAATTGAAAATCTTATGGAGATTTGTAATTTTTATGGAATTACTTTAGATCAATTAGTAAATGAAAATATAACTCAAATAAAACCAATAAACGATCCTAAAGAAAACAAAATAAATAAATTAATTGTTACTCTTTTATCATTTGTCACTATTTGGACAATTGCGACGATTATCTATGTTTTTTATAATGTGTTCTTAAATATTAATGCTTGGTTATCGTTTATTTGGGCTGTTCCATTTTCAACAATTGTTATAATTGTTTTTAATGGAATTTGGGGCAAAAGTAAATTTACATATTTTTTAGTAACAATTTTAATATGGACTCTTATTACCTCAATTTATTTAAGTGTTTTAGTTTTAGCTAATTTAAATGTTTGGATACTATTTATAATTGGTATACCCGCAACCATAACAACAATATTATGGAGTAAAATTAAAAAACGTTAGGCTCTTCTTTCTTTAATTTTTTATATTCATCATAAATATCATCAAAACAAAAAATTTTTAATGATTTATGAACTTCATCAATTTGCCATGATTTAATATTTTTTGTGTGATAAAAAGGAAACCATCTTATTGTTTTACAAAAGTGTTTGATTATTGTTCCTTTTTTCATATTTCTTTGAACATTATAAATATATGGTAAAAAATATTTTTCTATTACTGAATGATTTAATGCATCCTGATCTAAAAAAGCCATCTTTTTTGTTTTACATAATAAACGTGCTTTTTTAAATAAACCAGTTTCTCGACATTTTTTTAAATTAAAAAGAATAACTCCTGCATTTTGATAATCTGCACCAATAAAATATTCGCCAAGTACATCTTTTACGGCACCATATTCATAATTATCAATATTTGTATTATATAAATCATCTATTTTACCTAAAAACATTAAGTCACAATCTAAATATAAAATCTTATCAAGAGTATTAGGAAGATAATCAGCAAAAAGTCTAAGCATAGTATATGGTGTATAAAAATTTGCCATATTAGGTGAATTTTCCATTTCTTTAAGAAAAACATCCTTCATATCAATTAAATATATTTTATTTTTATCGTTGCCTCTTTTTAAAATCTTCTCCAAAAAAGTCTTTTGTTCTTCACTAATTGGTGTAAAATTCTTGTTAATTTCTCTTAAATCCATTGTTATTAAATATAAATCCGTTTCTTCTTTGTTATATTTAATATATGACAAAATCTCAAGTAATAACCCATCAAATATTTTACTATTTCCACACATTAATAAATTTATTTTCATGACTATATTATTACATGAAATTTACTTTTTTAAATTATTTTTTAAAATATTAAAAAAATTATAAAAAAATGTTTGTATTTTTTAATAAAAGTTATATATTTTATAAAAGGATAGAGGAGCTACACAAAAGAGTACTTAACGGAGAAGGCATTCAAAGAAATTAAGGAAAGGTAAGGTAGCCGAAATCGTTAAATGGCAATTTAATTGATTGGGGTATTTACTAACAGTTTATACACTCTTGTTTCAAAAAAAGGAAACTTGGCGCTATTTTGCTCTTCTTAAAATTAATAGAGGTTGCACGATAGCGTGCAACCTCTTTCTTATTTATTAGGAGAATTTTAAGATGAAAAAGTTTAAAAAGTTACTTTATTTGTTTATCTCATTCTTCTCAATATTGTTTTTAACTTGTTGTAATTCAAATAATGAGAAAAATGAAACTTCTTTAAACAATCAAGGAGAAAAAACTCAATTAATTGTTGGTCTTGAATGCGACTATGCTCCATTTAATTGGACAGAAACAAATGCTAATCAATATACTCTTCCAATCGATGGAAAGGCAAATCAATTTGCTGATGGATATGATATTCAAATTGCAAAACTAATTGGTGAATATCAAAACATGCAAGTAGTTATTAAAAAGATGGATTGGGATTCGCTTATTCCTTCGTTACAAAGTGGTGAAATAAATGCCGTAATTGCTGGTATGACTGATACCGAAGAGAGAAGACTTTCAATAGATTTTACTAATGAATATTATCGAAGCGAACTTGCATTAGTTGTTGCAAAAAGTAATGCAAAAGATGGAATCTTAACTGAAAGTGAATTTGCCTCTTTTATAAAAGGAAAAAGTCTTGTTTCACAAATTAGCACTGTTACTGATGATTTAATTGATATATTTGTCTCTAAGTTTGGTGCTGTCCATAGTAAGCCTGTTACTAATTTTCCAAATGCTGCTATTGAAGTTTCAAGCGGAGCAATATTTGGTATGACTGCCGAACTTCCAGTTGCTAAATCAATTGTTGGTAGTAATTCAAATTTAGCAGTTGTAAGAATTTCTCAAGAAATATTAGGTGAAAGAGCTAGTGAATTAGGTGTTTCAATCGGTATTAAAAAAGGTGATACTGAATTGCAAGATAAAATAAATAATGCCTTGAATAAAATCGATAAATCTACAAGAGAAAGCCTCATGGAAGAAGCTCTTCATCGAAGTGAAAATCCTGTTGTAATGAATACTCTTTCTAAAATAAGTTACTTATTAAAGAATTATTGGACTACATTCTTAAATGGTTTAATTTCAACTTTAATTTTAGCAATTGTTGGAAGTTTAGTTGGTTTATTAATTGGTATTTTATTAGCTTTAGGAAAAAATATTAAAGTACATAAAGATGATTATAATATTGTTAAAGCTTTAAAATATCTAATTAAAGGTCTTTGTAAAATTTATTCAATTGTTTTGAGAGGCACTCCAATGATGGTTCAAGCATTGATATTTAAGTTTGGTTGTGCAGCAATTGGTTTAAATTGGAATTTAATATTAACAGGTGTGCCAATTTTTGATGGATGGTTAATTTGTGGCTTAATCGTTATTATTTTAAATACTGGCGCATATATGGGAGAAGATATTCAAGCTGGTTTAAATGGCTTAGATAAAGGACAAGAAGAAGCAGCTAAGAGCTTAGGAATGTCTAAATTTAAAAGCTTTATTTTAGTAATTCTTCCTCAAGCCTTAAGGAATTGCTTACCAACTTTAGCTAATGAATACATTATTAATGTTAAAGATAGTTCTGTTTTAAACGTTATTAGTGTTACAGAACTTTTCTTATCAGTTTCTATTGCAACAAGTAAAAATTATTTTATGGTTGAAGGTTATATTATAATTGCTGCTATTTATCTTCTTTTAACACTTTTAGCAACACTTATATTTAAACTTATTACTAATAAATTAGATGGCAAAAAGATATTTAAAATTAAATATTTTAGAAAACCACTGAAAGGAGTTCAAGATAACTAATTATGGAACCTATTATTTCAATTCAACATATTTCTAAGACATTTAAAGACGTTGAAGTATTAAAAGATATTAGTCTTGATATTTATAAAGGGGATGTTATTTGTATTATTGGACCATCTGGCAGTGGAAAATCTACACTTATTCGTTGTATAAACCGTTTAACAAACCCTACAAGTGGCGCAATTTATTTTAAAGATAAAAGAATAGACGCATCAAGATCTAATTTAATTCATCGTGAAAACGTCCGTTATCATAAAGCTAAAAAAGGTTTAATAGGAAATAATTTAGATAAAGAGAAATTAATTCATAAAGAAAATATTAGAAAAATTAAAGAAGAAACGAAAGGTGTAAATATTAATTTAGTTCGTGCAAAAATAGGTATGGTTTTTCAATCATTTAATCTATTTAACAACATGAATGTATTAAAAAATTGCACAATTGCTCAAAGAGAAATTTTAAAAAGAAGCAAAGAAGCAGCAACCGAAATTGCTTTAAAAAATCTAGAAAGAGTTGGTATGAAAGATCGTGCAAACGCTAAAATTAGTGAATTATCTGGTGGACAAAAACAAAGAATTGCCATTGCTAGATCTTTATGTATGAATCCTGATGTCTTATTATTTGATGAACCAACGAGTGCTCTTGATCCAGAGATGGTTGGCGAAGTATTAGAAGTTATGAAAAAACTTGCTCAAGATGGTATGACAATGGTTGTTGTAACTCACGAAATGCACTTTGCTAAAAACGTCTCAAATAAAACTATTTTAATTGAAGGTGGTTATGTCGTCGAAGAAGGTAATAGCAAGACGTTATTTGAACATCCAAAACAAGAAAGAACAAAACAATTCTTAAAATTTGCAAAAAATAAATAAAAATGATGGGTATATCCTATCATTTTTTTATGCGCCATCAATATTTTTATCGCAAATATTTAAATCCCCATATTCATTACGTATCTTGCTTCGCTCATAATTATTTTCTCTTAACATATCAATATCTTCACCTGTTCGATATGGGTTTTTATAACGTCTTATTTTCTTTTTTTCATTATTTATATTCTTATTAAAGGCATCCATGAAAAGATAATTCTCCACTTCTTAATTTTATTAATTTTTCATTATCTACAACTAATAAACAACCATCATCTTCAATTTTTAAAATCTTAATTTTTCGTTTTTCCCCATTAACTTCGCCATATACTTCTTCATTTTTATAAGCTAATTTAGAATTTAAATAATCTATAAATGATTTATCATGATTATTTTTAAAAGATTCATAGAGTTTAATAAAAGTTCCATTAAATAAATCGGAAAAATTATCTATAGAAGTCTCTTTATTAATAACCATTTTTAATGAAATAGCATGATCTAATTCTTTAGGGAAAGTGTCTTGATTAATATTAATACCAATTCCTAAAATCAATGCTTCCATCTTACTTGTAGATACGCCTTCAAGTAATATTCCAGAAATTTTTTTATCATTAACAAGAACGTCATTTGGCCATTTAATAGAGCTTTTTACTCCATAACTTTCTAAAGTTTTACTAAGAGCGGCTCCAATCATAATTGAGATTAAATCCGCATTCTGAAAGGCAAATTCTTCTTTTAATAAAATAGATTCCATTAAACCTTTTCCATAATCAATTAAAAACTTTCTAGTATATCTTCCTCGACCAGCACTTTGATATTTAGCTTCAACAATTGTCCAATTATCAAGCGATTGATAATTTTCTTTTAAATATAAATTTGTTGAATCAATTTCATTGAACTTTAGATACTTTATGTTCATATATTTTATCAATTGTTAATTTTGTAATTATTGCTACAACCATTTTTAAAATATCAAATGGAATATAAGGCACTACAGTAAGCATTATTGCATTACCAAATGTGGAACTTTTATCGAGATAATAATTATAAACGAAATAAAAATGAATAAGTCCAATAAGATAGACAACAAATAAACAAGCAAGACACATTAATGTATATTCTAAAATTTTATATTTTTGGATTTTCCTAAAAGCGTTTTTTATGACTTGCATAACCATAACACCAATTAAGAAACTATATACAAATCCAAATGTAGGACTAAGTAGATAAGCAAATCCCCCACCGAAATTAGCAAATATAGGTAAACCTAATACTCCTAATATAATATATAAAGATACAATAATTACCGATTCTAACATCGTAGAACAAAGTCCGATAATAAAGATTACTAAAAGTTGTAAAGTAAACTTTAATACTCCAGTATTTATTGAAATATAACTACTAACTATTAATAATGCAAGAAGCATCGCCATTTTTGCGATGCTTCTTATAGCTTTTCTATTTTTATCCATTACAAGATTCCTGCTAAAGTAAGCAAGATACCAGCGGCAATTGCACTACCTATAACACCAGCAACATTTGGTCCCATAGCATGCATTAATAAGAAGTTTTCAGGATCAACTCTTTGACCTTCTTTTTGAACAACTCTAGCTGCCATTGGAACTGCACTAACACCAGCAGCACCAATCATTGGGTTAACTTTACCATGAGTTAAAAGACACATGACTTTACCACCTAAAACACCACCAGCAGTAGATAAAGCAAATGCGCAAATACCTAAAGCAAAGATTTGAATTGTTTGAAGTGTTAAGAAATTACTACCAGTAGCTGTAGCACCAACACTTACACCAAGTAAAATAGTTACGATATAAAGTAACGAATTAGCAGCAGTATGAACAAGATTTGGTACAACGCCACTCTCTTTAATTAAGTTACCAAACATTAACATACCAATTAATGGAGCACATGCTGGAACAATTAAAACAGTGATAATTGTAACAATAATTGGGAACATGATCTTTTCTCTTTTTGAAACAGGTCTAAGTTGTTCCATTTTAATAGCACGTTCCTTTTTAGTAGTTAAAAGTCTAATAATTGGAGGTTGAATAATTGGAACAAGAGCCATATATGAATAAGCAGCAACAGCAATAGCACCAAGTAATTCAGGAGCAAGTTTTGTTGTAACTAAAATAGCTGTTGGACCATCTGCGCCACCTATAATACCAATAGATGCCGCTTCTTCATAAGACATACCAAATATGCCAATAGCACCTAAGAATGTGGCAAAAATACCAATTTGCGCAGCACCACCAAGTAACATCGTTTTCTTATTAGCAATTAATGGACCGAAATCAGTAGTCGCACCAATTCCTAAGAAGATTAAGCAAGGATAAATTTCATATCTAACACCAAGATATAAATAATCAAATAAACCTGGATTTCCTAAAAATTCACCTGTGTCTTTATTGTATCCAACCATAATGCCTGGATATAAATTGACAAGAAGAATACCAGTTGCAATAGGAATAAGTAAATATGGTTCGTATTGTTTTTTGATTGCTAAGAAGAATAAAACACAGGCAATAGCAATCATAATGAGGTTTTTCCAACCATCATTTACAAAGAAACTTGCAAAACCAGACTCACTTAAAATTCCATTGACAATCTCTACAATTGTCTCCCACATAAAATTAACCAATAACCGCTAATAAATCTTTAGTATTTACACTAGCGCCTTTAGCAACATTTAAAGAAACAACTGTTCCATCAACAGGAGCAACAATTTCATTTTCAAGTTTCATTGCTTCAATAACAAGTAAGCATTGACCTTTTTTAACTTTATCACCAACTTTAACATCAACTCTAATAACGTTTCCACCAATTGGTGCTAAAACTTGTTTACCACTACCATTATTTACAGGTTGACTTTGACTAGCAGCAGGTTTTTCTTCAACTTTCTTTTCTTCAACAACACTACCTTTTACATCTTCAACAGATTCAAGTTCAACTTCATAAAGTTTACCATTAACTTTAACATTATATTTTTTCATATAAATTCTCCTTATTTAATTTCTTTAACACTAACAACTCTCACATCTTTTTTGATTTCATTACGATAATCAATAGATGCAACTAAAACAGCAACCATCATATCATCATCTTTAATTTCAACTTTGTCATTTTTATTTTTAATTACAGTTTCATTATTTTTAACTTCTTTTTGAGCTTTATTACCTTTTCTATCAAATAAACTTAACCATTTAAAGATTAAATAGGTAACTCCGATTAAAATAAGTAAAACAACAAAAACCATAACTATAGCAACTAAAGAATAAATAGCTGCATCACCGAGTCCAATTTTAGTAAATACCATACATTTATTCTCCTAGAAAACAATATTGAAATCCTCTACGCTATTATCATCTTTGTTTTCGTTTAAATGATATTTTGCTTCAAGGAATTTAGTTGCAACACCCTCAAAAAGTGCTAAAGATAATACATCTTCATCGCTTCTTGCAAGATTCTTATACTTTTCTTTAAATCCCTCAAATTGAGGAGCAATTTTATCAGCTGGTCTACAAGTAATAACTGGATCATTTCCAATAATTTTATGTAAAACTTCTTGATCAATAGGAGCAGGAGCTTTTCCATATAAACCATGTAAATAATCTTTAATTTCTTGAGGTACCATCTTATATCTTTCACCAGTTAAGACATTTAAAACAGCTTGTGTACCAACCATTTGTGAAAGAGGGGTAACAAGAGGTGGATAACCTAAATCTTTTCTAACACGTGGAACTTCTTTTAAAACTTCATCATATCTATCTAAAGCATTTTGCTTCTTTAATTGATTCATTAAATTACTAAGCATTCCACCCGGAACTTGGTAAGTTAAAATATTTGGATTAACTGATAATACTTTAGGATTAAGTAATCCATTTACTAAATATTTATCTTTAATCTTTGTTAAAACTGGAGTAGCTTGATTTAAACAATCTTCATCAAGTTTTGGATCATATATAGTTCCTTTTAAAACGTGATTAAAAGCTTGAGTTGAAGGTTGAGAGGTTCCATTGCTAAGTGGACTTAATGCTGTATCAATAATATCAACACCAGCCTCAATAGCCTTTAAATAAGTCATTTCACAAATTCCAGCAGTACAATGACTATGAAGTTCAATTGGAACTTTAACAGTTTTCTTCAATTTAGATATTAATTCATATGCAGTATTTGGAAGTAAAACACCAGCCATATCCTTAATACAAATTGAGTCAACACCCATTTTTTCAACTTTCTTAGCAAGTTTACAATAATAACTAACAGTATGAACTGGTGAAGTTGTATAACTTAAAGCAACTTGACAAATTCCTCCATACTTCTTAGTTGATTTTACGGCTTGCTCAAGATTTCTAACATCATTTAAAGCATCAAAAACACGAATAATATCAATACCATTTTCGATAGATTTTTTAACAAACATATCGACAACGTCATCGGCATAATGGTGATATCCTAAAATGTTTTGTCCTCTAAATAACATTTGTAATTTGGTATGCTTCAATACCTTCTTACATTCACGTAACCTTTCCCATGGATCTTCGTTTAAAAAACGCATGCAGGCGTCAAAAGTGGCACCACCCCATATCTCAATTGCATAAAACCCTGCATTATCGAGATATTTCGCAACACTTAATATTTCGGGTGTTGTCATACGAGTTGCAAACAAAGATTGATGTCCATCTCTAAGAGATGTTTCAACAATTTTTACACCCATATTTTTTCTCCCTTATTCAAAAGATTTAGGAACTTTTTTAAGAATTAATATAACTAAAATATTACTACTTAAAAATTTTCGAAAATCGAATACATTTTACTATATTCTTATTAATAAATAAACTTTTATACGACGAATTTATTAAAGATTTTTTGGTTA
>DKCJ01000012.1:0-41896 GCA_002451465.1 Caryophanales bacterium UBA6877
TGCCCATATTATATTAATAAAACAATTGTAAAAAAATAGTTTTTTATGGTATATTAATAAGGCTGGAGAAATACCCAAGTGGTGAAGGGGACAGTTTGCTAAACTGTTAGATCGGGAAACCGGTGCGAGGGTTCAATCCCCTCTTTCTCCGCCATTTTACATAAAATTTCCCCCAAAATCTTGCCCAATTAAGTTGAGATTGTAATGGGGGTTTTTATATGAAGCAAAGTAAACGTAAAAGATTTCCACAATCGACTTCCTAGGTAGATTTTCGAATAATTTAGTCAGGAAGCTTGAACGTGTTTTGTAACAAATATTTAGAAGATTTTGAAAAAGATAGTATGTTTTTAACAATTGGGGTATGGATATTTTTTGGAATATATCTACGCTCCTTTTTTGCTATAAAAAATTTCAAATAATTGATTAATAAAGCGAATGATATTAAAATAAAATAAATTAGAGGGGAAAAATATGGATTTTATATTAATTATTATATTTATTCTATTTGTTATTGCTGGTTTAGTTAGAAACCCATTTAAATGCGCAATTGATTTAGTATTGTATGTTATTTTTACATTTAGTTTTTATGCTTTACTAGTTAATTTTCAAGACCAAATAATTGGCATTACTGGTTATACAGTTAGTGATATTGGTAAATTAAACATTGCTCAATCAATAAATAGTGCAAACGACACATTATTAAGTTTATCTAAAAATCTAGGTGTTAATTTATCAGGAATTGATTCTGCACTTGCTAGTGATGAATTATATGTACAAGTTGGTTATTCTGTTGTTCATATGATATTTTTCATAATATCAAGCATTTTTGCTCCTGGTTTTGCTTGTGGTTTAGGTTGGATTATATATGGTATTTTTAGAAAGAAAGTTAAAAACATTAAAAAATTACCTAAAAAGCTTTCTAGTTTAGCAATTAGTATTGTTGCTGCATCAATCTTTATAAGCTTTACTTTTGCTCCATTTTACAATTTATTGAATAAATATAATAACTTGGTTACTTATGTTAATAGTCAAGAATTAAGTGACTTTGGCGTTTTTTTAGACTCAATTAATGAAAAGGCTAGTGGAATTAAAACTAATGTTAACGATATTTCTAACAAAATAGATAAGGCTCTTGATGATTTTAATTCGTACGAGCCAACCGTTGATAAACTTGATAGTGATATTAATACCATTATTAATAGATATGATGATTTAGTTTCTAGAATTGATGCTCTTTCTAAAAAGAATTTAACTGATATGGATCGAGCTAAAGTTAATTTGGCTCAACAACATATTGATGAGGTTAATGATACAGTTACTTCTGTTAAAGATTCAAAAAGTATAAAAACACAATACAATGACTACAAAAACGAAATTGATAAACAACTTAATTCATATGATTTAGAAAGTTATGTAGTTACTGTTGAAACCTATGCAAAAGACATTAGTAACTTAAATGATACCTATAAAAAATATTTATCTAAGGCAAAAGGATATGTTGTTAATTATCCTATATATTCAAATATGTTCAGCTTTTTAGGTAACTTTGATTTTATTTATTTAAATTTTTCATCAACTGTAAATGATATTGGTAGTTTCAATCAATTTATGGATGTTGTAATTAAAAACTTAGATCGATTTATAAACGAAGATTTAAAAACGATTATTGATGCTGGAAACACAAAAATAAGTGAGGTAACTACAACATTAAACGATGCTAATAAAAAAATAGATGAAGTAGAAACTGAATATGAAGAGAAAAAAGCAGAAATCAACAAAAATATTGATGAAGCGAATAAAAATATTGCATCTTTAAATGAAACTTTAGATTCAATCGAAAAAGAAGTTAGTGAAATCGAAAAAAATTATCAATAATAGCTTTAAAACTATACAAAAAAGTTTTGTGAATTAAAAATGCGTACAGGGAAGTAGTGTTAAATCTACTTCCTTTTTATATGGATTATATGAAATAAAATGTGCTTTCTATTTTTTCGAACACATTTAATTTACTAAACTCATAAAAATCGGTTTTTTTTAAAGTAAATACTTTTAACTTTTCATTAAAAAAGTATAAAATATCTCTCGGAAGGATTAGGGAGGTTGAATTATGAATTCAATAGATTTAACTAAATATGGTATTACCAATACCAAAGAAGTTGTTTACAATCCCTCATATGAACAACTTTTTAACGAAGAAATGAGGGAAGATTTACAAGGTTATGAAAAAGGTAAATTAACTGAACTTGGCGCAGTTGATGTTATGACTGGTGTCTATACTGGTAGATCTCCAAAAGATAAGTATATTGTTGTTGATGAAAATTCTAAAAATACAGTTTGGTGGACAAGCGATGCTTATAAAAATGATAACCATCCAGCAAGCGAAGAAGCTTGGAAAGCTGTTAAAGCCTTAGCTCAAAAAGAATTATCAAACAAACGTTTATTTGTTGTTGATGGTTTCTGTGGTGCTAATAAAGATACAAGAATGGCTGTTCGTTTCATTGTCGAGGTTGCTTGGCAAGCCCACTTTGTTAAAAACATGTTTATTAGACCAACTGAAGAAGAACTTAAAAACTTCAAACCAGATTTTGTTGTCTATAACGCAAGTAAAGCAAAGTTGACTAACTATAAAGAATTAGGTTTACATAGTGAAACTTGTATTATGTTTAATATCACTTCTAAAGAACAAGTTATTATCAATACTTGGTATGGTGGTGAAATGAAGAAAGGTATGTTCTCAATGATGAACTACTTCTTACCTTTAAAAGGTATTGCTTCAATGCATTGTTCAGCTAATACTGATTTAAATGGTGAAAACACTGCTATTTTCTTTGGATTATCCGGAACTGGTAAAACAACTTTATCAACTGATCCAAAACGTTTATTAATTGGTGATGATGAACATGGTTGGGATGATAATGGTGTCTTCAATTTTGAAGGTGGTTGCTATGCAAAAGTTATCAATCTTGATAAAGAAAGTGAACCAGATATTTATAACGCTATTCGTAGAGATGCTTTACTTGAAAACGTTACAGTTGATGAAAATGGTAAAATTGATTTCACAGATAAGAGTGTAACTGAAAATACACGTGTTTCTTATCCAATTGACCACATTGAAAAGATTGTTAAACCAATTTCACATGGTCCAGCAGCTAAAAATGTTATCTTCTTATCTGCTGATGCATTTGGTGTTTTACCTCCAGTTTCAATTTTAACTCCAGAACAAACTAAGTATTATTTCTTAAGCGGTTTCACTGCTAAACTTGCTGGTACTGAAAGAGGAATTACTGAACCAACTCCAACATTTAGTGCATGCTTTGGTCAAGCATTCCTTGAATTACCTCCAACAAAATATGCTGAAGAATTAGTCAAGAAGATGAAGATGAGTGGAGCAAAAGCTTATCTTGTCAATACTGGTTGGAATGGTAGTGGAAAACGTATCTCTATTAAAGATACTCGTGGAATTATCGATGCAATTTTAAATGGTTCAATTTTAAAAGCTCAAACTAAGAAACTTCCAATTTTTAATTTCGAAATTCCAACAACCTTAAAAGGTGTTGATACTCACATTCTTGATCCAAGAGATACATATGAAGATAAGTCAGTCTGGGAAAAGAAAGCTCTTGATTTAGCTCAAAGATTCCAAAATAACTTTGTTAAATATGAATCTTATAAAGAAGGTAGAGAATTAAAAGAAGCCGGCCCAAAAGTTGACTAATTTATAAAAATTAAATTAATCGCTCGATTTAGAAATCGAGCGATTTTTATTTGCTCTTAATGTAATAATGTTACGTAAAATACTTGTTTTTAATTAGATAATTAATTATTCTTTTATTTATGTCAGTAATTAGTTTTAATAACGTAACTAAATATTATTCAAGTACACTTATACTTGATCATGTTTCCTTTTCAATAAATAAAGGGGAAAAAGTTGCTTTAATTGGTAATAATGGTGCCGGTAAAACTACATTATTTAAGCTAATATTAAAATTAGAAGAACCAAGTTTAGTAGCAAAAGAAGATAAACCTGGGGAGATATCTATTTTAAAAGGAACGACAATCGGCTATTTAGATCAAAATTGTATAGTAGACATAGAACATACTGTTGAACAAGAATTATTACTTGTTTTTGAAAAGCAAATAAAGATGGAAAAAGAGATTGAAGATTTATCTCTTGATATTGAAAAACATCCAGATGATGAAATATTGCTAAAAAAATATAATGCTTTACTTCAAGATTTTGAAAAAAATCGTGGATATTCATTTAAAAATGAAATAAAAGAATATTTATATAAATTTAATTTTGATGATTCATATTTAGATAGAAAAATTTCTTCACTTAGTGGTGGAGAAAGAATGAAAATTGCTTTTATAAAAATACTTCTTTTTAAATATGATGTACTTTTACTTGATGAACCTACAAATCATATAGATGTTTCAACAATTGAATGGTTAGAAAATTTTTTAAAAACCTATAATGGAACAATTTTCTTTATTTCTCATGATAGATATTTTTTAAGTGCTCTTGCAACTAAAATACTTGAATTAGAGAACCATAAAATTACTACATATAATATGTCCTACGATAATTATTTAGTTGCAAAACAACAAAACTATGAAACACTTTTAAAACAAGCTGAAAAAGAAGATGAACAAATCGAAAAATATCAAAGATTCATTGATTTTTATCGTGCTAAACCACGTTTTGCAGGAAGACTTGGAGATAGAAAAAAGAAATTAGAAAAACTTGAAGCTAATAGAACCGAAGTTCCTAAAGAAGAAAATCGCAAAATTAAGATTAATATTGGTGGCAGTAATTTAATAAGTTCTAAGCAAATAATAAAATTTGATAAAGTGGTAATTGGTTATGATAAACCTCTATGCCCAGAATTTACTTTTACATTATATGCGCAAGATAGACTGGCAATTGTTGGTGATAATGGAATAGGAAAAACAACCTTAATTAAGTCTATTGTTGGTGAATTAAAACCTTTTAAAGGAATTATTAAAGAGTTAAGAAAAATTAGAATTGGTTATATAAAACAAAATGATTATGTTTTTGAAAAAAATATTGATGCAATTAGTTATTTAAGAGAGAAATATCCTACAAAACTTGATAAAGAATTACGGGCATATCTTGGAAGATTTTTATTTAAAGGCGAAGATATATTTAAATCGACAGGCTTAATGAGTAATGGCGAAAAAATGCGTCTTGTTTTGTGTGCTCTTTCAATGAGTGATTATGATGTCTTAGTGCTTGATGAACCAACAAACCACCTTGATATGATAACTAAAGAATGTTTAATCGATTCTTTAAAAGAATATAAAGGATGTTTAATTTTTGTTTCTCATGACCGTTATTTTATTAATGAATTAGCTACGAAAATACTTTATTTAACACGTAATTTATCTCTTTTTGTTGATGGAAACTATGAAGATTTAAAAGAGGAATTAGATAGGAAAAATAATATGGAACTTATTGATCCTCGAGAATTTGAAAAAAAGATTAAGGTTGAAAAACCTCCAGTAAAAAAGAAAGAAAAACTATCAAATAATGCAATTTTAAAATTAAAAGATGAAATGAAAGATATTGAATTATCGCTAGATGTTATTGATGATAAATTTAATGATCCAAACACAAAATATGATGAATTTGCTTCTTTAAATGAAGAAAAATCTAAATTAGAAACACGTTATTATGAAATTTTATCTATTTTAGAAGATAATGAATGAGTGTTATTTTTTAAAAAATAGTTTATATTATTAGTATGAATCTTTCAAAAACAAATGCTAAAAAAATCTTACGAATTATAGAAAATAGCAAAAAGAAAGTTTTTACGTGTGAAGACTTAGTTAAAGCAACTGGTTTTAATTTAGAAGTTATTTATTTATTTATTGAAAATTTTTATGATTTAATTAGATTTGATTCTTCCTATAATTTAAAAAACGAAATAACAAATATACGTTCCTATATAGAAAAAGAAGAAAATAAGGAAGCAAAAAAGAAAGAAAGAAAAGAAAAAAGAATTGGTCATAATGAATATAAAAAATATAAAAATTTTATGGATTATGTTTCGAAAAATATGACTAGTGGTGGCTTTTTAGATACCGGGTATAAATTAACTAAAAAAGATAAAAAAATGTTAATTTATTATTTAAATAAAGAATTCAAAAAGTGATTTTTTGGTAAATATTTTGATAAGTTATAAAGTTTTATAATGTTTAATAATTCACAAGAAATTTTATTATTTTTTGATTAAAAGCATTTAAAAACGAATTGCAAAATAATATAATAATTTCGTATGCAAAAGGAGAAATTTATGGCAGAAATTAAAAAAACATTTTTAAGTGTTGATGGAAATACTGCTGCTGCTTTAGGTTCATATTGTTTTACTGAAGTTGCTGCTATTTATCCTATTACTCCATCATCACCAATGGCCGATCATGTTGATGTATATGCTGCTCAAGGAAAAAAGAATTTTTTCGGTAGTACTGTAAAAGTTTGCGAAATGCAATCTGAAGGTGGAGCCGCAGGCGCACTTCATGGTGCTATTCAAGCTGGAACATATGGAACAACCTTTACCGCCTCGCAAGGTTTACTTTTAATGATTCCAAACGTATATAAATGGGTTGGTGAAGAATTACCAGCTGTTATGGAAGTAAGTGCTCGTGCTCTTGCTTCAAGATCACTTTGTATTTTTGGAGATCATCAAGATATATATGCATTAAGACAAACTGGAATTGCAATGATTTGTTCACATTCAGTTCAAGAAGTTGCTGATTTAACTCCAATTTCACATTTAATTGCTATTGATGCATCATATCCTGTTTGCCATTTCTTTGATGGCTTTAGAACTTCCCACGAAATTCAAAATGTTGAATTCGTTGATGATGAAGAATATCGTAAGTTAATGCCATGGGATAAAGTAGAAGAATTCCGTAAAAAGGCATTAAACCCACACTCAAATCCTGTCACTAGAGGTGGTGCAGAAAATGATGATATTTATTTCACTGGTTTAGAAGCTCAAAATAAACATGCTGCAAAAGTCTTAGAAGTTGCTAAGAAATACTTTAAAGAAGCTACTAGACTTACTGGTAGAGAATATGCCCCATTTGTCTATGTTGGACCAAAAGATGCTACAAAAGTTATTGTTGCAATGGGTAGTGTTACTGAAACCGCTCTTGAAGTCGTTGAAGACTTAAATAAAAAAGGCGAAAAAGTTGGTTTAGTTAAAGTTATTCTTTATAGACCATTTAGCGCTAAAGACTTAGTTAGTGTTATTCCAAGTACAGTTAAAACAATTGCTGTTTTAGATAGAACTAAAGAAAAAGGTGCTGTTGGTGAACCTCTTTATGAAGATGTAGTTTCTGCTCTTGAACTTGAAGGCAAAAAAGATGTTAAAGTTATTGGTGGTAGATATGGTTTAGGTAGCCACGATACTCAACCAAAACACATTAAAGCTTTATATGATTGGATGGATACTAGTGAAGCACATCATGATTTCACATTAGGTATTGAAGATGATGTTACTAATTTATCAGTTCCAATTAAAGATGATAAATATGAAATTAAACACAGCTATACTTCCTGCTTATTCTATGGTTTAGGTAGTGATGGTACAGTTGGTGCTAATAAATCATCAATTAAGATTATTGGTGATGCAACTCATCAATATGCTCAAGCATATTTTGCTTATGATAGCCGTAAATCAGGTGGTGTCACTAGAAGCCACTTAAGATTTGGTAAAGAACCAATTCACTCAACGTATTATGTTCAACATGCTGATTTTATCAGTGTTTCACTTGATACATATATGTTTAGATTTGATATCTTAAAAGATTTAAAAGATGGTGGAACTTTCTTATTAAATACTGATATGGATGATGCAACTCTTGAAAAATTATTACCAAATAGAGTTAAATGGCAACTTGCTACAAAGCATGTAAAATTCTATGTCATTGACGCTAACAAGATTGCTCTTGAAATTGGTATGGGAAGACACACCAACACAATTCTTCAATCGGCATTCTTCCACTTAAATGAACAAATTATGCCATATAGTGAAGCAAATGTTTGGATGAAGAAATTAGCTGAAAAAACATATGCTAAAAAAGGTGAAGAAGTTGTTAAACTTAACTGGAAAGCTATTGATAGTGGAACAGAAGGTTTAAGAAAAGTTGAAGTTAAGCCAGAATGGGCTAACTTAGACTTCAAACGTGTTAGAACTACAACTGGTGATGAATATTTCGATAATTTCGTTACTCCAATCAATACTCTTGATGGATACGATTTACCAACTAGTGCTTTCTTAAAAGATGGTTTAGAAGATGGAAGCATGAGACCAGATGTCACCTTCAAAGAAGAAAGATCAATTGCTGATAAAGTTCCTCAATGGAATAAAAATTATTGTATTCAATGTAATCAATGCGCATTTGTTTGTCCACATGCTACAATTCGTCCATTCTTATTAACTGATGAAGAAGTTAAGAATGGGCCAGAAGGTTTAGCTGAAATGACAAAAGATGCTATTGGTAGTCCACTTGTCAAAGGAATGAAATTTATTATTTCTATTTCTCCAATGAACTGTGTTGGTTGCGGACTTTGTGCTAATGAATGTTTAGCTAATAAGACTGCTAAGAAACTTGGAAATGATCATTTTGCCTTAAAGATGGTCGAAGCCAAATCACAATTTGATAGAGAAAAATATGCTCAATATTTATTCAAACACGTTGAGTATAAATCAAATATTTTCCCAACAAATACTGTTAAAGGCGTTGGTTTCTTAATGCCATATCAAGAAGTTAGTGGTTCTTGCCAAGGTTGTGGTGAAACTCCATACTATAGATTATTATCTCAACTCTTTGGTAGAGATTTATTAATCGCTAACGCTACTGGTTGTTCATCAATTTATAATGGTTCAACTCCAATGACACCATTTATTAAAGATAAAAATGGTGAAGGTATTGCTTGGGCTAACTCCTTATTCGAAGATAACGCTGAATATGGTTATGGTATGAGATTAGCTACTGATTATAAACTTAAGCAAATCAGTGAAATCTTAGTTCCAGCTTTAGAAAGAGATACTGTTGAAGCTGAAACAAAAGAAGTTATCAAGAAATATCTTGAAAATATCAAGAATAAAGTTGAAGCTCGTAAAGTTGTTCCTGAATTATTAAAAGTTGTTGAAGCTAGTAAAGATGAAGCTCTTAAAGATGTCTTAAAATTCAAGAATGATTTATTAGATAAATCAGTTTGGATTATCGGTGGTGATGGATTCGCCTACGATATTGGTTATGGCGGATTAGATCACGTAATCGCTAGCGAAGATGATATTAATGTTCTTGTTTTAGATAACGAACAATATGCAAATACAGGCGGTCAAGCAAGTAAAGCTACACAAACTGGTTGTATTGCTCAATTTGCTGCAAGTGGTAAAAAGACCAAGAAGAAGAATCTTGCTTTAATTGCTATGGCTTATGGTGATGTTTATGTTGCTCAAGTTGCATTCGGTGCAAATCCAATGAAAGCAATTCAAGCCTTCAAAGAAGCTGAATCTTACAATGGTCCATCATTAATTATTGCTTATGCTCCATGTATTAACCAAGGTATTAAAGGTGGTCTTGTAAATAGCATTCAAGAAGAAAAGAAAGCTGTTGATTGTGGATTCTTCACAACTTGGAGATATGATCCAAGACTTGTTAAACAAGGCAAACCTGGATTACAACTTGATTGTGCCGAACCAGATTTCACTAAATTTAGAGATTTCCTCTTAACTGAAAATAGATTCGCAATGCTTCCAAAAGTTAACCCATCAGAATATGAAGAGTTATTTAAGAAAGCAGAAGAAGCTGCTAAAGAAAGATGGAATTCTGTTAAAAAATTTGGTTTATAATAGATTAAACTAAAATTATTTAAAGAGTTTATTGAATAAATGTAGTAAAAGGAAGCAAATATAATTTGCTTCCTTTTTTTGTTATTGAAAACCATAGACCGAAGTTATCATAAATGTAGCGAAGATAAAAACCTAGGCTTCATCTATTTGTAATATAGCATGAAATCTTTTGGAATAAACAATTTAATCTTCTATTTATCCATCTATTCTAGAGCCATATGAGATGTTTATGCTATTTGATAATGAATTTATTGATGGTTGTATTTTCCAATATCTCAATAAAAGATTTCATTTTATTGTTTTAAATATTCCTTCGCATATTAAATTTTGCGAAGAACATCTTGTTTTCTACATCGGTCTTTTACATTCATAACACTCGTTACTGTCAATGACAAAAAGTTGAAAAGTGATATTATAAGTTATATTATTTTGTTAGGTAAATTACCTTGCCTTCTTAAGTTATTTATATTTTTTTCTGAAGGAAGCAATAGAAATATTATGTATTATTGCATTTAAAAAACTGATTGCCTACATTTTAATTGGGGGAGTTAAGAAATGGAATTTAAAAAGAAATTTTTACTAGGGCTTACTTTATTTACGTTTTTATTAACCGGATGTCAATTTGAATCGGATAGTTTTACAATTATTTGGAAAAATTATGATGGTACAATTTTAGAAGTTGATGAAAATGTTCAAAAAGGCGAAACTCCTAGTTATGATGGAAAAATACCAACTAGAGCAAATGATGAAACATATAGTTATACATGGTCTGGTTGGGATCCTAGAGTTAAACCCGTTAATTCAAATCAAACGTATACTGCTACTTATTCGTATGAAAAGATAAAAAGTGAATATGTCATTGATTTTGATTTAAATGGTGGATCATCTCCTTCATATAAAGGACCTGTTGCTTGTGAAACGTTTTCAAAAGATGTTTTCTTTTTTGATTGTGTTAAAGAAGGATTAAATTTTAGAGGATGGTCATATAAAGGAACAAAAATTTTTGATGAAAAAGGTATTCAATTAGCAAATCCTGCACTAGCTAAAAATATGACCTTTACGGCTTTGTATTCTAGAACCGCTAAAATGACTATAACTTCTAACATTAATGGTGCAGGAGAATTTACTGGTGAAGGAGAATATCCATATAATGCTTATGTTGACATTTCTGTAAAAGCTAGAGAAGGATATGAATTTGTTGGTTGGTATTATAAAGGTACCTTATTAAGTCGAACTTCTAATTATAAATATAGGATGTGGAGTGAAGACGTTATTCTTGAAGCAAGATTTAGACTCAAATCATATTTAATGAAAATTTATTCAAATAATGATGAATATGGCTTAGTTTCATTTAATTCTTTAAATTACGACTATCGCTCTGAATATCAAGAATATCGTGATTATACAACTAACGTTTCTATAGCTGCTTTTAGTAAGACAGATGTGAGATTTTTGGGCTGGTATAATAGCGAAAATAAATTAGTAGCTACTGAAGGCGTATATAGTTTTGTTATGCCAAACTATGATTATACTCTAGAGGCTAAATGGAACTATTTTAAAGTTTCTTATAATTTAAATGGTGGGATAAATTCTTCATTTAATCCAGATCATTACACTATTGAATCAGGCAAGATTAAATTAAATAATCCTACAAAGGATGGTTATGAATTTGTGGGTTGGAAATATAATGATAAATATGTAAGTGAAATTGATCCAACCTGGATGGATGACATCGAATTAAATGCGATTTTTACAAAAAATACAAGTAGCTATGGCGTAATACCAATTTTTTCAGAAGATAAGAAAACTCTTACTTATGGCTTATATCCACAAACAAATGTAGATGATGCTACAACTATTGCTGAACTCAATAAATTAACAAAAGTTGAATTCAATGGTTGGTATTTATATAACCGTGAATACTATGCAAAACTAGTGGCTAATCCTTGTTATGAATCATATTATGAGTTTAACAATGGAACAACTATTCGAAAAGGAGAAACATATTGGTTTAAATGTGAACCTATATCTTGGAATGTTTTAAGTAGTGGGGGAGGAAAATATTTTATTCTTTCTTCTTATTTATTAGATGCGCAACGCTACGATGATTCTTCTAATAACTACAAAGATAGTGAAATTCGTTCATGGTTGAATAAAGATTTTTATAAGACAGCTTTTTCTTTAGGTAATCAATATATTCAAACGACAATTGTTGATAATTCCGCTCCTACTACTAATAGTCAGTCTAATAGATATGTTTGTGAGAATACAGTAGATAAAGTCTTTTTACCTAGTTATAAAGATTATGAAGGTTTTACTTCAAATGAATCTAGAGAATGCAAAACAACCGATTATGCAAGAGCAAATGGTGCTCGATATGAGGATAGTCGCTCTTACCTATACAATGGAAATTATTGGACACGTTCCCCAATTTACGACTACTCTACTGGCGCGTCGATTGTGAGTTACATTGGTTCCCTCTTTAGCAATCACGTCAACAGTTCTAATGTCGGTGTACGTCCAAGCCTTTATATAGACATCGTCTAGTCTACGAAATGATAATCAAAAAATAATCGTTCACCGCCTCAATCAAAATAATGAGACGGTGAACAAAAATTCTAACAATTATGAAACAAAGACTTGATGAATGCATAGAAAGAAAAGAAAGCGAGTTACTTGTATTTATAGAGACTAAAGACTTATCCAATTATATTCTTATAACTAGTGAAAAGTCTTCATTTAAATATCTTTATTTTTTTTAAATTAGTAACTAAATAATTAATTAGATATTATTCAATTTCATATGAAACTAACGAATTAAATATTAAAGATACGAATAGATTAGAACTAATTAGAAAGCAATATATGAGTTAAAATATTCGATCTTATTTCCTTTTTCTAAAGACGTTTCATCTCTTTAAGCCTCAATAAGATGTTATTTAAAAAATATTGTATTTTTTAGTATGTATAATGCTTTTATGATTTTTACAAGAAAACTTTAAATATTTGGGGTTTCGTTGTATGGAACACACTTTCTTTTTTTATCAGATTTGTTTCTTTAATAGCGACAGCTTTAATAATATGTGAAATATCAACAACAAAAGCAAGTTCAATAATACTAATAATAATGAATACGCTTATGTTTGAGGCTTTTTATTTTGTTTTATTATGGTTTTTCGATTTTATAACTTGTAATTCAAAGAAAACTAAGTAAAATAAATATGCTAGTTTTAAAAACTAGATAAGGTGGTATTTAATATGAGTGTTAATAAAATTGAACTTCCAAAATATACATTTGCACAAGATTTATGTAACGCAATTACGCATGGTTTAGGTGCAATTTTTGGTATAGTGATGACTATTTTAATGTTGCTTAAAGTAACAGTTTTTGGAGCGAGTGGTGGAAATAGTGTAGAAGAAGTCTATAGAATTGTTTGTATAGCGATTTATGGAGCAAGTATTATTATTTGCTATACAATAAGTTGTGTTTATCATAGTCTTTTTAAAAATAATGGAAAAAGAGTTCTTAGGGTAATTGATCATGATACGGTGTATCTTTTAATTGCTGGAAGTTATACAATTTTTTGTCTTGTTCCTATAAGAAACGAATATTTATGGGGAGTTATTCCTTGTGCTGGGTGGATTATTTTTGGTATTTGTTGGGTTGGAGTTATATTAGGAATAGTTTTTAATTCAGTTAATATTCAAAAATATAAAATTTTTACAACTTTGTTATATATTGTAATTGGTTGGTCGATTATTTTTGCAATAAAAGAATTAATTAATACCATAACCCTTAATGGATTTATTTGGACGCTTTTTGGTGGTATTTCCTATACTATAGGTGCAATTTTATATGGTATTGGCGCTAAAAAATCTCTTTGGTTTCATACTGTATTTCATTGTTTTATTTTGTTAGGTACTATATTGCAATTCATTTCTATTTGGTTTTATGTTTTGAATTAGATCTTTATAAAAGTCTAATTCTTTAAAAAATATTTCTTTTTGGTATAATTTTTAGTATGTCAATAAATGAAATTCGAGTAAAAGGAGCTCGCGAAAATAACTTAAAAGATGTTAATGTGAGCTTCCCAAAAAATAAATTAGTTGTTTTTACAGGTGTCTCTGGTTGTGGTAAATCCACCCTTGCTTTTGATACCATTTTTGCTGAAGGCCAAAGACGATATATGGAATCTCTTTCAAGCTATGCAAGACAATTTTTAGGCGGAGTTGAAAAACCTGATGTTGAATCAATTGATGGACTTTCTCCAGCAATTGCAATTGATCAAAAATCTCAATCACATAACCCTAGAAGTACTGTTGCTACAGTAACTGAAATATATGATTATTTAAGACTTTTGTATTCAAGAATTGGTGTACCTTATTGCCCAATTCATCATGAACCAATTATCGCTTTTAGTGTACAAAAAATTGTTGATATTATTTTTAATAGCGAAATTGGTTCAAAAGTTATTATTATGTCGCCAATTGTTCGTGAAGAAAAAGGAACACAAAAAGATATTTTTGAAAAAATTAAAAAAGCTGGTTTTTTAAGAGTAAAAGTCGATGGGAAAAATTATTTAATAGATGAAGTTCCAGAATTAAACAAAAATCAAAGACATGATATTGATATTGTTGTAGATCGTATTGTTTTAAAACCAGAAAATAGAAGTAGAATATTCGATGCTGTTGAACTTGCTGCTGATTGGAGTAATGGTTTTATTCTTGTTTCTATAAATGATAATGAAAAATTATATAGTGAACATTATGCTTGTCCAAAGTGTGGTTTCACTGTTCCTAAATTAGAGCCAAGATTATTTTCTTTTAACTCACCACTTGGAGCATGTCCTGCATGTAATGGACTTGGTATTAGTCAAGAAGTTGATATTGATTTATTAGTCCCTGATAAAAATTTATCAATTGATGATGGGGCAATTGTTTATTTTAAAAATACTGTAAATACGAAAAATATCGAGTGGCAAGACTTTAAATATCTTTTAGATTATTATCATATTCCAACGAATATTCCATTCAAAGATTATAATGAAGATCAAATTGATATTATTATGAATGGATCAAAGGATATTGTTAGTTATTCTTTAAAATCTTCTTCTGGAAATACATTAAATAGAACGCACTTTATTGAAGGCGTAAAAACAAGAATTGAGCGATTATATAAAGAAACTACTAGTGATTTTTTACGTGAATATTATGCAAAATTTTTGAAAGACAAAGTATGTACAAAATGTCATGGTGCAAGACTTAATGATGCTGTGTTAGCTGTTAGAATCAATGGATTGAATATTTATGAATTAACATGTTTATCTCTTGATAAATTCTATAATTTTATGGCTGATTTAAAAAATCATTTGACTGATTATGAATGGAAAATTGCTGATTTAGTTGTCAAAGAAATTTGTAATCGTACATCCTTTTTGATTAATGTTGGTTTAGGATATCTTACACTTTCTAGATATGCAATGACTTTATCTGGAGGAGAATCGCAAAGAATTCGTTTAGCCACACAAATTGGTAGTAAATTGTCTGGTGTTTTATATGTTTTAGATGAACCATCTATTGGTCTTCATCAAAGAGATAGTGAAAAACTTATTAATGCTTTAAAAGAAATGCGCGATTTAGGAAATACAATCATTGTTGTTGAACATGATGAAGGAATGATTAGAAGTGCCGATTACCTAGTTGATATTGGTCCAGGTGCTGGAGTTCATGGTGGCAAAATTGTTGCAACCGGTAGCGTAAAAGATTTAGAAAATTGTCCTGAATCGATCACTGGACAATATTTGAGTGGTAAAAAATATATTCCCGTCCCTTTTACAAGGAGAAAAGGAAATGGTCATAAACTTGTTATATCAGGATGTAAAACTAACAATTTAAAAAATGTAACAGCAGAATTTCCTCTTGGAACATTTATTTGTGTTACTGGTATATCGGGAAGTGGAAAGTCTTCATTAGTTAATGAAACTTTATATAACGCTATACAAAAAGAATTATTTGGTAAAACAAACGATGTTGCTATTTATTCAAAAATAAAGGGCTTAGAGAATGTTGATCAAGTTATTAACGTTTCTCAAGAACCAATTGGTAGAACTCCAAGATCTAATCCGGCAACATATGTTAAAGCTTTTGATGATATTAGAGATATATTTGCCTCAACTATTGAAGCAAAAGCTCATGGTTTTACGAAATCTAGATTTAGTTTTAATATCCCGGGTGGAAGATGTGAACATTGCTATGGCGATGGTGTTGTAAGAATTTCAATGAATTTCATGCCAGACGTCTATGTAGTTTGCGATGAATGCGGTGGAAAAAGATATAATGATGCGACATTACAATGCACTTTTAAAGGAAAAAACATTGCTGATGTTTTAGATATGACAATTGAGGAAGCTTATGATTTTTTCAAAAATTATAGTAAATTATCTAGAAAACTAAAAATGCTATGTGATGTTGGTCTTGGTTATATGAAAGTAGGTCAACAATCTACAACTATTTCAGGTGGCGAAGCTCAAAGAATTAAACTTGCTTATTATTTACAAAAGAAACCAACAGGGAAAACAATATATATTCTTGATGAACCTACAACTGGTTTACATGTAGATGATATTGCAAAACTTATGAAGATATTTGAAAGAATTGTTGATGGTGGTGACACAATAATTTGCATTGAACATAATTTAGATGTTATTAAAAATGCTGATTATATAATCGATATTGGACCTGAAGGCGGCGATAAAGGTGGGCAAATTATTGCTAAAGGCACGCCAGAAGAGGTCGCTGATAATCCAGATAGTTACACAGGTTATTATCTTAAAAAAGCATTAGAAGAGGACAAGGAACGAAAAAGGAGAATAAAAGATGAACAGCAATAACACACTACATTCTATATTATTAGCCTTTGCTTTAATTACTTTAGCAACTGCTTTGGTGCTATATTACATCCCATTAAATAAGTACTTTAAGGAGAAGAAATTTGATAAGTTCTTTTTGCTTAAAAATAAGGTTTTCTACATAGGTTCTTATGTCTTTTTGTTAATTTCTTTAATTTTATTTGATGCTCAATTTTATACAAATGTAGAAAATGTTGAATATATTAATGAGACTTTAAAAACGTCAGTTGATGTTCTTCATTATTTTATGATATATGGTGGATCTATTTTAGTATCAGTTTCAACATTCTCATTTGTTTCGCTTTTCATCCATTATTTTTATATCGATAATAGAAAGCCAATTGAAAAGCGTAAATATTTTTGGACTCTAATTGGTTTAGGCGTATTTACTTTTGTTTCAGCGTTTATATTTATTGAAGGAAACGCTCCTTATTTAAGATATCCTTTAGCAAATAGAATTTATATAGGAAGTAGTGGTTTAAAACTAGTAACAGTTAATTTGGGGTATAATTGGTCGCCTTTACCAACTAGTGATGCATGGGGTTTTAATATAGCTTTTTATGCATTTTGTTTATTAGGTGGTGGCGTTGTTGTTTTCTTAATTGATTCATATAAAATGCGAATTTTATATGGAGAAAGAGGATTATTAACAAATGTATTTTTAATTGGATTCCCTACTGGTGTTGTCGGTTGTAGATTATGGTATGTAATTGGTAATTGGGAACGAGATGGCTTTAATAAGAACCCAGCTAAGATTTTTGCGATAAATGATGGTGGATTAGCGATCATGGGTGCCTCTTTAGCAGTTGTTGTTTGTATTATTTATTTATTAATACTTAAATATAAGATAAAAAGAGAACCATATACAAAAATGAATTATTTAGAAGTTATTGATATATGCGTTATTTCAATTTTATTTGCCCAAGCAATTGGTAGATGGGGTAACTTCTTCAACAATGAAGTTCATGGAAATTATGTAAGTCAAGCTAATTGGAATTGGTTACCACTTTTTATTAAAAATAATATGCACTTTTCTAGTGCAGAATTAACTGGAAAAGCTAGCAATTTAAATGATTCAATAGCTTTATTAAATAGTGGAAAAATTTTTGTACCATTATTTTTAGTTGAAGGTGTTATTAACACAATAGGATATTTTATTTTAGAACTTGGTATTAGAATTGGTCTCAAAAAAGTGGCTTATAAAAATAATAAAAAAGGATTTAGGAAAGTTCTTTATTACTTAAGTTGTGATGGCGCTTGTAGTGGATATTATTTTGTTTGGTATGGCGCAACTAGAGCTATACTTGAGCCTTTAAGATCTTCTAGTTTTAATATGGGTATGGATAATAATTGGAGTTACTATAGTTCTTTCGGGATGATAGGAATTGGCGTATTACTAATTATATTCTTTGCTGTTTGGCAATATTTTAGAGATCATGGTAAATTAATAATTAAAGTTAAAGAAGAAAAATAGATTATGATTAAGCTAATTGTTTTAGATGTTGATGGAACGCTTGTTGATACAGATGACATCATTTTATTTACCTGGAAAAAACTTATTGAATTATATAAACCTAAAGATTTTTCTTTAGCTGATGAGGTTATTAAAACTTTTAGTGGGCCTCCACTAAAAGATTCATTACTGAAGGTTTTTCCTGAATATGATCTTAATTTCATGATTAATGAATATAATCGTGTTACTTTAGAATTTTATCCTTCTAAAATTCATACTTTTAAGGATTCAATTGAAGTTGTTAATAGGCTTTTTAATGAAGGATATAAACTAGCAATTTTAAGTAGTAAAGATGGTCCAATGATAAGATATACCCTAAAAATGGCAGGTTTTGATCTTTCTTTATTTAGTGTAATTGTTTCGTGTGATGATGTTAAAAAGCCAAAACCTAATCCTGAAGGTCTTTTATATATCATGAATAAATTAGGGATTAAAAATAACGAAACAATTTCTGTTGGTGATACAGAATATGATTATTATTGTGCAAATAATGCTAATGTTAAAGTTATTATGATGGATATGAAAAAACGTGTATTTAAAAGTAAATTGTTTCCATTAGCTTTTTGTTCTAATTATAATGAGTTGTATAAGGAAATTAAAAATTATGACAATAAATAAAGATGTTTTGGTAATTGGTGCTGGTCCTGCTGGAATAAGTGCAGCTATATATTTATCAAGAACTAAATATGATTTTGTTTTGTTAGAAAATAAGTCCCTTGGAGGCAAGTTAAATATAATTACTGAGGTTGAAAATTATCCAGGATTTTTAAATATTAGTGGTTATGAATTAACTCAAAAATTTAGTGAACAATTAAAAGCTAGAAATGTCAATATAACTTATGATGAAATAAAATCTATTTCTAAAAAAGAAAATATCTTTGAAGTGATTTGTAGCGAAAAGACTTATATTGTTCGTAGTATCATTATTGCAACTGGCTCAAGTAATAAAAAATCTAACGTACCTGGTGAAACAACCTATCTTGGAAAAGGTATATCATATTGTGCGGTTTGCGATGGTTTTTTCTATAGAAATAAAGATGTTGTAGTATTTGCAAATGAATCTAAAGGTTATAAAGAAGCTTTATATCTTGAAAAGCTAGTTAATAAACTTTATTTAGTTAATGATAATAATCTTGATGATTTAGAAAACGATCTTGATACACTTAAAAAATCAAAAAGAGTTGAGTTCCTATATCCTTTTTTAATAAAAGAGTATATTGGAGATGAAAATGGTTTAACGAAAGTTATTGTTAAAAATAAACATAGTAATGAAGAAAAAGAATTATTAGTTTATGGAGCATTCCCATTTATTGGGGATATTCCATCATCTTATTTTTTAAAAAATCTGAATTTAGATTTAACTAATGGATATATAAATGTAAATTCAAAATGCGAAACTAATGTTAAGGGAGTTTTTGCTGCTGGAGATATTTTAAATAAGTCACTTAAACAAATTGTTACAGCGTGTAGTGATGGGGCAATTGCCGCGACTTCCGCTATAAAATTTTTAAATTTAAATAAATAATACACTTAAAAGTGTATAATATTTTTATGGTTAACCAAGACAATATAAGCTTTACACAACAAATTAAAGACGAACTTATTAATTTGCCTTTTGATGAAACAAAAAGCAAATCTATTTTAAGTGCTTTTATTCGTAGTAATGGAAGTTTAGAGATTACTCATCAAGGAATGAAGCTTGTTTTAAAATCCGAAAATAATAAAATTGCAAAATATATTTATAACCTAATTAAAAAATTATTTATTGGTATATCAATATCTTTTTCCTTTAGAACATTGATGCATTTTAATAAAGGTACGCAATATATTCTTCATATAAACACAGATGTAGATAAAATTTTAAGTGAATTAGAAATTGATTTTTTAGAAAGCAAAATTCCATATAATTTAACCGATAAAGAAATCAAAATTAAAGGCTATTTAGAAGGTTTATTTTTAAGTTGTGGAACATGTAATAATCCTAGTAGTTCTAATTATCATTTAGAAATTTATACAAGTGATGAAGCGTATAGTGAAGCAATTTATAAATTGATTCATAAAATAAAAGAATATACTTTCCATTTTAAGATAATAAAAAGAAGAAATAATTATGTAGTTTATTTAAAAAGATCTGATGAAATATCGAGTTTTTTAGCTTATCTAGAAGCAAATATTTGCTGTTTAAATTTTGAAGGTGTTAGAGTTGATAGAGATAATGCTAATTCACTAAATAGATTAATGAATATGGATCAATATAATTATAAAAAAACCATAGAAAAGGCTGAGCAACAGATTGGATACATCAAAATAATTGATAAATATTTTGGTATTAAAAATATTACTAATGAAAAATTAAAAGAGCTATGTTATTTAAGGTTAGAAAATAAAGAAGCTACATATAATGATTTAGCAACCATGTTATCTAAAAAAATTAATAATAATGTTACTAAATCCAATATTAATCATTTATTTATTAAAATAAAAGACATGGCAAAGGGGTTTGAAAATGAAGATAATTAATTTATTAGATGTAAATAAACAATTTGGTGCAAGAGTTCGTTTTTTAAGAAACAAAAAGAAAGTTTCTATACAAGAATTTGCTCTTCAAATTGAGATTAATCCAAATTATTTATCGGATTTAGAGCGTGGAAATCGTAATCCAACTCTAAAAGTGATGAGTAAAATAGCTAAAGGCTTTGAAATGTCTTTATCTGAATTATTAGAAGGCGTTTCGGGAGAATTTTAAATGGAAAGTATAAAAGATTTATATATAATTGGGCCTGGACCATCTTCATCTCATACCATTGGACCATCTAGGGCTGCAAAAGAATTTAGTATTAATTTGGTTGCGGATAAAATAGTAGTTACTTTATATGGTTCGCTTGCTTTAACTGGAAAAGGACACTTTACAGACAAAGTTATAAAAGATACTTTGAAAGGTTTTAATACAGAAATTATTTTTAATTATGATAAAAAAGACTTAAAACATCCAAATACTATGGAATTTAAAGCTTATAAAAATAATGAAATTATCAAAGATGTGACGTATTTTTCGGTGGGTGGCGGAAAGATTGTTACTGACTTAAATAACATTGATAAAAACGTTGTATATAAATTAAATTCATTTAATGAAATTAAAAAATATATAGAAGAAAAAAATATGACGCTTATCGAATATGTTGATTCTTTAGAAGATAAAGATATTAATGCATATTTAGATAATGTTTTAGATTATATGTTTAAAGAAATTGAAATTAATTTAAGTCTTGATGGAACAATACCTGGTCCACTTCATCTCACACGTGTAGCAAAAAAGATTTATAATACTGCAATTAAAAAAAGTGGCGATGATTTAAAAACGCTTCTTTTAACTGCATATGCTTATGCTTGTTTAGAGGGAAACGCTTGTGGAAATATTGTTGTAACTGCCCCTACGTGTGGTTCATGTGGAATTTTACCAGCTGTTTTATATTATGAATATAAGTATAAAAAAGTAGATAAAAAAGTTTTACGCGATTCACTAAAAGTTGCAGGAATAATTGGTAATATTTGTAAAGAAAACGCTTCAATTTCCGGGGCGGTTCTTGGTTGTCAAGCAGAAGTAGGTGTAGCATCAGCAATGGCTACAGCTGCACTTTGCTATATTAATTCTTTATCAAATTATCAAATTGAATATGGAGCAGAAGTTGCTCTTGAACATTTTTTAGGTCTTACGTGTGACCCAGTTTTAGGATATGTACAAATTCCTTGCATTGAAAGAAATGGAATTGGCGCAAATCGTGCATATCTTAGTTTTTTATATGCACAAAACATTGCGCCAATCCGTAAAAATAAAGTTAGTTTTGATAAAGTTGTCGAAGCTATGAAAGTCACCGGATTATCTTTAAATTCTGATTATAAAGAGACATCTATCGGCGGACTTGCTAGTTTAATTAAATAAACTATTTTCTTTTTAAAGAAATTAATAAACTATTAATACAACATATAATCGTAACGCCAACATCAGCAAAGATTGCTGCAGCGATTGCTAAATCGCCAAGTAAACCTAGCATATTTAATGCAAGTGTTACAACTTTTATTGTGATTGCGAAAATTAAGTTCCAATAAACAACAAATTTATTTAATTTAGCTAATGATTTTAAGAATGGAATTCTTCTTAAATCATCATCCATGATAACGACATCACTTGCTTCAATTGCTGAATCAGAACCAATTGAACCCATTGATATTCCTACATCGCTTAAAACAAGGGAAGGTGCATCGTTTACGCCATCACCTACAAAAATAGTAGTGATCCCGTTTTTCTTTGCATTTTCAATTTCTTTTGTCTTATCGATAGGCAATAAATCTGCTTTAAAGTTAGGGATACCTACTTTATTAGCAATATATTTAGCTATATTATAGTTATCTCCTGTTAGCATTGTAATGTTATTAATTCCACTCTTTTTAAAGCCATTAATTGCTTCAATTGTGTTGGCTTTTAAAACATCTCTTATAACGATTGAACCAAGAAAAACATTATCATAAGCAACATATATTATTGTTCCAATTTCGTTAGTTTGTTTAAAACCAATATTTTTTAATTCTAATAAACTTTGATTTCCAACAACTAATTCTTTATTTTTATAATCACAAACAATTCCTTTACCATCGACTTGGTGATAATTTTTTATATCTTTTTTATAAACATCTAAATTAGCATCTTGAGCAATAGCTTTAGCGATTGGGTGATTTGAATAACATTCAGCAGCTTTAGCGTATGTTAATAGAGTTTCGTTAGTGACATTATTTTGCGGATTAACTAAATCTATTTTAAATTTACCTTCGGTAATTGTTCCTGTTTTATCAAGATATATGGATTTAGCTTTTGCCATTAATTCTAAAAAAGTTGATCCCTTAACTAGTATTTTATTTTTGCTAGCTGCTCCAATAGAAACAACATAGGACATAGGAATTGAAATAACAATAGCACATGGGCAAGATATAACAAGCATTGAGGCTCCTCTATAAACCCAATCTGCCCAGGTTGCCCAGTTATTATCTTTAATTCCAAAGAATAGTGGTGGAATAATTGCAATAATAAATGCAATACTTATAACAATTGGAGTATATATTTTTGCAAATTTTGTAATAAATTTTTCGCTTTTTGTTTTCTTATTTGTGGCGTTTTCTACCATATCAAGAATCTTTGCTACAGTTGATTCGCCATAACACTTTTTAGCTTTTATTATTAATGGTGATTCTAAATTTATAACACCAGATAAAATCTCATCATTTTCTTTAATAGATCTAGGAAATGATTCACCAGTTATTGAGGCAGTATTTATTGAAGATTTTCCATTAAAAACAATGCCATCTAATGGGACAATCTCGCCTGGTTTTACAATAAATAAATCACCAATTTGAGCTTTTGATGGATCAACTATTGTTTCTTTTCCGTCTTTATAAAGTCTTACGTAATCTGGTCTTAAGGCCAATAAGGATTTAATTGATTTTCTTGAATTATTAATTGCATAATCTTCAAAATGCTCGCCAAGTTGGAAGAATAAAACGACTGCAAGTCCATCAACGAATTCGCCTTCTTTATTTATAACACCAATTACAATTGCAGCAATCGAAGCGATTATTGTTAATGTTTCTTCGCTAAAGAATTCTTTTTCTTTAAAACCTTCAATCATTTCAAGGAAAATATCATATGTCATTATTAAAAATCCAACAATTGTTAAAGGGAAAGCAATTGTTAAAATATATTCTGGAAATAAAAATTTAATTAATAACGCAATAATAAGTAATAATAATGAAGTAATAAATCTTATTATAAATAAATGTTTTTTAAAAAATTTCATAAACTTACTCCTCTAAAATATGTTGTTTTGTTGTTTCTAAAATACTTGAAACATGTTGGTCGTTTAAAGAAAAATAAACATTTTTACCAACTTTTCTCATTTTAACAATACGATTGTCTTTTAAGGTTTTTAATTGATGAGAAATAGCTGATTTAGACATTATTAATTGTTTAGATAATTCAGAAACCGTGTATTCTGAATCGTTTAACAAAAATAATATTTTTAATCTCGTTTGATCACCAAAGAGTTTCAAAAACGTAGCCATATTGTTATATGTTTCTGAATTAATTTTATTAAATGTTACTTCTTTTTCTTTATCCATTTTTCTTACCTCACGAATATTATAGTTGAGCAACTATTCAACTGTCAAATAGATTTTATTATCTTGTAAATTGTGTATAATATTTTCATATGAAAACTATAATTTACTATAAATCAAATACTGGGTTCACAAAAGAATATGTGGATTTATTGAAACCAAGAATTGAATGCGAAACCGCATTAAAAATAAGCAAAATCAAGAAAAAAGATTTAAAGTCATCCGATAATATTATTTTTATGGGACCACTTTTAAATAATGTGATTCTTGGTTTAAATAAATTTTTAAAATATTATGACAAAATGCAAAATAAAAATATATTTGTTTTTGCTGTTGGAATTGAGCCAAATACACCTCAAAAAAAGGAAAATGTTATTGCAGTAAATGGTTTGGAACTTTATCATGTTAGACTTTATCTTCTTCCTGGTGGATTTGATATAAATAAATATAAAGGAATAAAAAAATTAATGATGAAAACTATGTTTAAAATTGCTAGTAAAAAACATCCTGAATTGTCATTAATTACTAGTCAATCTATTAACCAAGTTAATGGCATTAATCTTGATAGAATGGTAGATGTTTTTTATAAAATAAATAAGCATTAGTATATAATTTTAAATAAAAATGCAATATAATTCTAAACATGAAAGAAAAGACTGAAGGTATTAAAGTAATAGCTCAAAACAAAAAAGCATCATTTAATTATTATTTAAGTGACTTTTTAGAATGTGGAATTGCCTTGGTTGGTAGTGAAATAAAATCCATTAGAAATGGTGGATGTAATATAAGTGATGCTTATATCATTATTAAAAATGGTGAGGCATATATTTTAAATATGAATATATCTCCTTATGATAAAGCAGCAAATTTTACGCATGATCCTTTAAGAACAAGAAAACTTCTTTTGCATAAAAAAGAAATTAATAAATTAAACAATAAAATTATTTTGGATGGATACACAATAGTTCCAGTAAAAATTTATTTAAAGAAAGGACGTTGCAAGGTCCTTATTGCAACAGGTAAAGGTAAAAAATTATACGATAAACGTGCTACTATTAAAGAAAGAGATGTTAATCGTAATTTAAATAAAGCTATGAAAAGGAATTAATCTTTTATGAAGAAAATGACAATTTTATATAAAATTTCATTTAGTGCTTTATTTATTGCAATTGGAATTATTTTATCGAGGATTGTTGCTCTTCCTTCGCTTTTTGGATTGCCCTTTTTAAAAGTTTCTCTAAATCCATCAATTGTTATGTTTTCGTCTTTTTATCTTGGACCAATTTGGGGATTATTAGTTGGAACTTTTTGTGATATCTTTGGATCGCTTTTAATTCCTCAAGGTGGTGCATTTAATCCAATTTTTACAATACCAGCTTCTTTAACTGGTTTAATGCCTTATTTATTGTATAAATTATTTGATAATAAATTTGAAAAGAAGTTTCCAATTTCCTTAACAGTTATTTTGTCAATTGTAACAATCGGTATAACTATATATTTTTCTTTGAATAATTATATTTATAGTGAAAGTGGCAAAAAAGAATATTTTTTAGAAGGTTATCAAAGGATCTCTATTATTTTAGGGGCTTTTATATTATCAATTTTATATATTTTTGTAGTCTTTATAATTAAAAATAAATTTAGTAACTTAAAAATTAATAAACAATATAATGTTTTTACTATTTCAACGGCAATATTGTTGACTTACTTTGTTTTTAAAATTCCAACTAGCAGTTTAATAAAGGCCTTTGTTCTTGAGTGGCCACTTTGGTTTGTTTTTTTAATGCAATCATTAGTTGGCTTATTTTCTTGTTTTGTACATATAATATTAATAACAATTATTTTAAATGTAACGACATTTTTTAATATTAAAGGTGCGTTAGCTAAAGATGATTTAGATTTAAAGGAGAAGGAATATGGAAAACAAAAATAAGGAAGAAAATAAAGAAGAAATTATAAATAAAGATGAAACAAAAAAAGAAACTTTATCTAAAATTACTTGGAATCCAAAAGCTTTAGTAATATTTATTGTCTGTCTTATTATTATTGTGGCCCTTGTAATCGTAATTTTATCTCTATCAAAAAATAACACCAATAATGGTGGTGGGACTTGCGATGATGGAAGCAAAACATGTCCTTTATTTTTAGATTATTTTTTAAATGTATTAACATCAATGTTATAAATTTTTAAAGCGTTTTTATACATTATTTTTTCATAATCATCTTGAGAAAAACTTTTATCATTATCAAAATAACTTTGATAAAGAGGATTATCGAGAGTTTTTTCTCCATCAATTGGATTATCAGTACCAAAAAGTATTTTGTCAACTAAACCATTTTTAATAAATATATCTGTAGTTTTTATATCAACCCATGCAGTATCACAAAATAAATTTGGATACATTTTCATATATTTTAAACAATCTTTATGATTTGATAAAAGTTCAGCGTGAGCGGCAATAAAATTAAGATGTGGCCAATCTTTACATACATCAGCCAGATATTTTATTTTTGAATATTTATCAGTTGCGGTATGAACTAAAATCGGTAATTTAAATTTTTCAGCTATTTTAAAATATGGAACTAGTAATTTATCAGTAATTTTTAATCTCGAACAAAATGGATGAAATTTTAAACCATAAACAATATCTCGATTATTTAATATAAAATTTTCAACTTCTCTAATATTACTTTCGCTATGAGGTCGTATCCAGCACAGCATTCCAAAATTGTTATAGTTTTTTCTTACGAAATTTGAACAATTATTAAAGCCAATTAATTGTTGTACGATACGTGTTCTTTTATCATCTTTATCTTGGTATTCATAGGAAATAAAACTAACTAAACTAAAATTAATTTTATGCGCTTTAGTGCTTTTTAATAAATTATTTTCACATTCTTTTAATGATGATAAATAACCAAGATGAGTATGTGTATCAATAATATATTTACTTTTCATAGAATTATAATAACACTAAATTTTTTATTTAGATATAATAATTATGGTCAATAAAAGGAGAATATATGTTAGATAAATATTGTTTTAGTAAATATGAAAATAAAGAGAAACTTGATTTATTTTCAAAAGAGTATATTGATTTCTTATCAAAATGTAAAAATGAAAGATTAGTTGTTGAATATGCTAAAAAATTAGCCGAAGAAAATGGTTTTAAACCACTTGATAGTTATTTTTCGACTATATTACCATCTGAATTAAAAGCTGGTGATAAAGTTTACGCTATCAATCGAAACAAAAACATTGTTTTATTTGTAATTGGTAGTGAACCATTAGAAAATGGTTTAAATATTTTAGGTGCCCATATTGATTCACCAAGATTAGATTTAAAACAAAATCCTCTATATGAATCGACAAATTTTGCACTTTTAGACACTCATTATTATGGTGGAATTAAAAAATATCAATGGGTTACCATTCCTCTTGCTCTTGTTGGTGTAGTTTGTAAAAAAGATGGTACAACTGTTAACATTAATATAGGTTTAGATGATAATGATCCAGTTCTTGGTATTTCAGATTTATTAATTCATCTTTCAGGAGAACAAATGCAAAAGAAAGCAGCAGAGGTTATTCCTGGAGAAAATTTAGATGTAACTTGTGGTTTGTATCCATTAAATGGCGAAGAAAAAGATGCTGTTAAAAAGAATATTTTAAAAATATTTAAAGATAAATATGGAATTGATGAAGAAGATTTTATTTCTTCAGAAATTGAAGTTGTTCCTGCCTTTAAGGCTAAAGAATATGGTTTAGATAGAAGTATGATTGCCGCTTATGGGCATGATGATAGAGTATGTGCATATACTTCTTTAAGAGCTATTCTCGATATGAAAGAAGTTAAAAGAACTTCGTGTTGTATATTAGTTGACAAAGAAGAAGTAGGAAGTATTGGTGCAACTGGTGCACAAAGTAAATTCTTTGAAGATGTTATTGCAGAATTATTAAGTCTTACAAATGGTGGATATAATGATCTAAAATTTAGAAAAACTATTTCTAATTCAAATATGCTTAGTAGTGATGTTTCGGCTGGTATGGATCCTTTATTTTTAAGTGTGTGTGAATCAAAAAATAGTTGTTATTTAGGTAAAGGAATTGTTTTCAATAAATATACTGGTGCACGTGGTAAGAGTGGATGCAATGATGCGAATCCTGAATTTATTGCAAAATTAAGAAAGATTATGGATGAAGATAATGTTTATTATCAAACTTCTGAATTAGGTAAAGTTGACCAAGGTGGTGGTGGCACTATTGCCTATATTCTTGCAAATTTAAATATGAATGTTATAGATGCTGGTGTTCCTGTTTTAAATATGCATTCACCAATGGAAGTTGTTGCTAAAGTTGATGTTTATGAAGCTTATGAAGCTTATAAAACTTTCCTTAAAAAAGCATAATTATTAATTTTAAAAATAAAATATATAAAACTTTTAAGATTTAATGTCTTAAAAGTTTTTTATTTTAAATTGAATAAGGGAATACATTTAAAAAAGTTTAATTTAGTTGGTCTTTAAAGTATAATATTTCACGAGGATAAATTAATGGAAAAACCAGGAACTAAGAAATCTAAAATATATATATTCTTAATGGCTTTACCAATATTAATTGGTATAGTTTTATATGTTACTTATTGTTCTTTAACTCCTAATTATCAATGGATTTATAATAATGAAATAGTTCATTTAACTGATTTAAATGAAGTTGATTCCTATCTTTATAAAATAAACGATGAAAATAATTGTATTACACCTAAAATTGAAAATTTAAACGATAGTTATACTTCTAATAAAAAAGAAGAGGAAATATTTTTGATTAATTTAGAAAAACTTAATAATTTAAATAATGTATATCAAAAATTGATTCTTAATTTCTCTATTGAGGCAAAAGTTGGTGAAGACGATAAAGCTAGTTCTTATATGAAACTTTTTATTGATGATAAACTTATTAAAACAATTGCATTATCTAGTAGTGCTACAGAATACAATATTTCTAGTATTAATTTTAAAAACTTTGCAAAACTACTTGTTAGTAGAGCTACATACACTAAAGATGAAAATAGTGCGATACCTATAGTGAATTTCAAAGATTTAAAAATTAAAGTTTTAGGAGCATAAATATGACATTAGAAGAAAGATTTAAAAAATACATTGCCTTTGATACGATGAGTAGTGAAACATCTAAGACTTATCCATCAACAGTTTCTCAATTAAATTTTGGGGATATGCTTGTTGAAGATTTAAAAGAAATTGGCGTAAGTAACGCCTATAAGGATGAATATGGATTAGTTTATGGTTTTATTGACGCAAAAAAAGATAAAACTATTTGTTTAATTGCTCATATGGATACATCTCCCGCTTTAATTGGAGGAATTAAAAATCCAAAAAATGTTTATAATTATCAAGGCGATGATATTGTCCTAAATGATAAATATGTTTTAAGCCCTAAAGTTTTCCCATTTATGAAAAATTTGATTGGTGATGATTTATTAGTTACAGATGGCGAACATTTATTAGGTGGCGATGATAAAGCTGGAGTAGCAATTATTTTTGAAGTTGCAAAATATTTTGTTCTTCATAAAGAAGAATTTAATTTCAATTTAAGTATATGTTTTACACCTGATGAAGAAATCGGCGCAGGTTGGAAACATTTTGATGTTAAAAAAGCAAAAGCTGACTTTGGTTTTACTCTTGATGGAGAATCAATTTATGAAGCTAATTATGAAAATTTTAATGCCTCTAGTGCTACGATAAATATTCATGGTGTTGGGGTTCACCCTGGCTCAGCAAAAGATGTTATGGAAAATGCTGCATCAATTGCAACAGAATTTCAAAATTTAATGCCAAAGAATGAAGTTCCTGAAAAAACGGAAGGATATGAAGGTTTCATTCATCTTTGTTCAATAAGTGGTGATGTTGAAAAAGCTACACTTGAATATATTATTCGTGATCACGATAAAAATAAATTATTAGAAAAAGAAAAGCTCATGGAAAATGGCGTGGAAACTCTAAGGAAGATTCATCCTAAAGCAAAAATAGAAATTGATATTAAAAGTGAATATAAAAACATGGCATATTATTTTAGAGAACATCCAGAAGCTATTGAATTAATTAATAAAGCTTATCTTAAGAGTGGGACTAAATTAAGTTATACTCCAATTCGTGGTGGAACTGATGGTGCAATGATTACTTATATGGGTTTACCATGTCCTAATTTAGGGACTGGTGATTTTAATCCACATGGAAGATATGAATTTGTTTCTTTAACTGAAATGAATAAAATGGTCGAGATTATAAAGGATTTATTAAGGGAGTAAGTTATGCAACAAGTAATTTCATGGGATGAGTGCTTCATGTGTATGGCAATAATTGCTAGTAAAAGAAGTAAAGATCCATCAAGTCAGGTTGGTGCAGTTATTGTCGATAATGATCATAAAGTTGTTTCAATTGGATATAATGGTATGCCAAGAAATATCGATGATAAAGATTTAACATGGAACAAAAATGAAGGGTTAGATAACAAGTATTTGTATGTTTGTCATGCAGAATTTAATGCAATTTTAAATGTTAGAAATGGTTCTTCAGTAAATGGCTGTACGGTTTATGTAACCTTATTTCCATGCAATGAATGCAGTAAAGCAATTATTCAAACGGGCATTAAAAAAATTATTTATCTTGATGATAAATATGCTGACTCTATTGAAACGAAAGCGAGTAAAAAAATGCTAGATTTAGCTGGTATTAAATATGAAAAATACGAGGGAAAGATAAAAGAAGTAATTTTAAAATAATGGAACAAAAGGTAGTTTTAGAAGTTAAAAATTTAAATTATAAATACGAAAAAGATGTCGATACTTTAAATGATATATCTTTTTCAATAAATAAAGGTGAATATGTCACCCTTATTGGCCATAATGGGAGTGGAAAATCTACACTCGCTAAACTTTTATGCTACTTACTTGAACCTACTAGTGGTGAAATTTACTTAAATGGCGAAAAAGAAGATGAAAAAAATATTTCGATGATAAGAAAAACAATAGGGATTGTTTTTCAAAATCCTGATAATCAGTTTATTGGTTCAACGGTTGAGGATGATATTGCTTTTGGTTTAGAAAATCGAAATATAGAAACTAATAAGATGCATGAACTTGTTCGTGAATACGCAAAAAAAGTTCATATGGATCAATTTTTAGCTAAAGAACCTAGTGAAATTTCAGGTGGTCAAAAGCAACGTGTTGCCATTGCTGGAATTTTAGCATTAGGTTTAAAAATAATTATTTTTGATGAGGCCACATCAATGCTTGATCCAGAAGGTGTTGAAGATATTAAGCGACTTATTTTAAACATGAAAAAAGAAGATAAAGATTTAACTTTTATTTCAATTACCCATGATATTGAAGAAGCTTATAATTCGGATAGAGTAATTATTTTAAATAAAGGTAAACTTTTTAAAGATGGTAAACCTGAAGATGTTTTTAGTAATTTTAATGATATAAAGAATATTGGATTAGACCTTCCATTTGCGATAAAAATAAAAAATAGTTTAAACGAAAAAGGAATTTTAATCCCTAAAGACATTAATAATATTGATGATTTAGCGAGGTATATATGCAAATTGAAGTAAAGAATGTTTCATATACCTATTTTGTAAGTAAACACGAATTTTATAAGGCGCTTGATAACGTTTCTTTTTCAGTTGAAAAAGGTGATTTTGTTGCGGTTGTTGGGAAAACTGGAGCAGGGAAATCAACATTAATGCAAATGTTAAACGGTCTACTTTATCCAACAAGTGGCGAAGTTATTATCGATAATTTTATTGTTTCAAGTGATAAAAAAAGAAGAAGTAAAAAATTATTTTTATTAAGAAAAAAAGTTGGTATGGTTTTCCAATTTCCAGAATATCAATTATTCGAAGAAAATGTCTTAAAAGACGTTATGTTTGGTCCTAAAAATTTTGGTTTGAAAGAGGATGAGGCAAAAAAGGTTGCCATTAAAGCTTTAAATGATGTTGGTATTCCTGAAAGTTATTTCAAAAAATCTCCTTTTGAATTATCGGGTGGGGAAAAAAGAAAAATTGCAATCGCCGGAATACTTGCCTCAAATCCAGATATTATTGTTTTAGATGAACCAACTGCTGGCCTTGATCCATCTTCCAAATTGGAAATTATGGATTTAATAAAAAAATTAAATGTAGGTGGTAAAACAGTAATTTTAGTAACTCATGATATGGATGTTGTAATGAATTATGCAAAAAAAGTTGTTGTTTTAAATGATGCAAAGTTAATTAAAATTACGATTCCTGAAAAACTTTTTAACGAAGAAGATATTGAAAGTTATAGTTTAGAAATTCCAACTTTATATAAATTTAAGAAAGCCCTTAAAAAGTATGGTTTTAAAAAGGATTTATCTTTAATTAATGATTATGATGCATTAATTAAAGCAATTGTTGAGGAAAAGAAAAATGGATAGAGTATTTGGAAAATATAAAAATACAAATACGATTATTCATAAACTTGATAGTCGTTTAAAAATATTTAGCCTTATATTATTGATGGTTATTATTTTTTTAGGGTATGGCAATTTTGCTAATACTTTTTTTGTGTTAGGAATTATTTCCTTATTTATATTAATTTTAATGATAATTTCGAAAGTTTCTTTTTTGAGTTTTCTTAAATCGCTAAATTCTATATGGTTCATGCTTTTTATCTTAGTTTTAATTAATTGTTTTGCACCATATGAAGATTATTCTCATCCAATGATTGTTTTTAATAATGGATTTACTATTTATTATGAATCGTTATTTAGCTCTTTAAAGGTTGCTTTAAGAATTATTCTTATGATCGCTTTAACAATGATTTTAACTACAACTACTAGTCCATTAGATATTACTTATGCTTTTGAATGGTATTTAGCACCATTAAAAATTTTTAAATTTCCAACACAAGTTATTTCAATGACTCTATCTCTTGCTTTAAGATTTGTTCCAACATTATTAGAAGAGGCAAACCGAATTATGAGAGCACAAAAATCTCGTGGTGTTGATTATAATCGTGGGTTTATTTCAAAAAAGATAAAGTCTATTACAACACTTATTATCCCTCTTTTAGTTAGTTGTTTTTCAAGAAGTGATGAGTTAGCTTTAGCAATGGATGCTAGAGGATATGATCCTTATGCTAAAAGAAGTAAATATAGGGTACTTCATTTTTCTTTTAAAGATTTATTGTCATTAATTATTTTGTTTTGTTTTGTTGGTGGAGCGATTACAATATCAGTTTTAATATCTTTTTATCATTTAGATTTGCTTGATTTTTTATTTAAAATTAAGGGGACTTATTAATATGAAATACAAAATGATATTTTCATATGATGGTTCAAAATATTTTGGATATGCAGTTCAAGGTAATGAAGAAAAAACTATTCAAAACGTTTTAGAAAAATCATTATCTATTATTTTAAATACGAATATTAAAATTTATGCATCAGGAAGAACTGATAAAGGTGTTCACGCTTTAAATCAAGTGGCGACTTTTGATTTGAATAATAAAGTCGAATTGAAAAAATTAAAACATAGTTTAAATAAGATGCTACCAAACGATATATATGTTAAAAAAATATCAAAAGTTGATGATTCTTTTAATGCAAGATTTTCTGCTAAATCAAAATCTTATCTTTATATTTTAAATATTGGTGAATATAATCCATTTTTAAGAAATTATGAATATCTTGTTAAAGATTTAGATATTAGAGAAATGAAAAAGTGTGCAAAATTATTTATTGGAGAGCATTGTTTTAAAAATTTTTCTTCAAAAAAAGAAGATCAAGATAATTTTATAAGAACTATTTATAAAATTACATTTAAAGTATCTAAAGATCATATATTGATAGAATTTAAAGGAAATGGTTTTATGAAATATATGGTTAGAAAACTAATGGGGGCAATAATTGAGGTTGGTAAAAAACACATATCCTTAAAATATGTTCAAGATTTATTAAACAAAGAAAAAAGAGAAATTATTACATATACTGCGCCACCTCATGGTTTATTTTTGAAAAAAGTTGAATATTAAAGAGATTTTTTATTAATATAAAACTAGAAAACATTATTTTAGAGTAGTATTATATTGCGGAGGAGATATTTATATGGGAAGACATTTTGAAGTTAGAGCTGCAGCAATGGCAGCAACAGCAAAAGCAAAAAGCGCAATTTATATGCGTGCATCCAAAGAAATTTACATGGCTGCAAAGAAAGGTCCAGATCCAGATAGCAATCTTGCTTTAAGAGCAGCTATTGATAAATATCGTAAAAGTTGTCCAAAGGATGTTATTGAAAGAGCTATTAAGAAAGCTCAAGGTGGCGAAGCAACCAACTATTTAGAAGGTAGATATGAAGCTTTTGGTCCAGGTGGTAGTTATTTAGTAATTGATACATTAACTGATAATACAAACCGTGCTTTAATTGGTGTTCGTACTGCTGTCACAAGAAAAGGTGGACATTTAGGTAGTGTTATTTATAACTTTAATCAAGTTGGTTTAATGGATTTTAAATATACTGGAACTGAAGAATCTTTAGAAGAAGCTTTAGTTTTAGGTGATGTTGATGTTAAAGAAATTAATTTAAGTGATGGTGAAGCTGAAGTCGTTGTTGCTCCAAGTGACTTAGATAAAGCAAAAGAAGCCTTAAAAGGATTAGGCGTTAATGAATATGAATATTGTCAATCAACACTTCTTGCTAATGATAAAGTTGATCTTGAACCAGAAGACAAGAAAAAATTCACTGATTTGCTCGCTGATTTAGATGATTGCGAAGACGTTCAAGCAGTCTATCATAATGTTAATCTATAATTCAAAAATTAAAAATAAAATAAAATCTATGCAATAGTGCATAGATTTTTTTATAATATAAAAATGGAGGAAGAAAATATGGCATATGTAAAATGGGCTGTAATTCCTTGTGCAGGAAAAGGAACGAGATTTTTACCTATTACTAAAGGTATTCCAAAAGAAATGTTACCAATCGTTGATCGACCAACTCTTGATTATATTGTTCAAGAACTTGTTGATAGTGGTATAGAAAATATTGTCTTCATTGTTTCAAAAGGGAAAGATGAGATTAAAAAATATTATGATGTTGATGAAAATTATGAAAAAGAATTAATTCAAGAAGGTAAAGAAGCATACGCAAAAATAATTCATAATGTTACTCGGAAAGCAAAATTTTATTATGTTGAACAAAAAGAATTATTAGGTCTTGGGCATGCTGTTTTACAAGCTAAAAATATTATTGGTGAAAATAATTTTGTTGTCTGTTGTGGTGATGATATTTGTCGATATAATAACGATGCTCCAGTAAAACAAATGATTGATACTTTTATAAAATTTAATTCATGTACGGTTGTTGGTGGTCAAACGGTTGAACATAAAAATATATATAAATATGGCTGCATGGATGTTCTTAAACAAGTCGATGAAAGAACATACATGCTTAAAGGAATTGTTGAAAAGCCTAAAGTAGAGGAAGCTACAAGTGATTTAGCATCCCTTGGTAAATGGATTTTTAATTATAAAATTTTTGAATCTATTGAAAATACGCCAAAAGGTAGAAGTGGTGAGGTTCAATTAACAGATGCAATTTATAATTTAATGAAAAAAGAGCCTGTATATTTTTATGATTTTGAAGGTAAAAGATATGATTGTGGGGATAAAGCGGGATATGTAGAAGCAGTTATTGATGTTGCTTTATCAAGAGATGATATTAAAGAAGAAATATTAGCTCATATAAAATCTTTATTAAATAAAGAGGAACTTTAATGATTGAATATCTAAAAGGTGAACCTAAAAATATTGATGGCGTGATGGACCTATTAAGTAAAATAAGGAAACAATTTAAAGAGGAAGGCCTAGATATTTATCAAGATGATGAATATCCAACAAAAGAAATTTTACTTAATGACTTAAAAAATAATGAAGGAACACTTGTTGCTTTAAATGACGATAAAGTAGTTGGCTATATAGCTTTTTCTAATGAAAACGATTTTTTTGATGATTGTTTTGGTGGTTATCCAGAAGATTACTTAAAAAAATATTCTCTAGATATTTATAAAGGGAAATTTATTGGTTTAGCAAGACTAATGGTTGATCCTAACTATCAAAATAAAGGGATAGGAACAAATATTTTTAAAAAATTAGAACAATATTTTATTAATTATGTAATTATTTTTTTGGTTGATAAAAATAATTTAAACGCACAAAAACTTTATAAAAAACTTGGTTATAATTGTTTAAGTTTAGAGAATTTCTCTTTTGGAGAATATTACGTATATATTAAAAGAAATTTTGATTAGATTTCATGAGTTTTTTATTCAAATTTGATTGATAATATGAATGATTTTGTAAAAATTTTACTTTATGTGCATAATTTTGAGATTTTATTTGTATTATATTTCAAAGAAGTATAAAATGTTTATCGGCACTAATCTAAAAATTATGTCCCGGTAAGATTTAATTTTCTAGGAGGAATGTGTAAATGTTTAGACAAACAACAAATGTTAAGAAAGAAGAAGTAACTCGTAAATGGTATGTCGTCGATGCAACCGACAAACCACTTGGTAGACTTGCTAGTGAAATAGCAGTTTATTTAATGGGTAAAGAAAAACCATCTTATACCCCAAATGTTGATTGTGGCGATTATATTATTGTTGTTAATAGTGATAAAGTTTCATGTAAAGGAACTCCACACAAAGCTATTGATAAGAAATATTATAACGTTAGCGGTTACAATGGTGGTATTAGAGCAAGATCATTAGAAGTTATGCAAAACCAATATTCTGATGAATTAATTGAAAGAGTAGTTTGGGGTATGCTTCCAAAAGGTAGACTTGGTAGACAAATTTTCAAAAAATTATTTGTTTATAAAGGCGCTGAGCACAAACATGAAGCTCAAAAACCTGAAGTTCTTGAATTCAAAAATTTAGGAGGTAACAAATAATGGCTAAGAAAAATGATGTTTTCTACGGAACTGGTAGAAGAAAATCAAGTGTTGCAAGAGTTTATTTAAAAGCTGGTAAAGGAAATATCGTTGTTAATGGTAAACCTGCAGATGAGTATTTCCCATTTAAGGTTTTAGTTATCGATTTAAAACAACCTCTTACCATGTTAGGAGCTACTGAAAAGTACGATGCTGAAGTCACTGTTAAAGGTGGTGGTTTCCAAGGTCAAGCTGGTGCAGCTCGTTTAGGAATTGCTCGTGCTTTATTAGAAGCTGGTGAAGATCGTGCTACATTAAAAGCTAATGGTATGCTTACAAGAGATAGTAGAGCTAAAGAAAGAAAGAAATATGGTCTTAAAAAGGCTAGAAGAGCTCCACAATTCTCAAAACGTTAATCTTATTAACAATTTGCAAAATAAACATGAAAAAGATATCCGTATGGATATCTTTTTTTATGGTATAAAACCTGGGATAGTTATAAAAGAAGTTATATATACACTAGAGGAATTAAAAGTGTATTAAAATTATTGAATCAATTTGATAAATTATTAATTCAAATGATGCAAGGTTAAAACGAAAAATGCAGGATAGTTCTTGCTTATTATTAAATTATGCAATAATTAGAAAGTATAATCTAAAGAATATTTTACGCACGAAAGCGATTATTTCCATATTGGTATAGAAGCAAGATTTTAAGGTTACGATAGAGTAAAGAAATCACATGCGAAAACTAACACAAACCTAAACAGATAAAATTTTTACACTTTTTTACTTTTTTTTGTTTAGTATATTATTAAATAAAAGAGTAAAAAATGAATACATTAATTATTGTTGGTGTTTTAGCGCTATCAATTTATCCTAATGGTAGTGTTAATGTTAATAATGATTGCTGTGATGTCGTTGTCGGTCTTAAAAAGAACTCATTTTTAAATAAGAAAGATAACTTTTAAGTAAACTCAAAGATTTCAATATTTATTGTTCAAATATAGAACAATTGGGGTATGATAAATCGTCTTTTTATTTAATTACAAAGGATAATTCAAATTTAACAAAATTAAATAAAGAATTGAAATTTATTGATGATATTGAGTTTGTTGAGTATAATAAAGCACTTGAAAACTTGGAATGATAGGAAATATTATCCAGAAAACAATAGAAGTTGATGGAATTTTAGATTTAAGTTATGAGGAGAGTTTAGCTTATGAATATTAAAATACATAAGTTGATTTGTTTTTTTATCAGTGTTTTAACTTTATGTTCATGCAGTAATCAAAAAGATATCATTCTTTGGGATGAAAATGTTAAACCTAATGATTTACCAAAAGAAAATATTACATTAAAAAGTGATTTTAAATTATATGATGCAATAAAATGTACGCAAACATTTCTAATTAAATTAAATAATGTTGGCGGAGTAGAAGATAAAAATGTTGATCTATTATATTATTTTTGTGATTATGATGGATACAAGTTTTGTTTTATTGATTATGACACAGTTAAAGTTGATGATTATTGGGATAAAAAAGAAGTTATATGTTCTGACACAATTGGCGACTATACATTTGAGTGGTGGGATATAAATAAAAAACATTATTATTGGCGACCAAGACTTTATAAAAATGATGAATTTCTAACAATTATAGAAGCTTATAAGAAGAAAATATTAACGAATAAAGATGTCAAAGATATATATGATAAATGGAATAACAATCGAAATGATTTAAAACTTGGAATAAGATTTAACCAAAGTTATTCTAAGATTTCAAAAATTGAGGTGGAATTATGAAAAAGTTTTTAAATTTTATAAAAATAATTACATGTTTTAGTGCGATTACTCTTTTAAATAGTTGTGGAAAGAAAGCTGTTGATAATGTTGATACTAAAGAATTTACTGTTAAGGATGATCCAAAAAGTTATGAATATCCGCCTAAGGATTTTGCATTAGTTAAAGATTTTACGCTTTATGATGCAATAAATTTCACCAAAGTTTTTCTAAAAAAATTTTCAATCATGATGTCAATTGATGATAGTGATTATTCTCCATATTTCGGTGATGATGGTTCAGATGAATTAATTGATTTAGTTGATATTAGACTTGGTTATTATTTAGGAAATTATAATGGTTATGATATATGTCAAGTTAGTTTTTTGAATGATGTTTATAAGTGCACAGTATCTAGTGATCATGTGCCAGAAGAAAAAATTTTAGACTATTGTTTTGATTGGGAAAGTGGTGGTCATCCTTTTTTACCTCGTCTTGTTAAAGATAATGAATTATATACTATAACAAGTGCATATAAAAATAATATTATAAATGAAGGTGATATTAAAACTATATATGATATTTGGACTACAGAGAGAAGTGAATACGCTCTTAATATTGGATTTTATCAAAGTTATTCAGTTATAAGAGTATAAAAAAGATATTCTATAAAATAAAGTGTTGAAATTATACTCAATATGAGTGTATAGCAAAAAACTTTTAAAATAATTTGTGTTTAAACGAAGCAAAATTATTTGCTTCGTTTTTATATATTTTTATAAATCATGATGATCAATGTACAGTTTCTAGTCTTTTTGTTTTATACAAAATGATAATATTAAGAAACTTTTTTACTTGGTAAATCATTATTTATAACTTTTTCGTTTTTATAAATTAATTTTAATAAGATAGGAGTTAATAAGGAACTTACAATAATTAATATTAAAATAAATGGCATTACTGGTTGATCATTTGGAATAATTCCAACATCAATACCAGTTTTTGCTGTAACAATAACAACTTCAGCTCTTGCCATCATTCCAACTCCAATTGCTGATGAATCCCTAAAATTAAATCTGGTCATCAAGCCACCTAAACCCGCTCCAAGATATTTTCCTAGCATTGCTAATACAACATAAACTAAACCAAATATTATATACATTGGAGAAATAGATGATAATTCAATATCATAAATTGACAAAGCAACCGAAGTAAAGAAAATTGGAGCAAATAATAACCCTATTTGTGTTTCGGTTCTATGATCTAAATAATCTTTTGGTTTAGTTGTAGATAAGATTAAACCTGCAATATATGCACCAGTTATATCAGCAACTCCAAAAAATTCTTGAGCACAATAAGCAAACAAAAAGCAAATACCTAATGAGAAAATAGGTATTCTACGATGATGAGGCCACTTTGAATCAAGCCACATAAATAATTTTTTAATAGGTAATGCAAGTAATAAAGAAATAACAAAGAAAGCCGCCATTAAAGCAATCATTATTAAAATATTTAAGGCTTGATTATCAACATATTGTGAACTGCTTTTTTGTCCATCTAAAGTTATTATCAAGGATAAAAGAACAATACCAATAATATCATCAAGGATAGCTGCACTAATAACACAAGCTCCAGCTTTTGTTTGCAATTTTCCAAGTTCTTTAAGCGTTGCAACAGTTATACTGACAGATGTAGCTGTAATTATTACGCCATAAAATACATTAGTTAGAATAGAATTATTAGGCATAAATAGGTAGGCCGCTAAAGTCCCTAGACCTAGAGGGAAAAGTACCCCTAAGCTAGTAATTAAAATTGCAGGTCCACCTACCGATTTAATTTGATTTAAGTCAGTTTCTAATCCCGCATTAAATAAAATTAAAACAACACCTATTTTTGCAAGGGCTTCAATATTTTGCTGTGTGTAATTTGTAAAAACATATTGATTTGGAATAAGTTTTATTAAACCGAGTAATAATCCCGCGACTAAAAAACCTACAACCTGTGGTAATTTAAATTTAGCACTAAAAATAGCAAAAACTTTTGCAACTATTAAGATTAAAGCGAGTGGTAAAAGTAATGTGTATGGCTCAGTGCTATTGGGTGTACTTAATAACATATTAATAGAATTCATAAAATACCTCTCTTACGCGTTTTATATTATACTCAAATAATGAGGATTAAACACAACAAGTTATAAAAAATGTGTATTTGAAAAATTGAGTTTTAAAATATCTTCAAACATGTTTATTAATTATTGATTTTTATTTTGAATTTTTATATAATTTTAAAGCGTTTGAAAAACGTTAAGTGGGCCTTTAGCTCAGTTGGTTAGAGCGCACCCCTGATAAGGGTGAGGTCGATAGTTCAAGTCTATTAAGGCCCACCATTTAAAATATGTTGGCAAACCGATGGGCGCTTAGCTCAGCGGGAGAGCGCTTCCTTCACACGGAAGAGGTCATTAGTTCAATCCTAATAGCGCCCACCAATGCCGGCTTAGCTCATCTGGTAGAGCAACTGATTTGTAATCAGTAGGTGGCTGGTTCGAGTCCGGCAGCCGGCACCATATTATTATGTAAGTATTTTACATAAGTATATTTGTAAAGAATTGATTTAAAGCTCTTTTAAAGAGCTTTTTATTTTGTTAATTTGTAAGCGTAAAAGATTTCC
>DKCJ01000012.1:41984-55074 GCA_002451465.1 Caryophanales bacterium UBA6877
TCTTCTTAGTTTTTCTTTAAACTTCCTTTATGTATGGTTAGCTTTTTTGGTGCAACTATTTTAGTTAGTTTTATTTCTAATTTAGTGATTCGTAAAATAAGAAAGAAAAGTGTTTTGTAAAATAGTAAAGCAACAGTTGGTTTATTTTAAATGAATTCTTTTTTATTGAATAAAATTATTAAAAAACATACACATAATCCCCTTAATTTACAAAATAATATTTATTTTGAGTTGTTTTAAATGCTATAATTTACACAATTTGTTTTGTATACAAGAGATATTCTCTTTAGGAAGGTAAACACATATGACAGAAACAAAAAAGCCACGTATTATTGCGGTGGCTGGTAAAGGGGGCGTAGGAAAAACATCAATTGCAGCGACTATTGTTAAGTTGCTTGTTGAAAATTTTAAAGACAAAAAAATTCTTGCAATTGATGCTGATCCAGCAGTTGGTCTTTCAACAGCTTTAGGTATTGAAACCAAAAAGACTATTGATGACGTTAGAAAAGAAGCTATTGCGGCTTCAAATGAAGGTAAAAACGCTGTTGTAGAAGTTTTAGGAAATGCTGAATATTCTATTGAAGAAGCCATTGTTAATCAAAATGGTTTTTCATTTATGGCAATTGGTAGGCCTGAAGCAAGTGGTTGTTATTGCAAAATTAACACTTATTTAAAAGAAGTTATTTCGGCTATTTCTTCACATTATGATTACGTTGTAATTGATGGTGAAGCGGGAATTGAACAAGTTAATCGTCGTGTTATGGAAAAAGTTACACATCTTCTTTTAATAACTGACCAAAGCCAAAAAGGTAGACAGGTTGTTGAAACAATTAAAGAAGTTGCTGATAATCTTGTAATGTATGAAAAAATAGGCGTAATTGCTAATCGTTTATCTCCATTAGCTATGAAAGAAGAACTTTTTTTTAAAGATATACCTTTATTAGTTAAAATTCCTATTGATGAAGACCTAGCAAAATATGATATGGATGGCGAAAATGTATTTTTCCTTCCTGATACTGCACCTATTGTTGAAGGTGTAAAAGTAGCATTAGAAAAAATTAATATTCTTTAGAAAGGAAAAATTTAATGAGAGATTTAAAGCATTTATATTATTTTGAAAAACTTCTCGAAAATTCTTATAACGATTTAATTGGTGAAGCTCAAAAAGAGGGAAGGAAAGCTATTGGTCACGTTTGTTATCAAATTCCTGAACCACTTTTAAATTTACCTGGAATTTTCTCAGTTCGTTTAAGAGCTCCTCGTACCGGTAGCATGGAAATGGGCAGTTACTATTTGTCACCTATCTTTTGTGAGGCATGTAGGGCAATTCTTGAAAGAGCACTAGAAGGTGGTTTTGATTTTCTTGATGGAATTATTGCGCCTGAAGCTTGCGCAATGATGAATAGATGTGTTGAAAATATTGAACATTTACATTGTTGCACTAAACCAACATTTTTTGCATCTTACGTTGATGTTCCGATGAAAAGTGATGAAGTGACCTTAAAACACTATGTTCTTCAAATGAAAGAACACGTTTTGAAACCATTAAAAGAACATTTAGGTATTGATATTAGCGATTACGCTATTAGAAAAGCTGTTGAAGAACAAAATAGAATTTCTGAGCTTATTACCCAGATTGGTGATTTTCGAAAAGATGCACAACCTCGAATTACTGGTTATGAATTTGCTGTTTTATGTTTAGCAACTTATTGTTGCCCAAAAGATAAATTAATAAATAAATTAGAAGAAACTTTAGAAGAAATTAAACATCGTGTACCTGATGATTTAGGAACTTATCGTTGTAGAGTAGCAATGGTTGGTTCAGAAATAGATGATCCTCAACTTATTAAACTTGCTGAAGAATGTGGGCTTATTGTAGTTGCTGATAGATATTGTTTTGGTTCTCTTCCTGGAAGACAAGTAATAGAATTAAATGATAAGGAAGATGCCTTAACACAAGTTTGTAGATATTATATGACTTCTGGTCAATGTCCACGTTTTTTAAATACTGAAAAAGTTAATGAACGTCACGCCTATGTTGATAAAATTGCTAAAGAATATCATGCAGATGGAATAATTATTGAACAAATTAAGTTCTGTGATTATTGGGGATATGGTAGAGCGTTTATGAATGCAGTTATGCAACATCAATATGGATATAAAACTCTTTCAATTGATAGACCATATAACGTTGGTCAATCTGGTCAATTAAGGACTCGTATTCAAGCTTTTATTGAAGCAGTTGAAATTAAAAAAATTCATGAAGAAAAGGAGAAACAATAATGGCTAATAAGTGGGCAGGTGATAAAAATTTAGGTAGATTTTATAAACCTGGAAGAAAATGTGCTACCCGTCGTGAATGGCGTGGTTTTAAAGATACAATGTATGACTTTTCACGTTGGCTCCATAACCTTCTTGTAATGTCAAAATTTATTCTTAAACCAACAACATTAAAAGCGATGTTTACTTATCGTTGGTTTGGCAATTATTTAGCAGCTTTTGACTATATTGATAGACATATTGAAGGTGTAAGAGGTGTACAACTTCGTATAGCTCATATTGAATATGATTCAATTGTTGAACATCTTACTCAAACTATGGATACCCTTTTTAAATGCGATAAACGTATTGGAAATAAAAAGGGAAAGTACGATGAATTGAATAAGAAACTTGTTATTATGGACGAAAATGGAATGATGGTTATTGCAACTGGCTTTCCAAATTTGAAGTTTCTTTCAAAGGAAGTTCCTGCAATTTATACAGGTTCAACAATTGCTCAAGATGGTGTACTTCACTATATTGAAGTAGCTGAAGAATTCCAAATTCCATCGGATGTTTGTCCTATGCCATGCGCTGAACTTGGTTGTGCAATTGATGAAGATTATCCTATTTGTGGAGCTTGTGCAGTGCATTGTAATACAACATGTGATGGTAGTTTAATGGGTAACCAAATTGAAGATAGACATGATGATCTTCCTTCATTTACAATGGCCGCTCCTATGCGTCATCAACAAAAATCTGTTTTAGCTTATTCTCGTGATCAAATTGTTGAGGCAATTCACTTTATTGAAAAACATACTGGTGAAAAATGGGATTGGAATGCCTTTGCTAGAAATATGAAGACATATAACGCCCAAAATGCTTTATTTGCTGAGTGGATGGAAATGAATAAAACTGATTATCCACAAGTTGTGAATAATAATGTTATGTTATATCGTGATGCTGAATATATGGTTATTTCAGGTCGTGATCCATCTTTCTTAAAACTTGATGAAAAGATTACTGCACTCGCAAATAAAGGATATAAAGATAAGAATTTGCCATGCAAAGAAATTAGACATAGAGCTCTTGTTTGGGGCGTTCATGCTCAATATTACACGGCTTTTAATCAATGGCTTTCAAATTGTTGGGGAATAGTTTGTCTTTGTGATATGCTTTCATTTACATTAACTAAACCAATAAATTATGAAGATCATGAACAAGCCTTACTTGATTTAGGCGAATACAATATGAATATGATTATGCGTAATCATTCAAATGGTGGGTACGAAGTTGGTGTTGAGCAACTTTGGCAATATTGTGAAGAATATCGTGCTGATATGGTAATTATGTATGAACATATTGGTTGTAAATCTATGGCTGGATATCATGGACTTATTGAAGAAGAAGGAAGAAAAAGAGGCATCCATATTGTTTGGGTATATCACGCCTTAATGAATCCTACTAAAGCAACAAGAAAAGATATGCGTGAAGATGTAAATAGATATATGAAGACAGTTTTAAGAGAAGAACCTCTTGATCCAAGTCTTGTTAATTTTGATGATTCTCAACGTTGGTAATAAGGAGTTTATTATATGAAATATTTTGGTGGATGTGACGCAGGTTCAACATATACAAAGTGCGTTATTCTTGATGAAAATGGAAAAATGGTTGCAAATACAACAATTAAATCAAAAATTAATGCTGTAGAAAGCGCAAAAATAGCTTTAGATGAAACAATTAAACAAGTTCCAGAACTTAAAAGCGCTAAAGATTTAACTTATTTAATCGGTACAGGATATGGTCGTAATAAAGTACCTTTTGCTGATGAAAATATTTCTGAAATTTCATGTCATGCAATGGGTGTTCATGTAGCTGATCCAAAAGTTACTTCAATTATTGATATTGGTGGGCAAGATATTAAAGGTATTGCGATCGATCCAAAAGATGGAACAGTTCAAAACTTTGCAATGAATGATAAGTGTTCTGCAGGAACTGGTCGTTTTTTTGAAGCAATGGCTCGTAGTTTTGAAATGAATCTTGATGATTTTTGTTCATTATCTTTAAAAGCACATAATGTTATTCCAATTACTTCTCAATGCACAGTTTTTTGTGAATCTGAAGTTATTTCTCTTGTTGGAGAAGGAAAACCAATGGAGGATATTGCTGCTGGCATTATGACCTCAGTTGCAAAACGTTGCTTTATTATGGCTAAAAAAGCGGGAGCAACTGATACAATTGCCTTAACTGGCGGATGTGCTAAAAATCTTGGTTTAAAGCAAGCAATTGAAAAAGTTCTTCATCTTAAAGTTATAGATCTTCCTATTGATCCTCAATTAATGGGAGCTTTAGGTGCAGCAGAATTTGCAAGACAAAAAGGAATGAAAGCGAGTAAATAATATGGAATGGTGGATTATTTTATTAATAGTATTAGGTTCAATAATTGCAGCTGTTTTATTACTTTTTATTCTTTTATTCCTTATTTATTTCTTTAATATTGATTCAAAACTTCTTGCTCATGTACAAAAATGGATCAATAAAAAATATGATAAAAGAAAAAGGAATCGTCATCTTGAATAGTTATGAATCTTTATGATCAAGTTATTAAAGAAGTTTTAAGTCTATTTAATAATACAAAACTTAAAAGTTTACCATTAGAAACTTCTTTTAAAGATGTAGTTCAAAAGCAATTTATTTTCCAAAATGATGCAAAAGTTGAGCTTGGGGAAAATAATGAGTCAGTTTATTTTATGGGTTACACCTCAAATAAAGAGTTTGTTAATAAAGATGAAATTCTTCTTTTGGGTGATGATATTAATTCTCTTCCAAAAGAAACACCTTTTGCGCATCTTTCATTTTTCTTAATTGAAAATATTGAAGGAGATGAACAAAATACTTATCGTTTATTAAGAGATATAGAATATTCACGATATAAAGTGAATATAGAAGGATATATGGTTAGAATTAATACTAACTTATTAAAAGAAGGTGCGCGTATTTCCTTTGATGCTAGTAAAAAAGGTATATCTTTTAAAGATGTTGGAATGTCTTTTTTAAATAATTATAAAAAAGTTAATCCAAATATAAAATTTGTTAAACAAATATTTATTACTGAAAAAGATTTTCCTTATGCTGATTTAGTTAGGTTACAAAAAGAAGTGGAAAGTATTACTATCACTCTTGATCACATTTTAAAAAAATTAAAAATGGACTGTAGAACATGTTCTTTTAAAGAAATATGTGACACTGTTGAAGGAATGCGAGAACTTCACAAAAAAGAATTAGAAGAGAGAAAATAATTTATCATTTTTTATCTAAAATATTATTAATTACAGGAGTTTACATTAGAAAATCTTAATTATGTTTATTAAGATTTAAATCTAATGAAACTCCTTTTTTAATAAAAATGCTATATATCGTGATTTTTTTAATGGAAGCCTCAAGAATTTTATGTCAAAAACCTAACTTACATATAGATTAAAAGTTATAAATAAAACAAAAATAAAGCAAAAATTAAATATTTTAAAGAAATTTATAAGTATTAAAACTTAAATTTATTTATATAAAATTTATTTAAAAAAGTTTCATTATCTTTGTTTAATAATTAATTTTTTATATAATAAAGCCATGAAAGAAAAGAAAAATAATTTTAATGCAGATAATCGTCAATTAGAATTGATTGATGAATTTTATTCTTTAGATAAAGAAAAGAAAATAATATTTGCCGATTTTCGTTATGAAAAAGCTAGTGATTTATTAGATAACAATATTGGTGACATAAAACATCCTCAATTTTCTAATGACGTTTTAGAAGATATCGAGCATGTTCTTGAAAATATTCCAAATGGATTTAAAGTCGATATTAATTTTTATATAAAAGATTATGGAAACTACAACGCTAATAAATTAATTACGACATTTAATAATACTCTTGAATTAAGAAGATATAATTCAAGAAAAAATAGATTGAATAAACAATTATTTTCATCTTTATTAATATTAATTGGTATTATCGTCCTTTTCTTGATGATTATTTTAAAAAATTATTTTAAATTCAAAAACCAAATACAAGAAGATATCATTGAAGAGGTGTTAGATATAACTGCTTGGGTGTTTATTTGGGAAGCAGTTACTTTGTTATTTTTAGAGATTCCTAATGAAACTAAATTTGCTATAGAGATTCAACGAAAGATCTCTAAAATATCTTTTTATGACTCTAATGAAAAAATGATAACTTATGAAGATAGAGAAGAAATATTTAAAAATTGGGAATCTATATCAAGACTAAAAACAATTGGTAAATACATGGTTTTAACTTCTAGTGTTGCATTTTTATTTTTAGCAGTTTATTCAGTTTACCTTATGTTTTTATCAATTAATAAGTTAACAAATCCTCAAGAAATTTGTTTAACTGTTGTTTTAACTTTAGTTATTTCTATTATTAAAATTTTTGCTGGCATTTCAGGAATTAAATTATTTTTAAATAAAATCGTCAAACACTATAAATTATTAACTTTTTATGCTTTATTTCTTCTTGTTTCATTTTGTGTTTCAATTATCGTGATTTTATTTGAAAAAGATTACACAAATTTAGTTTCAGCAATTAGCTCTTTTGCAATATCAATTATCTTTAGTGTAGGGTTTTTTATTAATAAGCCATCTAAAGAATGAATTAATTCATCTTTAATTGAATAAGATTAGGCAAATTGTTAATAAATTAATATATATTTTTTGTTGTTCTTTATATATAATAAATAGGAAAAATTAAGGAGTTTTTTGAATGAAGAAATTTTTTGGAAAAGCTAATACCTATAGTTTATTAATTGATATAGCATCTATTTTTGTATTTTTCGCACCTTTTGTTCAACTTAAAGGTAGTGTTACACCTACAAAAGTTCTCTATATTACCGGTTTCCAAGCTATATTTGGTGGAAGCGGCTTTGATGGTATGTCTATTCCTGTTTTATGTATGTTTGTTTTTATCTTATCTGCAGTTCTTTTAAATTTATTAGCTTATAAATTTAGATTTTTAAGTTTATTGAATTTTATTTTAGAATGCGGTACAGCTGTTTTAATGTTCTTAATTTTACAATTAATTAATGCAGGTCTTGAAATTTCACCATCCTGGGTTATGAGCGTATACGCTGGAAGTATGGTTATTGGTGGTTTATTAATTGTATCTAGTTTATTCTCATTAGTTAATTTATTTGCTGGTTTAAGAAGAAAAAATCCTGAAGAGCAAGCTTAATTAAAAAAATTTTTAAGAAAAAAAGCAAGGAGTAATCCTTGTTTTTTTATTTTCTTAAAAAAATTTAGCAATTACCTATTGACAGTGCTAAACAAAATGATAATATATTATTAGCACTTGAAGAAAAAGAGTGCTAGATATTTTGGAGGTTTAATCTATGAGTGAAGAATTAAAGAAATATAACAATAAGAATTATGAATTAGGTGATGCTATTTTAGATCCATTATTTGATGCATTTATTGGTATGCCAATTGAAACCAAAAAAGGCAACAGATTAATGAAAACTGATATTGAAGAAAAAGCTGATAAATACATTGTTAATGTTGAGATGCCAGGCATTAAGAAAGAAAACGTTAAAGTTAGTTTGAATGATGGAACATTAAAAGTTTCATATAAACAAACCGAAAACGAAAATGATCATGATGAGAAACATCATTATCTTAGAAAAGAAAGATTCTTCTCAGAAGGAGAAAGATCATTCTATCTTGGTGATGTCGACAATTCAAAAGTTGATGCTCATCTTGAAAATGGTGTATTAAATGTTGTTGTTCCAAAAGCTATTAAAGATGACAACACTAAATACATTGATATTAAATAAGCGTTTGTTTTCATACATTTTGTACTCCTTTCTATATGAAATCCTAGTAGTCCTATTACTACTAGGATTTCTTTTTTATATTTATTTAAAAAACGTTTATAATATTGAAGGTTGTTAAAGGAGAAAATTATGTTTAATAAAGAAAATTTATTAATGCTACAAAAGAAATTAAAAGATGATAATGTAAAAGCTTATTTAATATTAACAAGTGATCCACATGACAATGAATATATTGCTGATTATTATATGGCAGAAAGACTATATTTTTGTCCGTTTACAGGTGATACTGGAGATCTTCTTGTTACTCAAAATAATGCTTATTTATTTACTGATGGAAGATTTTTTATCCAAGCAGAAAGAGAACTTAAAGGAAGTAATATAACATTAATGAAAATAGGTGAAAAAGGTGTTTTGCCCATGAGCTTATTTATTAAACAAAATGATTTATATCCTCTTGCTTTAAATAAACTTATTGTTAATGAAAATTTATATGAATCCTTAAAGATGAAAAACAAAGACATTTTAGATAAAGATTATTCTTATTTTGTAGAAAATCGTCCAGAATTTAATAAATCAAAAGTTTTTAAGTTAGATGACAAACTTGTAACTTTAACTTATAAAGAAAAGATTCAAAATATTCTTGAAGAAGTAAGTAAGAAGGGTGCTGAAGCTAATTTAATCACAACCCTTGATGATATTGCTTGGACTTTAAATTTAAGAGGTGATGATATTCCTTGTACGCCAGTTTTTTATTCTTATCTTTATTTATCTAAAAAATATGGAAATCATTTATTTATAAATAAAAATAAAATTGATTTTGAGCTTGATGGAGTAGAAATTCATGACTATGAAGAAATTTCAAGTTTTATAAAAGAACATAGCGAAGTACCAACTTTAGTTGATAAATTGAGAATAAATGCCGAGTTATTTAATCTTTTAAAATCTCCAATTTTAGGGAGAAATCCAAGTTACTTAATGAAAAGTGTTAAAGGACCTGTTGAAATTAAAAATACTAAACGTATCCAAATTTTAGATGGCGTTGCGATGGTTAAATTTGGTTATTTTTTAAAGGCAAATTTAGATAAAAATCTTTCCGAATTTGATTATAGTGAACAACTTGAAAAATTTAGAAGAGAAAATAAAGATTTGTTTGAATTAAGTTTTCCTACAATTGCCGCAGTTGGTAGTAACGCTGCACAAATGCATTATGGACCTACAAAAAAAGTTCATTCTATTGTTAGTAAAGATGAGATTGAACTTTTAGTTGATAGTGGAGGTCAATATTTTGGTGGAACTACTGATACAACTAGAACTTATCCTTTAAAATATGATGTTGGAGATGAATTTAGACACGATTATACATTAACTTTAAAATCATTAATTTCATTAACTAACACAATTTTTATTGAGCATTCATGTGGTATAACTATTGATATTAGAGCTCGTGAGGTTATGTGGAAAGAAGGTCTTGATTATAAATGCGGAACCGGACATGGAGTTGGTTATATTTCAAATGTTCATGAAGGACCTAATGGCTTTAGATATCGTCATGTTCCAGAAAGAGATGATAGTGCAGAAATTGTTCCTGGAATGATTACGACAATTGAACCAGGAGTTTATAAAGAAAATAAATATGGTATTCGTATTGAAAATAACCTTCTTTGTGTACCAGCTTTCGTAACTGATATGGGAACATTTTATAAATTTGAAACTATTACATGTGTACCAATAAGTACTTCATGTTTAGATTTAAGTTTATTAACAGATGAAGAACTTAATTGGTTGAATTCATATCATAAATGGGTATATAAAGAATTAAGTCCATACTTTAAAGATGATGTAAATTTACTTAATTACCTTAAAGAAGAAACTAAAGAAGTAAATAGATAGTTTTTTAGATTAATTTTAATTAAAATTATTTTATGGATAGTTTAAAAGAATTAGAAATAGAAATTGAAAAATTTGTAACCGAAAGGGATTGGAATAAATTCCATTCACCAAGTAATCTTGCAAAATCAATAAGTATCGAAGCTAATGAGCTTTTAGAATGCTTTCAATGGAGTGATGAAATAAAAGATAAAAAACACGTTGAAGATGAGTTAGCTGATGTTATAAATTATTGTATACAATTAGCTCATGTTTTAGGTGTCGATATAAAAACTATTGTCGAAAATAAGTTAAAAGAGACTGCTAAAAAATATCCTATTGAAAAGTGTAAAGGAAAAGCGAATAAATATACGGATTATAAATAAATTATGAAAATTGGATTAATTGTTGCAATTGAAGGTGAATTATTAGCTATGTTAGATAGTAATTCTTTTAAATACGAAGAAACTATAGAAAATTGCTTTAAAGTTATAAAAACTATAATAAATAGTAACGAAGTTTATATTGTTAAATCAGGATGTGGCGAAATTGACGCTAGTAGTGCAACACAATTTTTAATAACAAAATATTCAGTAGATCTAATTTTAAATTTTGGTATAGTTGGAGCTTTAAAAAGGGATTTAAAGGTAAGTGATCTATTTCTTGTTAAAAAGGTTGTTCATTATGATTACGATACTTCGAAAATTGATGGCACAAAAGTTGCTCAATATCTTGAATTTAATGATGTTTATATGGAAACTAAAGGTGAATTATATAAAAAAATATATGGCATTATGCCATCTATAAAAAATGTAATTTGTGCAAGTGGCGATAAGTTTATTGAAGATAAAGTAGTTAAAGAAAGATTAGCTAATTTATATGATGCATCAATTTGTGATATGGAATCCGCTGCTATAGTTAGAATTTGTTTTAAAAATAATATAGAGGCAATAATCATCAAATGTATCAGCGATACATTTGATGGTGATGCTAAAGAATATATGACAAATATTAAAAATAGTAGTAAAAAAGCTTTTTCTTTAATACAAACTTTTTTAGAATCTTTATAAATTATGTAAGTTAATTTTATTTAAGATGTATTTTAATTCTTTAATGTTATTTGTTGTTTTATCTAAAAATGTTATGAGTTTTAAGTAAAAAAAAGTATAATATTTTTGCTGCCCAGTTGGCGAAATTGGTACACGCGATGGACTTAGAATCCATTGGGAAACCTTGCAGGTTCGAGTCCTGTACTGGGCACCACAAATAATAAGTATTGGTTTGATATAACTTAATTAGTTATATCAAACCTTTTTTTAAAATACGACATTAAATTAGAATTGTTATAAAGTAAATTAGAATTTTTTTGATCTAATTTTTAAAATAAATCCAAGTTTATTTTTATTTTGATGTTTGTCTAATTATTTAAAAACTTTTAGTTTGCATATTAATTTCCTAGGTAAGTTCAAGTTTTCAATATGTCTAAAATATTATTATTTTTTTAGTTATTGGGTTAATTCAATTTTGTTATTTCGTATTTTGTTCTTAAATTATCACTAGAAGTAGCAAAATGATTTAATGCTTTTTCAAAATCTTCAATGGATTTATTTAATTCTTTATTTGAAGTATCACTTACTTTTTTAATAACACCAATAATGTATCTTAAAAAATCAAATATTAAACGTACAACATAACTGAATTCAATTTTGTTTTCTTCTTCTTCGTTTTGAGTTTCTTTCTCATTAGTTTTATTATTGACCTCGTTTAACATAAAACCATAAGCATGAGCAAATTCAATACTTTTAGTATATATATCAAAATGATAATCAGTATCTATTGCATTAATGCCTTTTAAAAAATCTAATACTCTTTTTGAAAAATTTATATTATGGTCATTTATTATTATTTCTTGAGGATTGTTAAAAATTGTTTTTATAAATTCACTTTTATCTTTTTTATAATATTTAGAATAGGTTTTATATGCATTGTTTTGTAAAATTTCTTCATCTATATGTAGGTTTTTAGTATACAAGAATAAATCAGTAACCGAATATAAAGATGATAAATAATAATATTTAATTAAATCATTAAATTTTTCATAGTTAAAGTTAATAGCAGTAAAGAATATTGCGGCTTTTTCAAGGTATGGTTTTATGGTTATAAAAGCCCCATTTTCCTCATTTAAAAAATATAATATTGTGATATCTTTTAAATATTCTAAGTTAAAGCAAAAAATTTCTAAGTAATTATCAAAATAGCCTGGTTTTTCTTTTTTTAAAAATTCAAAAAATTTTACATAATCTTTTGAAAATTTACCTAATATGTTTTCAAATTGAATAATAAAAGTATTAGTGTCTAAACTTGGTGTAATTAGTTTTTTAGAAGCTTTATATTCATCGTTTTCTTTTTTAATTCCTTTCATTTCTTCTCTTAATTTTATGTTTCTGTTTTTGGTTTCATTTTCTATAGGAGCGAAGTGATCAGGCGAAATATTATGAACAATTTTACTATAATAGACATAATCATTTCTCAAAGATTTATTAACATCGAATAGATTAATAATATTATTAATATTAATTTCACTATTGGCAGTTATTCCATGTAAATAAATTAAATCGGAGCTATTTAAAAAAGAATTGAAATCGATTTGCTTTGGTAAAAGTAATTTATTTTTAAGTTTATTAGCTTCTTTTTCAGCAACAACACGTTTTTGAGCTTTTAATTTAAATAAATGATAATTTTCATCATATAAGATGTTATCTTTTGATAAATTTAAAATTGCGAGGGCTTCAATATAACGTCTAGTAAACATGCAATTTGTATTTAGAGTTAAATTAAAATAATTCGCAATAGCGATTAATTTGAAGCAATAATAAATTTCATATTTAAAAGAGTTGACAAAATAACCTTTTTTATCATTAATGAATTTTGATTCATCGTTTTTTAATTCTTCTAAACGGTCAGAAAAGAAGCGATAAGATCTATTTGCCTTTTGCTTCACATTTGAAGCACTTTTGTTTACACGCATATAATAATTTGACCATATGTTATATTTTTTTACAAGTTTTTTATTTTATAAAATTCGTAAATTCTTAAACTATTAAGTGACAAACTAAATG
>DKCJ01000022.1 GCA_002451465.1 Caryophanales bacterium UBA6877
ATCCAAAAGGATAAAAAAATCATCTGTTTTTTTATAAAGCGTTAAAAACGTTAAAAATACACATGCAACTTGATATTCAAATCTTTGAGAAGATCTAGAGCCACTAGGGTCGACATTACTAATTGTTTTTAATTTTTCCGAAAGCATTATATTCCTCCTTTCTAGTTACGATTTATATTCAAAAATACTAACTTTATTTTTGATTGTCGAACTAAAAGTTGGGATATCAATCGGGATAATATCTAAATCATCTTTAAATTTTGCAAACTGAGCATATTTCAAAGTATCGCTATGGATATAAGGTGCAAGCATTACACTAAATGAATTATTTTGTTTTTCTTTTCTATCTTGCAAATGTCTACAGATTGCAGGCATTTCTCTTATATTTTGTGTTGTTCCAGTTAATAAAGTGACTTCAAAAAGCACATCACCATTTTCATCTAAGCATTCAATATCAGGCGTACCACCTTGTGCAAAAGACGTAGGCACTCCTTCATCGTCAAATGAATAATTTGGTTTAACTAAAACATCTTTAAAATGTTTTTGAAGAATTAATGCTGTTATAAACTCCAATCTTAATGGCTCACTTATATATTTTAGAGTGTCATTAGTAGATTTGGCATTTGTTTTGATTAGAATATTGATTTCTGAAATAAGTGTATCTAAATCAAACGAATTAACCCAATGTAAAAATAACTTTCTTGATTCATCATTAGAAAATACTATATTTCTCTTAATATTTATTAAATTAGAATCAATACTTTTCATGTAATCAAAATATTCTTTTTCCGATGAAAAATACTTTAATTCTGAATAATTTGTTAAAACATAATTAATTTTTGATTGCTCAGTTTTATTAATATCTATAAATCTTCCCATTCCTCTAATTGATATAAGACCAGTCAATCTCATTTTTCTAATAAATTCATCAGGAAGTTCCTTTAAAAGATTACTTTTTTTAAACCTTTTTTCATCTTCGTTAGTTAATCCTAATATTTCTTTGCATATTTCATAAATAGCATCATCGCTTGGAGTAAAAGCATATGTTGTTCTTATTGAAACGATTCTTTCTGCTAATTCTTTATAATTATCATCTTTCCATACCAAAAAGAGAGGTATTTCTTTAGTAGATACACCACTAAAAGAAGGACCATAATATTTTTGAAGTTCTTTAATCGTAGAAAGTAAAAGTATTAGAGGATTATTACAATTACTTATACGACGAAAAGGATTGTTTCTTTGATATTTTGCAAAGCAATTTAAAAAAACTTGTTCTTCTAAATGCTCATATCCTTCTTGATTTGCCATAACCAATTTTAGTCCCGCTTCAGACATTTCAATTGGTTCATTCATCGAATAATAAACCAATCCTAGTTCTTTTAAGAATTTATACCAAGTATCAAACCTTGAAGGCCATCCCCGATCAAATCCTGCTTCTTTATGTTCTTGCTTACTATTTTCTATAATTTTTTCTGTGTCTTCATTTGAAAAAGGAGAATCAGATAATAATTGCTTTTTCAAATAAGAATTCTTATTAACATATGTTGGAACATATATTTTTGAAGATACTAAGTCGAACACAATTTTATCAATTAGTTTATTAGTTAATATTTCTTTATCATATTTAGCTATAATTGAAAGGAAACTTTTAATTCTTTCAGGATTTCTTAATGTTGTAGTAAATAACAGTGGTTTATATTCATTTTTCCTTTTTCCCATTTGCCCCGTCCTCCACAAGATAGTTAGTAATTAAAACTTCTTTTGTGTCTTTTATTGTATTGTCATGATAACTTATGTAATTTGATTTAACTGAATAAACGTGATATTTTTTTGACCATTCAATCAATAAATCATTGCTTCGTCCTTTGTGTGTAAAGACATTTGATAAAGCAAATTTAACACCTCTTTCATTCAATTTATCTAAAAGCTGTAAAAGAACCAATTCATTTTGTTCTGTCCAACCTTTGTTATATTCGCACGCACTTATTAAATAAGGTGGATCCAAATATACAAAATCACCATTTTCATATTTTATGCTTTCTAAAAATTCTGTAAAATCTTGATTAGAAAAATTAATATTTTCATTCTCTACAAAATCAAAATATCCATTTAAAGCATTGAAGACATTTTTATTGTAATCAACATTTCCTACAGGTAAATTAAAATCACCGGAAGAATTAAACCGAAGCATATGATTGAACCCATATATAAGCAATAGATAAAGAAGAATTATATTAGTTTTATCTATGTTAAAATCACTTTTTGCTTTTAAAAATCCTTCTTTATTATATTTTGCATAATATGTCTTAACGTATTTTTTCTTTAACTCAGTAGGTACATTAATCCCTAAGAATGATGCAGATAGATTATATTTTTTTATTAAGTTCTCAAACTCTTCAAAAAAAGAATTTCTATTATGTGCATAAAATTTTAATAGTTCGTGAAGCTTAATCATATAATAGTTTTTGTCGTTTGCCAAATAAGAAGTTGCATCTGTATTCAAAAATACACTTCCACCACCACAAAATGGCTCTATTAGATTATTGATTGCATCAGGAAAATATTTTGATAATTGCGGCATCAATTTATATTTATCGCCAACATAAAAAAACGGAGATCTTTTATTCATCTTTTGCACCCACCTTTGTTACAAACAATAATTCTTGATGATTTTCTAGATTGGTTTTTCCAGCATTAAAAGCTTGATGATCTATTGCAAATACTTCCGTTTTTCCCTTTGCTTGTAAAACTCTAAGCATATCATCTAATTCCATTTTATTTCTAGACGAAGAACTTTTTGAATTATATGTGTTGTTATATGAGACAATAATGTATTTACATTTAAGATTGGCAATTAAATCAGTAAATGCATCTAATGCTTTTGACGCACAATATTCGCTCATGTTTTCTGGTGCAGGTTTTAATGCAGTTCCAAACAATTCTGGTTTTTCCCATTTGACTATATTTTCCAAAACATGATAAAAGCGACTATATTGTCTTGAGGAATATGGCGGATCGATATACACAATATCGCATTTAATTTTACTTGCTAGTGTATTGGCATCTTCGCGGAATATTTTAATTTCTCTTGGATCATCTTTTGAAACTATAATCGGAGATATAAGTTCAAAAGTGAAAGAATTTTTTACATATTTATTTTGAAAAAAAGCATCATAATGTCCTACTGTATTCGCACTTCTATCTAGCGAATATAATAATGATGCAAGTAAAATGCAATACTCCTTTTTATTCAACCTATTTTTATTATTTTCGATATCTTCTCTTATAAACCCTATTTTTAAAGCATCTTCATAAGAAAAATACTTATTTCCATAATTTAGAGACACATAATTATCAGATAATTTTGAAGCATCGATTGTTTTATATTTTCGTGAAAATCTACAAATTTTTTCAATGCTGTAATTTTGTTTCAAAAAAAATGCATTGTATATAACTTCGTTGGAATATAAAAAATCATTAATAACAAATTTATCAAATCTATTTATCAAAGAATATGTAACGACACCAGTACCGGCAAAAATGTCGCAAAATGAAAAACAATCAGAACAATGTTCTTCAATTATATTGTCTATCCATGAAACAATTTTTGTTTTGCTTCCGGTATAACGTCTATTAAAAATGTCAAATGCCATCGTTATCTCTCCTTTATTATAGAATTATATCATAGCAATATGAAAAAAGGAATCATTTTGTCCATCGAAATTACCCATCGCTCTATAATCGTTCAATAGTTGGGGTAAACGTTCAATAGTTC
>DKCJ01000011.1 GCA_002451465.1 Caryophanales bacterium UBA6877
GATTTTTTTATCCTTTTGGATTACTTTGACGATTTTGTTGTTGTAGAAAATCATAATACAAATGATGAAATAATTAGTTTTGTACAAGTTAAAACACAAAAAGATAAACCAATATCAATTTCGACTATTATAAAAAAAGAATGGATATTGAAGCAAGCTGAAAATTACAAAAAATTTCTTGATGAAAATGTTAAAAATGTTTTAATGACAAATTTAGGAGTTAGTTTTAAGCAAAAAGTTATTTCTGATACTGAGTTAGTATCTTTGGAAGAATGCAATGGTTATGATGGCATTGATGAATTAAAAAGTCAAATTTGCGATGATGAAATTAAAAATTTAAGTAACTTTTTCCTAGTTAAAGCTTCCATTTCTTTAGATACATTTAAACAAGATTTAAAAGGAAAAATGCTAGAATATATTAACGATAACAATTTTACTTCATTAACAGTTGATGCAATAGAGACAATTTATTTAAAAATCTGGAATGACTTAGATCTAAAGCAAACTTACATTCCTACTGATAAAGATGCAAGCAATTACGAGACTTTAATTTATAAAAAGGGATTAAAATACACTCACATCAAAGATATTTTTCGGATAATGTTAGATATTCAGTTGCCGGAAGAAGGAAAAATATCTGATTTTTGTGGCAAAAATAAGCTTTATTATGGGTCTGTTGAATTTTCTGAGTTTAGAATTTTGTTTAAACAATTTAGAGTTGATTCTGTCAAATGTGGAATGAGTGTAATTCAAGAAGCGTTTGAATATTTAAAAGAAAATAAGTTGATCCTTGATGAATGCATGACTGATGCTTATTTGTTTTCAAAAAAAGTGCTCGAAATTCTTGATAATGATCAAACGATTAATACTTCTGAGTTTTATAAGAAATTTAGCGTTTGTATTTCAATATTCTTTACTTATAAAATTTTCAGCTTTTAGGAGGAAAGTTAAATGAACTTTATTTTTAAGAAAATACGAATTTCTGACGTTGTAAATAAATGCTCAAAAACCATTGAATTCTCAGAATATGACAATCTAATTACAAGTGAGAATAATTCAATGGGAAAATCTGTCTTGATGAAATCTTTGTATCATACGCTAGGCGCTGATTCGGCTTTTGATAAGAATTTTTATGAAGATAATGTTTTATTTTCACTTGATTTTGTTTATGGAGAAAATGAATATAGAATTTTAAGATTCAAAGATGCTTTTTCTATAATAAAAAACAGTATACTAGTAAATTTTATAAATGCTAAATGTAGACCTGATTTATCATTATTTTTTAAAAATGAATTCAATATTAGTGTTTATTTAAGAAATCGTAAAAATACTACAGAAATCGCTCCACCAGCTTATTTGTTTATTCCATATTACCTAGATCAAGATCGAAGTTGGAAAGAAGAACAAGAACCATTTTCAAAAAATACCATGGGACAATATGAACCTATAAGTAGGAATGATTTATATTTTTATCATTTAGGGATTTATACTTCTGAGTATGGAAGCGTAAAATCGGATATTGATTCTTTAAGTAAGAAAATAGGCAATCAAGAATCTGAACTGACTAAGTTTGATTTAGAATACAGCAAAATTAAAAAAATTTTTGACAATGAATTAATTATAACTGATACAAAAGAACTCGAATCAATTTATAGATCCAAATCAAATGAAATAAATGCATTGATGCACAAGCAAAATCAATTAACACAGCAATTGTTTGAACTTGATAAACAAAGAACTAGTTGTTTATTGCAAATCAAAAGTAACAAAAAGATTATTGATAAAATTAAACAAAATAGAAATCCCGATTCGTTAGTTGTGCAATGCCCAAATTGTAACGAAGAATTTGATGTACAATTAAAAAATGATGTTGTTAATTTATATAGTATTGTTGTGATTGAAAAGGAAAACGAAAGTCTTAAATTAGAGGCTGAACAACTTGAAGTAGAAATTCAAAAAATTAAACAAGGAATAAATGATTTGGCTATTCAATTAAAAAGCGCGAATGATGAAGCTAATAGCAGTAGAACTGATTATGAAAAATACGTTACAAGAAAAGCTCTATCTTCATTATTAGATAAGCAACTACTAGAAATTGGTGACCTTACTTCAAAAATATCATCAAATAAAGCAATATTAGAAAACAAAAAGAGTTATTTAGTTAAATTAAAAGAAAAAACTGATAATGCAAAAACATTTTTTTGCTCAGAGTATACGAAATATTTATATTCACTAGGAATTAATCAATTTAGTTCAAATGATATTTGTGCATTTAAAAAACTAGCATTAAGTGGAAGTCAATATGTTAGATCAACCTTAGCACTTTATTTTGCTTTTATTAAAACAAAAATGAAATTTAATCCAGATAATTTTTGCTTTCCAATAGTTATTGATTCTCCTCGCGAAGGTGAACAAGATGAAAACAATAGTTCAAACATTTTGGAAACTATACTAAGTGAAAATATTGGAACATCTCAAAGAATTGTAGCCAGTGTAAATGCCCAAAAATATATTTCGAAAGAGACTTTAAATAACGTGAATGTGATTGAATTAACAGG
>DKCJ01000020.1:0-52714 GCA_002451465.1 Caryophanales bacterium UBA6877
CGAACAATATGTAAATTAAATAAAACACTTAATGTTTGTATTTCATGACCAATTGCTTTAATATAATAAAAAAAGAGGGACTATATTATGTTGTTAGGATCTTTAGCTTTAACCATTAGCACTTGTCTAAGTGATGATTGTGGTCAAATTGCAACGGCCAATAGAGTAGCTGAAATTAAAGAATCAGCTGTTGAATTAGTTCAAGAAACTGTTAATAGCTTTGATTATAGTGACTATGACTTAAGTTTCTCTGAACAAGAATCATTTTCAAAACAAAAATTACTTTCATATGCAAAAGAAAATCAATTGTTTACTGTTGATGTGTTAAATAATCTGCAATCTTTAATCGAGAGTGATTCTAATTTTGTTTATTTTGATAATGTTGATGAATTATTTATCCGTAAATCTTATGCTAACCCAATAATTGTAAACGAAAAAATTAATACTATCGGTAGTAAGTTGAATAAAAAAATAAGCGAAATATCAGTTGTTGATAAAGTTGCTATCGATAGAGATGTTGTCATAAACAACAATTTTACTGACATCTGTTTTAATGTCGGCGAAACCGGTGGCTCAAGCGGTTCAAGCAGTGATAGTGGTTCTGATTCTTCAAATGAAGTTGATATAGAAGAAATACCTGAAAAGACTACTGAAGAAGAAATTTGCAAGCTACCTACAGTTCCTTGTGATAGTAATAAAATTTCTACGTCTGCCAATGGAAAGGTAGATGGCGTTGATTTCTTTGGTCTTTTGTGTTCTAAAGATGCTTGTGCCAATTTGTATAATGCTTTCGCTGGCTGGATTAATAAGCAGGCTATGTATCAGTCCGGGAACGGCATAACTCCATTTAAAATTATTACAGAAGCTTTTAAAGATTTGTTTTTGGTTGCTGGCACCGCTATCATTGGAGCAGCAGTACTTACGAAAATTAATGCGATTATAGGAACAATGACAGGTGCAGTATCAAACATTTGGGCTAGTTTTACTTCGCTATTTACGGCTGGTGGTCCAATCGGAATATTAATTGGTCTTGTTATTACATTACTAGGTGCTGCTTGCATTGGAACCATTATTTCAATGATTGTTTATGGTTATCTTGGAAAAGGATTTGCTATTGGGTGGAAAATGCACACAATCTGGGTTTGGGATTGGGAATGGTTTTGTGGTGATGTCTATTAATGAAAATGAAGAGAAAAAGTAAAGAAACTTTATTTTATAATCGTTTTATTAACGAAGACAAAATTAAGCAAATCGACGATATTAATATTCAAAGGAAATATTGGTTGTATTCTTTTTCTATAGCTGCCTTTTGCCTTTGTAGTGCAACATTTCCTACTTTTGTCGGCTATAATTTTGAAAATACTTTTGCAATTTCCATGTTTTGTTGGGATATGTTCATGTACTTTTGGCTATTCTACTTTTCGGTCAAATTTATTAAGTTAGATCTTAAGTACGGAGTATTCAAAAATAAGAATTTTCTTTATTTTGTGCCTTTTCCTTATATTTTGCTTTCAATAGTTTTTTCAATTGTTGCCATTTTTACGACTCATTTTACTACGTATCCCGATACATCATTTTCTGTTAAACTCAACCCATGGTTTTACTTATTGATTTTTATCCCTTTGTTTCTCGTATATTTATATTTTTGTTATTATGCTTTTATGAAGTGCTTCGGTAAATATACAAAAAGCGGGAGGAACGCAAATAAAAGCAATTAGAGCTCGAAACTTTATTAATTATTAGTAAACATAATCGAACATTTTTCATACTCATAAACTTGTAATCAGTTCACTACATTAAGTTAATATATAAATCGTTTTCTTTGAAGGATTCCCCCACAGGTAGGCTTTCAAATATTGCCTTGGGTACCGCACGAGGGGGACTCACAAAAAATACGAGCCAAAATTTTAAAAATCTTAAAAAATTTGAAAATTATTAGGAAATTAAGGCAGTTAAAGTTATTTAAAAGCAAAAACTAAAGAAAATGAATTGATATTTCAACCCTAAATTCCAAATTAAATCACTGTTTAAAGGGCTACATCAGGCTCCTTTTTTCTAGTTAAAAATAGTTTGAAAATAGTGTGCTTAATAACTTGCTATTCTGTTTTTTTAGAGTGATTTATTTATATGTGAAGGGTAAAGAAACACACCTTCAATTAAAGGAGATTAATACAATGTTTAAAGAAAGATTTGGTATTGAGATTGAGTTTACAGGTTTAATGAGAAGTAAGGCTAGTAAGATTGTTGCTGATTACTTAAATGGAACAATTACTGAACTTCACAATTATTACGACACTGAAGAGATTAAGGCGCCTGATGAAAGAAAGTGGAAAGTGATGTATGACGGTTCACTTCACTGCCAAAGAAAAGTAAATGGCGATATAGTCAATGCTTCAAGACTTTATTCTTGTGAGCTTGTTAGCCCAATCCTTACTTACGATGAAGATATAAATACACTTCAAGAGATAGTTAGACTTCTTAGAAAAGCAGGAGAATTTACAAATGGAAGCTGTGGTATTCATGTTCATCTCGATGGAAAAGATCATGATGTAAGAACACTTAGAAACTTCATTAATATCATAGCTAGCAAAAACGACCTTCTTTATAAAGCTTTAGAGATTAAACCAGAAAGAATGAGATTTTGTAAGAAGATGGATGAACACTTAATTAACGAGATCAATAAGAAACATCCTAAAAGCTTAGATGAATTAGCGAACATTTGGTACGAAGGCTACTATGGAACAAGAAACACTCACTACCATGATTCTAGATACCACTTCTTAAACTTACATTCCTTCTTTACTGGAAATCACACAGTTGAGTTAAGAGGATTTAATTCCGAGCTTCATGCTGGAAAAGTTAGAAGCTATGAACATTAAAAAATAATATTAAGGTTTTGGAACTTATCAAAAGGATAGTCTTGAAATTAGTAATTCTAAATTTGTCTATTGCTTCAACAATAATGATCTAGTTAGTATAATCGTTGATTTAGAGGGGAATTTTGTAACTACACTAGAAGGAACGAATACTCCTTATGTGAATAAGAATGTGAATTTTAAAGTCAACTTAAATTTAACGATAACCGATGATGGAAAGGATTATCAGGTTCCGGAAAAATTTAAAGATCTATTAAAGTAGATCAATAGATAGATGCGAACTTCAAATTGTCATTTTTAGAGTGATGATAATTTGACCAAAACTGAAAAGATAGGCTATGTACAAACTTAGATAAATTAAAGTTCATTAAAACTATTATATTATTATGACTATCAATTGTTGAAAGGTGTAAGAATATAAATATTAGTTGAAGAATATTTAAAGATTGATCAAAAAAATAAGTTTTATTCGTGATTAATATCTTATTAAGAAAATTTCTTAATGATAATTTATTTAATAACTTTGTCTTCAAAAATCGTTTTCCTAAAATGAATTAATTTCATTTATTAAAGAAAACGATTTTTTACTATTTATAATTAAATATTGTTTTTTTATTAATAAATAATAAAATTAATTTGATGTTATAGGAGGATGGTATAAATAATGTCTAATAAATTAAAAAAAATATCTATTATAACTTTTTTATTAAGCCTTGTTACTAGTTGTAATAATGGTTCTGATGTAGTTGTTAAACCTACACCTGAATTACCTTCTTTTGGAGAAGCATTTAAAGAACTTCAAAAAGGTTATTCTTTTGATGGTTTAATTAAGATTTTTCAACTTTATGATGATGGAGCCTCTCATGAAAAGTATCAGTATTTAAGAGTAAGTTCATCTTTAGATGAATATTCTTCTTTTAAATGGCAACAATCTGCTTTAGATGAAAAGGCAACCAAAGACAAAATAGATTATCAAAGTCGTTTTTATTATCATAAGGTCAATAAGGATAATAAAGACGTTATAGTTTCTGATTACTTATTGCCAAGTAATGAAGTCTTTTCTTCTTATATGATTGATAATAATTATCAAATTGTCAGTTGGGAAGATGCAAAATTTTATAATGGTTTTTCTTTACTTAATGCTGATGATTTTACTTTAGATAGTAATGGTAATTATGTTATTGATTTTATAAAAACTGAAGACGTAGCAGGGGAAGAAAGAATTTCTGATGCAAGAATTGCTCTTTCTAGACAACTTTATGGTAAAGCGGCATTAAGACTTTATAGCGTAAGTTTAACTTTTAAAGATAATAAAATTGCTTCTTTTTCTGCAGAATATGAGCCAGAAGATCTTTTTGGATTAGGAACAGGAACTATTACTGTCTCTGGTGATTTTACTTCCATTGGTTCTGATATTAAGTTTGATACTATTGAGAAAGTTGATAGAAAAGAAGACAAGATTTTTGAACAAAAATTTTCTCAAATAAAAAATAATTCTTTTACTTGCGAAGAAATTTATAAAAGAGCAGATTTTGACGATCAATATAAATATAATTTAACTTTCTCAAAAGAAGATTTCACTTATAAGTCTTATTATAAAGATGAACTTATTGATGATTATGGATTCTATCAAAGTGATGAAGAAAAGATTCAAGGCGTGAATAAAATCAATGATGATTATTATTTAGACCAAGATCCATATAATGGTACTCTTTATTCTCTTTTGCCTTCATTTCATGTTTCTAGTGTCTTTTTTAATTATGATAATAAAACTGATTCTTATTCTTTAATGGATAATTATGAATGTAGATTAATTGATGCAAGTTATTTCTCTACTTTTTATAAAAGTGAAAGTATTTCTAATTTAAAGCTGGCATTTGCTGGTAATGATATTAAATTACAAATGATTGTTTCAGGTAAGAGAGAACTTGATGTTACTTATTCTAATATTGGTTCTACAAGTAAAAAAATACTTAATGTAAAGAATGATTTATCTAATTTTAAATGGACTGATTTATTAGCAAGACATTCAAAAAGTTTAAATCTTGCTTTGAGTGATGAATATTTAAAGAGTGCAGATTATTTAAATTATCTTCCATTAGTTGGTAATAAGTATAGTAATGCCTATATCAATGCTGAGACTTCTAGACATGAAACCCAAATTTCTATTAATTGTCAAACTGATGCTGAAGCTGGTGTATTAGTAAATGACTATGCGAAAAAACTAAAAGATAATTTAGGTTTTACGACTGATGTAGATAAAGTAAAGAAAAATAATTCTAATGAAGATGGCACTACATCAGTAAAAGGTATGTATAAATTTTATTTAAAAAAAGATATTACAATCAATGGAAATAGTGATACTATGTATTTAACAGTATGGAATTATGTTGGTTTATTTAATACGCATACATTCTATATTTATGTTACTTTAAAAAGTAACTTAGTCGAGGAGAAATAAAATTATGAAAACGTTAAAAAAAGTATTTTTATGTTTATTATCAGTTTCAGCTTTAGTAGGTTGTTCTGTTGACAAAACCCCTGTTAAGGATGATCCTAAAGATGATCCAATAGATGATCCTAAAGATGATCCTGTTAAAGAGGTTGAACCAACCTCAATTAGTGTTACCAATAAGGAAAATCTTTTAGCTGTAGGTGATGTATTAGAACTTAATGTAGAAGTTTTACCTGCTACTGCAAAACAAGAATTTGAAATTACTTTATCTGATAATACTTATTTAAGTGTTGAAGGAAATAAAATAACTGCTAATAGAGTTTCTGATGGTGCAAAAACTACAGTTACTGTCACAACATCTAATAAAAAGCTTAGTGATTCATTTGAAGTTGAAGTAGTTCAACCACTTGATAAAGGTCTTTTAACATTAAAACCTTTGTTGAACAATTCTTTAGAACGTGAGAAAACTGAAATTAAAACTGCTAATTTCAAAGTTGATGTAACTGGTTATTATAATGGAAAGCCAAGTACTAGTTCATCTTATAAGCAAGATCAATCATTTACGATTTATAGCGATAATAAGAGTGAATCAATTTATCAATTTGGAAGTACTTCATTAACAAATTATTTAAAAGTTACTAGACAAGTTGGAAATGATGGAAAATTTTATTCTATAGGTTATAAAAAAGATGGAAGTGTTGATAGTTATTCTAATTTAACTGGATATGATACTGATGAAAATGCAATGGTATTACCAGGATTAGTTCCTAATTTAGCAACAAATTTTTCTACTGTTTCGATTTCTAATTTAGTTTTTGGTGGTTCTAAGTATGTCATCGATAAGTTATTAGATGATTCAAATAATTTTAGTGTAGGTGATAAGATTGGTGTACAATCTACTTTTACTAAAGAAAATAATTCTTATACTTTAAATTTACCTAAACAAACTATCGGTTCGAATGCTTATGAAGAAAAATTAACTATTAGCTTTTCAGAAGATGGTTTATTAACTTCATTTGTTAACGACTATAAATCTTATAAAGATGATGTTTTGCATCAAGAAAAACATTTAAAATATACTCAAGTTAGTGGTCAAAGAGAAGAGACAGGTGAAGATTTTGTTAAACCTGAAGCATATTTTTACACTGACTTTGACGCATCATTTGGTACTAGTAGTTATAGTTATACAAGTTTAACCGAATTTGAAATCGGAAAAACTGCTGCATTAATCTTAAAAAATAAAAAACCTGCTAATGTGATTAGTAAATTTGATTCTATTAAAGTTACTAAAGTTGAACCAGCAGACGCGGCTGATATTTCTAAAGATGGACAAAAATTAACTGTTAATAAGGCCTATGATTATGTTAAAGTAACTGTTCAAAGCAAAAACGTTACAAAAGTAGTTAATTTAAAATTTAAAGAACATAAAGTTACACCTTTAACTTCCTTAAAGTTTACTAGTGGTTCAGATAAGAGCTTATTTAGCACTTATGCTTTAGGAGCTGAATATGACTTTACTGTTGATTATTTACCTAAAGTTGATAAAGAGGATTTAAAGTTAACTGTTACTTCATCTGATCCTAGTGTTGCTACAGTAACTAAGAATAGTTATTATCCTAATCAATATAAATTAAAGGGCCTTAAAGCTGGAAAAGTAACTATCACTGTTAAAGATGATTATAATAATGTTCAACCAATAACTAAAGAAGTAACATTCTATGAGGCAACAGATGATAATTATGCGACAAGATTTTCAAGCTTAAAATACAGCATAAATAATGGTGGTTCTGATTTAAAAATAACCAAAGATGAGAGTGCTAATTCTGGCAAGATTTCATTTAAATATAACAATGAGACCTTATCTGCTGATTGGTCTATTACAGGTTGGACAGCTAATAAATTTAGTAACAGTTTTAAATTAACTAACGCTTCTAATTCAAATAACAACAATACATTGATTTCTAAAATCATTGTTGGTTATTCTTCTAAATATGATGTTAATCATGTCAGTGTTCAATTAAATATAAATGTTGAAGATGACTATGGAGATGAAGTGCCAGCTACAATAGATTTATTTGCTGAATAATAAATTTGTTTTATGTTTTATAAGTCGACTTTCATTACAAAAGTCGACTTATTTTTTTGTGAAATGAAATTTGCAAAATATATTACATTAATTAAAAAAGTAATATAGTAATGTTGAAGTTTTTAAAGTTGAAAACACAAATATTAAATAATTAAGTATAATTATAAGTTTGATTTAAAAAATAAATTACAAATCAATCGAATTTAAATGCACAATTTGAGCGTTTATTTTTATTGCTATTAATTTTTTGATTTATTATGTTTGATAATTTCTTCATGCATGTATAAAAGCGATGATAAAGCAACAAAAGATATATATGCATCTTTTGTTACTAATGTCCTAGAAAAAAAGATGATGAAATTAAAACGCTATTTGTAAGCAATATTTCTTTAAAGATAATTAATTTTGAAAACTGTGTAATTGAATTAATTATTTCAGTGGTGAATATTTTTTAAGTAAATATACTGTTGCTGGTGCAGAATGCACTTTGGATAGATCTAAGCAAGTAAGATTTTTACTTATGGTTGCTTGTTAATTATATACAACTGATTCTAAATATTTTTTAGTATGCTTTACTGCAGCGTTGATTATTATGACGCCATTAATTAGGTTTTTAGAATCTAATGGTGCAAAATGCAATAATAAAAATGATGCCTTTAAGTCTTATAATTGCACTTACGAAGAGTGGAAGAATAACAAAGCATATCAAGGGATTATATTAATATAATTCCTAAAAAAACATTAATATTATTAGACATTAATTTTTTATCTAGCTTTGTATTTAATTTTTGCTTACTGTAATTTCTTATCTAGGACTTAATAGAGAATAAACTATATTAGCAAGTTACATATTTGTTGCTGCAAAAAAATCAGTAATTGAATTAAAAAATGCTGAATATATTGTAATTGGTCATAAAAATATTTGTTTTAAATTAAGAATATATGAGAATGGAAGATAAAAGAGATTAGCAATAAAGGAATAAGCTTAATGTTAGAAGTGTAATTCAACTATCAATTACAAAAAATATCTAAAAGACTACTTTTTCTATGAATGGTTACGAAAACATCTTCTATTTTAATAAAGACTTAAAGAGAAATAAATTAACCAACTTTTCAATCAGTGAATTGGGATTTAAAAAATGAAATTGACCATCGCATATATTAAATGGCAAATCATAAAACAGACAGCAGGAATAACAGCTATAATATTTTTCCTGTCCAATGCAAATAGAATAAATACAAGACATGGTGGTACTGTAAGCAAAATTATCACCACTGAACTTGAAATTCCTATGTAGTATAATAACCAACCTAAAAAATATAGAGATAGGAAAATAATGGAAGAAACAATTAGTGGTGATAAACGAAGCTTTTTTCTTTCTTTGTTTATTATAACGCATAGAGCTGCAACAAAAAGTACCTGACAAATTGAACCGATAATGTCGATAACCGGTGTCACTGATTTAACTCTTAAAATGTCATTTGGTGCAGGAACTGCAAACCATATGAAATTTGGAATCATTACTATTAAGAAAAGTACTAACCCTGAAAAATCAAAACCAAATTTATATTTTTTCAAATCTATAATCCTCCGTTAATTACAATTTGTATTTTTTAAAACCTTAGTCCTCAATAAACCTTATCAAACCTTTAAAATATAACAATTTATTGGGATTTTCATAATGTTTTAAAAAATAATACATTAAGTCTAATAATATTAAACAATTTTTTATTCATTTTAGTGTATGGATAACTTATCTTCATAAATGATCTTTACTTTGTTTTAATCTCAATTTTGAGAATTTGAATTTAATTTTTATATAACTTTAGTCTTTTTCTTTTAACAATCAGGCAAATTTCGTAAATTTCAGTATTTTGATCATTAACTATAAAACCTGCTTTTTCAAAAGAATTAAAAGCTCTATAAATTGTTGATGGTTTTATGTTGTCATCTTTTATGTTTTTATAAAACCATTCAACTGTACAAGAATAATACTTATTTTCAAGAGCCTTATAAATTCTAAGTCTATTTTTATTTTTTTAAATCCATGGAGACACAATGTTTCTTTTGACATGAAATTATTTTATATCATGTATTTTTACAATTCAAATAAATATATGTTATTGAAGTTAGTGCAAATACAAACCATTTACATTAAGAGGATGATTTAAGATGTTTGTTTGTAAAAAAATATTTAGTTGATATTAGTTTTGTTTTTTATCTCTTTTCTTGTGGAGAGAATAAGGATAATTCAATAATGTCCATGCAACTTTTTTCAATATAATGGTGAAAAATCTGCATCTTTTAAGTTCGCCTTAGGTTTACTCAAAACTACCAAAGGAAAAATAGAAAGAAATGTGGAAAAGATAAGTTATGTTGCATAAATAACTTCGATTTCTAATGAATTTTTCCTAACAACAATTGAAGAAGTTGTTTCTTTTGAATTTTTTGGTGAATTTTCCTTTTTACATATAAAAGAAAGAAGAAAAAAGTTAAAGATAAAATGTATAAAGTATTTAACCATTGGCCTTAATTGTTGTTTTTATGAAATATAAAATTTATTATTTTCAAAAAGTTAAATATGTATAAAATAAAAATAACCTATTTATTTGATTTTATTCCTAGCCATAAAATTAGGGCAATTTGAATTGGTATGCATACTAAAAATAATGGCCAAACATTATAACTTAGAAATGTTAAATAAAATGATGTTATTAAAGACCAAATAAATATTGTCATACATGTAAAAGTACATATTTTATTTTTAAAATAAATTTTATTAATAAAAACTGTGAATAAAGCTGTTAAAGAAATAGCCCAAACAAAAACTTGCCAAAAATTCTTTTTAGAGATTATTAATAGATATACATATATAATAGTGGCAATTATCCAAACAATTGAGTCAAGAAGAGCAGCGATAGAAATTTTATTTGCAAGTATTGATTTATCATCTTTTGTTTTATATAAATTTTTATTTTCTAAACCTTTTGTATCGACTAAAAAATCTAATGTAACTTGATAAAAATTACATAATTGATAAAGGGTTTCTATATCTGGTAAAGTATCACCTTTTTCCCATTTAGAAACAGCTTTATCACTATATCCCATTTTTTCTGCTAACTCTAATTGAGTTAGCTTTTTATTTTTCCTTAAAGATGAAAGGTTATTTCCTATAATACTTCTTAAATCATTCATATTAGGCTCCGTTTTATAAAAGAATATGTAACTCAAGTTTTTTAATCATAAACAACTAATTCTCTTTAAAATAGAGAGTTCTATTTCCCTATTTATTAGAGATATTATATCTCTAATTTATTCTTAAATAAATAGGATTAGTTTTATAAAAAGTATTGTTAAAATTATCATATGGTAAAAAGCGAAAAAGATTCAAATTTATTAAAAAATAACGATTCTAACGACAATATTGAAATTAAAGAATCTAGTAAAAAAGAAGTCAATTTAAAAGAAAAAACCAAAAAAAGTTTAGTCTTGAAGGCTATAGGAATAATTATTCCTACATTAGCTATTGTTCTTGGTGTTGGTGTTGGTTTGTATTTTGGAAAGATTTATTTTGCTACAAAATATGATCCTAATGCTTATGACATTAATAAGATTGAAGATAAGACTTTTGATGAGTTTTATAATGATTATCAAGAATTACTTGGGAGTAATAATGGTTCATTAGAAAATATTGATTTAAGTGAAACTGGTAAAATAGAGCCTTATAAAATTGTAAATTTTGCTTATGGTAAATATATACAAAACGAATTTAATTATAGTGTTAGTTATGGAACTGTTAAAGCAATGGGAACTTTGACAACAATTAGGAATATTTCAATCAAAAATAACAATAATTTTATGACTGAATCTATAGCTAAAGGTAGTGGTATTGCTTCTAGCATTGCAACTCTAGCAAAAAGATTTTATCAAAAAGAAAATGGGGATGTAAAAGTTTATATAGGAAAAGATATTGATGAGAATAAAGCATGTTACAACGAAAATCAATTCGATGAAAATATAAAAAATGTTACTGATTTAGAAAATAAAATTGGCAGAAATTATTCTCGTCCAACTGCTTACATTATTTCTTCAAAAACCTGTTTAGCTACATCTAATATTAAATTGATTGATAATTACTATTTAATATCGCTTGATTTAGATCCAGAGAATTCTGTAGTTAGATATGTTAAACAAATGAATTATATATCAAATATTGATTATCCAACTTTTAAATCTATAAATATAAAGTTTAAGCTTACACGAAATTTAGATTTAATTGAAAACGAAGTCAATGAGAATTATATAGTTAATCAATTTGGAATGAATATTGAAACAAATGGTTATTTAAAAGAGATTTTTCATCAAAATGAAAATATTGATATTTTAAAGTTAAATGAAAATTATGATTTCAAAGGAGATATAAACAATGAAAATTAATGCTAAATCAATTATAAAACACGCATTTATATCGTTAGGTTTATTTTTAATAAGTGGAAGTATAGCTTTTTATTCCTGCTCATTTGCTAAAAAGGAAACTAAAGATAACACTAGCGATAATAAACCTTCATCACAAATAAAAGAAAGACCAGTGCAAGTACTTATGGCAAATGTTATGTCTACTGAAAATTTCAAAGTAGATATGGATATTGATATTTTAGGTGCAGATAATTCAACTTATACCATTAATATGGAAAATGCTCGTGGTTCATTAACTGGTTTAGTTAAAGAAGATGAAGCTGAAAAAGGTGTTAATGTTGAAGGAGATTTATCTTTTGATCTCAATGGTTTAAAAGCTGATGCAACTATTGGATTTTATAAAAATGAATTATTTTTTGATATTAATGATAATAAATTCAGAATTTTAACTGATAAATTTTTCTCATTTTTTGATACATTACCATCTTTAGGTATAAATGTAGAAATTCCTGAGCAAATCAAAAACTTAGATTTAAAAACCATGCTTGATAAATTTAACAACATGGAATTTATTGCTAACGAAAATGGTGATGGATATTTTAAATATGATTTAGGTGTTAATGATGTTAATGACCCAATTTATTTAAAAATTAAATCCAATAAGGACTATGATTTTAAAGGTATAGCAACTGAAGCTAGTGGAATAATGTATCAAGGGACTTGTTTTAAATTAGATTGTGATTTTGAGCAAGTTGGAGAAATAACTTTCCATAATCCTCGTGATAATGAAGAAGAATTTAAAAAATATACTGATTTTTCTCCAGCATTGGATGTCTTTTCTGGATTTATTAAAACATTCCAAAATAAACAAAACAAAGTCATCTTTGAACTTGATATGAAAAAGAAAGTTATAGATGAAGTAACGAAAGAAAATGTTACTACCAATTATTTAACTGCAAATCTTGATTTTGATTATAGCGTAGATGAAAAACTTTATTCGGCAAAAGGAATGGTTAATGAATTAACTAAATTTAAAAAGAACTATAAAACTGGCAAATATAGTGAGGAAACTCGTAAACATAACTTTAATTTAGCGTTTAATGATCAAACAATGTACGTTGATTATAATCAAATAAAGGTATCATTTGACTATGAAACACAAAGTAGCATTATTGATTATATTGCTGCAAGAGTTTCAAATGATGCATTTGAAGTTTTAATGAATAAAATAACTGAAATGCTTAAAGGTGTTAATATTCAAGATAGTTTTAATAATTTAGGCACAATGTTTAAGGATGTAGTTATTACTAGTGAAGGAATATCTTTCAAAATTGATCCAGCAGCTTTTGGTTTAAGCGCAGATTTAATTAGTTTTGAGTGTATTGGCGATAGTGAAAAATTTAATCATATTAGTTTAAAAAATCTTTCTATTAATGATTATGTGATTAATCTTGATTTAAGTATTGGCGATTATTCACCAATTATTATTCAAACTGAGTCATATGAAAGAGCTGACGATGCTTTATGTTTAATTGATGCTGCTTATAAATTAGTTAATAGAACAACATTTAGAACAGAAATTAGTGGTTCAATAAGTGATGAAGCTAAAGTAGAAAAACCAATTAATATAAGTGGTGGGCTTCAATTTGATGTTAAAAATAAATATGGATATGGTGATATTAGTTTAGTTGATCAAAATAACTATAAGCACACAATTGAAGCTGATTTTTCGCCAAAAAGAGCTAATAGAGAAATATTATTTGCTTATAATAAAGAACTTAAAGGTTATATGAACGAAAGTTCAATAACTGATCTTATGAATTTAATTCAAGATATTACTATGAATCCGGATGATCATTTTATTGAACTCTTTGGTGAATTATTAAATATGATGGGTGATTCTCCATTAAATGATGCTTTAAAAGGTGATATTGGTGCTTTATTTGTTTCTAATATTTTCTCTAATCTTGAAGTTAGTGCAAGTAAATTAAGTGTTGATGTATCAACCGAAATTATTGGTTTAGATGGAAAATTTAATCTCGTTCTTAATTATGATAGTAGCGAAGCAGAAGGAGAAGGTTCTGTTTTGCATTCATTAGAAATTAATAATTTCAAAGTTCAAGGAAAAAGTATTTCCTTTAAATTAGAATTAAAAGATTTTGATGAGACATTAGAAAGCAAAAGATTAAATGTTTCTGATAAATATTTTAATTTTTCAGATATTAAAGTATTACTTGAATTAGGTGTTAATACTTCAAAATTTAATTATTATGAATTTGAAGGTGGTGCAAGTCTTTCTATTGGTTCATGGGATGCAATTAATTTGAATTTCAATGCAAAAGTTAGAAATGATAAAGGAAATGTTAGATTTTCTATAGAATTTAGTGATGTTCCACTTATTGGTCTTGTTAATAAAGATGTTAAATGGGATGGAATTGTAGCTTATTCACCTAAAAAGCGTAGTGTTAGCTTCTATTATGCTGATAATATGATTTATCTTTATAGATATGATTCAATGAGATCAACTTTTGGAAAGAAAGCAGAATATGTTTATACAGGAAACTATACAGTCGATTACTTCTTTAAAGATACAATGAAAATCTTATGCAAAGATGCTCTTGGTTTAACTGATTCAATTTATAATATGATAGATGCTTCAGGAGATGAATCTGCTTCAAAAGAAATTAAATATGAAAAATTACTTACTGACTTTGGTTATGTTCATACTAATGAAAATAATAAAGAAGTAAATTACTTTAAAATTGGTGTTAATATTTCTGAATTAACTCATAACAATAAGATGAAATCATTAATTGTTAAAGTTTATAAAAATCAAAATGAAGCTAAATTAGAAAAACTAGAAGTTAATTTAATTGTTAATTTCGGTTTAACAATTACCGTTTCAGCCTACGCTAAGTTAACACCAAATTGTTCGATAGAGCTAACAGATGCTAATAAAATTACCACAATTGATACGTATTTATCAAAGTATGGATCTAGAGAAGTTAATAAAACAATTAGTAATTTTAATAAATTATAAACTGATCAATTAGTAAAACGTTAAGGTCAAGTCCTTAACGTTTTTTATATTCTAAAAAGTTTTTTTATATCAAATAAAGAGAATAATTAAAAGAAATATTTAATGTCTTTAACTATAAAGATTAGTAAAAATGTGGTATATTTTTACGTATGAAAATAAAAATTAAAGAAACAACATTTAATAAATTAAATAAAATTAAAGGAAGAAAACATCGTCTTCCAATTAGACCTTCCTCATTATTTATAAAATTAGTAAATTTAATGAGCAAAAAAGAATTAAAAGATACCGATTTTTCTTATAAATATTTAGATATGGAAAAATTAAAGAAGAAAGAACCTTGTTTAATTTTAATGAACCATTCGGCTTTTATAGATTTAAAAATATTTTTTAAAGTTTGGAAATTTGGTCCTTTTAATATTGTTTGTACTGATGATGGTTTTGTTGGTAAAGAATTTTTAATGAGACATTTAGGATGTATTCCAACTGTTAAATTTCAAAGCGATCCACAATTAGTAAGTGACATGTATTATGCTATTAGTAAATTGCATAATTCTGTTTTAATGTTTCCTGAAGCAACATATTCCTTTGATGGTACTAATGGAACTTTACCTGATAATATAGGAAAATTAATTAAATTTTTAAAAGTACCATTAGTAATTATTAAAACCGAAGGGGCTTATTTACATGATCCTTTATATAATAATTTAAAACAAAGAAAAATTAAGGTCAGTGCTACTATTAAATATAAATTATCTAAAGAAGAAATTAAAAAATTAACAAGCAATGAGATTGAAGATATAGTTAAAAAAGAATTTACTTTTAATAATTGGGATTATCAATTTAAAAATAATATATTAATTAACGAAAATTTTAGAGCTGATGGGTTAAACCGTATACTTTATAGATGTCCTCATTGTAATAAAGAAGGTACAACAATTGGTGAAGGTATCTTTTTAGTATGTACAAATTGTCATACAAAATATGAATTATTAGAAGATGGACATTTAAAATGTTTAAATGGAAAGACTTTATTTAAAACTGTTCCTGAATGGTATCAATATGAAAAAGAATGTGTTAAACAAGAAATTCTTGCAAAGACTTATAAACTTGATCTTGATGTTGATATATATTGTTTAAAAAATTTTAAAGCAATATACCATATTGGAAAAGGTCATTTAACGCATTCATTAGATGGTTTTACTTTAAAAAGTGATAATAATAACTTATTTGTTAAACAAGGACCTTTAGAAAATTATAGTTTATATTCAGATTATTATTGGTATGAAATAGATGATATTATTTGTATTTGTGATAAAGAATATCATTATTATTGTGTTCCTAAAAATAAAAAAGATGTCGTTGCAAAAGCACGTATTGCTGCTGAAGAAATCTATAAACTAAAAAAGGATAATTTAATTTAAAAATTATTTTGCGACCATTAGTAAATATAGTTATTTATAAAGTTTCTTAACAAAATCAACGTCAAGGTTTTCAAATGTTATAGTGTCTACTTTTTTTAACACTTTTTTATAATCTTCTTCACTTCTAATTGTCCAAACATTTAAAAGACCATGATGTTTTTTATACTTTTTAATTTTTTGGTTATCTAAAAGATTCATATCAATATCAAGATATTCAAAGAAATTTCTAAAGAAAAGAGATTTCTTTCGACTAGAAGTTAAAAGAAGTCCTCTTTTAAATGGTTCTTTTTTTATATAAAAAAGTGATAGTGGATCAAATGATATAATCGTTACTTTTTTCTTATCTTTAATGCTTTTTAAAGCTTGACTTGCAATTAGTGCCAATTTTTTACTATTTTTATTAAATGGTTTTAATTCAATAACCATAGTATTTCTTTCGTTATTTAATTTTAAGACGTCGTCTAAAGTAGGAATTTTTTCTCCATCTAATAATTTATAATTATTTTGAATTTCATTTAAAGTAAGTTCTTCAATAATTCCTTCTTTACCAGTTGTTCTTATTAAATTTGAGTCATGCATAACAACTAATTTATTATCTTTTGTTAAATGAATATCAAATTCAAATGCAAAATCGTTGTCTATTGCGTTTTTAAACGCTAATAAACCATTTTCGGTATATTTCTCATTATGTAGTCCTCTATGAGCAATACCTTTAAAAAAATCTTGATAAAAATCGTTTTTATTTGCTTTCATAATGTAATCCTATCTTTCTTTAATTTTATTCTACTGAGTAAGAAAATAGTAAAATATCCTTCACTTTTTACTTTTCTTTTAATTTAAATAATTCAAGTTTTTTCTCCTAATAGCCTAATGACTTTTAAGGAATAATAACATTCTAGAAAATTCTCTTCAAGTTAAGACTTATTAAGTAAAATAATTATTTATTAATAAAACTATGTTTTTATTCCAATTTATATCATATATAATTTTAAAAAAGAGGTCGTTATGAAAAAAAGAAAATGGGTTAAACCTTTGATTATTGTAATAATATGTATTATTTTTGTTCCGCTTGTAATATCTTTAAGTTATGTAGGATATGTAGTTTTTTCTTACCATAGAATTGGTGATAAAGAATTAAGTGTCACACATAAATCTAATAATATCGCAGTTGAGTTGAATAAAGATTTAACTTTTACAACTTATAATATAGGTTTTGGGGCATATAGTGATAATTATTCATTCTTTATGGACAAAGGTTATGATGAAAATGGCAACCCTACACAAGGAAAATATGGAAAAGCTATTTCTAAAGAAGATGTGCTTAAAAATATCAATGGATCTATAAAAATTGTTAAAGAATTAAATAGTGATTTTTATGCTTTTCAAGAAGTTGATGAAAATAGTGATAGAGCATATCACGTAAATCAAAAAGAAATGTTAATAAACGAATTTAATAATTTTGATTCAACTTACGCTATTAATTTTGATAGTGCTTATTTATTTTATCCTTTTAATGATCCACATGGCAAAAGCTTAGCTGGTTTATCAACCTTTTCAAAATATAAAATTAATACTTCTTATAGAAAAGAATATACAGTATCCAATGATTTTTCTAAATTCTTTGATTTAGATAGATGTTTTAGCGTTAATAAAATTAAAACAAGTAATAATAAAGAACTTGTTTTAATAAATTCCCACATGAGTGCTTATGATGAAAGTGGGGTAATTAGAAATAAACAAGTTCATGAATTAAATTCATTTATGAAAAGTGAATTTAATAAAGGAAATTATGTTGTTTGTGGTGGTGATTTTAATCATGATTTATTAACAAATAACCCACTTTTTTCAATGTATAACACAACAAATTTTGCATATAAAAATATTATTAAACAAAAGAAGCCTGATTGGTTAAGTTATATGTTTGACGAAAATAAAAAATCTAATTTTGGTGGCGAATTTAATATTTATGCTGCAGATAATGAACCTTCTTGTAGAGATTGTGACGTTCCTTATACTATAAACGACACATTTGTTTCAACAGTTGATGGTTTTATTGTAAGTGGTAATGTTAAAGTAACAAAAGTATTTACAACAAAAACCATTGAACCTAATGGATTTAATTTTAGTGATCATCAACCAACAACCTTAACTTTCAATTTATTATAAATATTGATAATTTAAGTAGGAAAGTTATTGCTTTTGTGAGAAAATATTTTGTATGGATTTATTAAATGGTAATTTAAAACGTATTTATTTTAAGTATTTATTAGCAGCATTTGGTAGTTCAATTGTAGTTTGCATTTATAGTTTAGTAGATGTTGCGATGGTTGGGCAATATCATGGTTCAGTTGGAACAAGTGCTTTAGCAATTGTTTCTCCAATATGGAGTATTATTTATGCAATTGGACTATTATTTGGTATAGGTGGTTCAATTATGTTTTCTTATATCAAAGGGAAAACTAATGATATTAAGTTAGCTAATAAATATTTTACTTCATCAATATTTTATGGATTAGTGTTTTCTATTTTGGTAACCATATTAATAATTGTTTTTGAAGACAATTTATTGTACTTTTTCGGTGTTAGTGAAGAATTATTGCCTTATTGTAAAGCTTATTTAAAGTATATTAAATTTACTCTTCCTTTCTTTGTTTTCAGTCAACTTTTAACTGTTTATTTAAGAAATGATGATGATCCAACACTTGCTGTAATTGCAATAGTAGGTGCTGGTGTATTTAATATGGTAGGTGATTATTTATTAGTTTTTGTTTGTGATATGGGTATTGAAGGTGCAGGAATTGCCACGATGCTTGGGGCAATTATTTCGTTTTCATTAACGTTAATACATTTTTTAAAGAAGAAAAATACACTTAAACTTGTTTTTGATAAGACTATATTTGGCTTAGTGTTTGATATTTTTAAACATGGTTTCCCTTCATTTATTGTTGACCTTGCAATTGGCATATTATCTATTATCTTTAATAACCAGATTATGAAATATTTAAATCAAGATGCACTCTCAATATATGGCGTAATTGTTAATATTTCAATTTTTGTACAATGCAGTGGATATGGTGTAGGTCAAGGTTCTCAACCAATTTTATCTAAGAATTTTGGTGCAAATAAACTTGATAGAGTAGTGACAATTAATAAATATGCTTCAATTACTACATTTATAGTTAGTTTAATATTTGTTATTATTGCAGTTTTAATACCAGATAAAATAATTACAATATTTATGAAACCAAGTGCTGGGGTTTTAAAAATTGCCCCATTTATATTTAGAACTTACGCCGTTTCTTATCTTTTATTTGTTTTTAATATTTATTCGACATATTTTTTCCAATCTATATTAAAAAGTAAGATTTCGCTTGTTATTTCTCTTTCAAGATCTTTAGTAGTTAGTGGTCTATTTGCTTTAATATTACCTTTAATAAATAAAGATGCTTTATGGTTTACAATGCCTTTAACTGAACTTGTAACCTTCTTATTTGCAAGCATTATGATGCTTAAATCGCTAAAAAATATAAATGAACAATATAAAAGGAGTTTAGATCATGTTAATTAATTTTGATAATATTAAAGAAACAGAAGTTAAAAATTTTCATAATGGTGATAAAGTAATTTATTTTAAGACATATGAAGATAATGATTTTAAAATTATGAAATCAATAATGGTGCCTGGTTCATCAAATGGTTTACATGAACATATAGATAACGCAGAAATAATTTATGTAATAAGCGGAAAAGGTTATGCAATTGTTGATGGAGAAAAAGAAATTTTAGTGCCTGGCGTCGTAACTTATTGTAAAAAAGGCTCAAGTCACGCAATTTTCAATGATGGAGGCGAAGATTTAGTTTGTTTTAATGTTGTAAATAAATAGATTATTTTTTGCTTTTTTATCTATTTTTATATATTATAAATATATGGATTTTGCAGGTATTCAAAAAGTATCTTTAGTTGATTTTGAAGGCAAGGTAGCTTGCACACTTTTTACTGCTGGATGCAATTTTAGATGTCCTTTTTGTCATAATTCAGAACTTGTTATATATAAAAAAGATGTCACATATATTCCATTTAATGAAATTTTAAATTATTTAGAAAATAGAAAAGGGATGCTTGATGCAGTTGTTATAAGTGGTGGAGAACCAACTCTCATGCCTGATTTAAAAGAAAAATTATATGAAATTAAAAAGTTAGGTTATTTAATAAAACTTGATACAAATGGTTCTAATCCAGAATTATTAAAAGAATTAGTTTCACTTAATTTGGTTGATTATGTCGCAATGGATATTAAAAATTCTTTAAATGCTTATAATAAAACAATCGGTTTAGAAAATTTTAACGATTCTTCAATATTAGAATCAATTAATTACCTATTAAATGGTGATGTTGATTATGAATTTAGAACAACTTTAGTAAGAGAATTTCATGATGAAGATGAAATAAGAGAAATTGCAAAGATTATTTCTGGAGCTAAAAGATATTATTTACAAAAATTTAAAAATAGTGAGCAATGCATCAATCATAATTTACATGAAGTTCCTCTAAAAGAAGCTCTTCGTTATAAAAATATTTTATTACCTTACATTAATAAAGTTGAGCTTCGAGGATATGATATTGAAGAAAAATAAAACACCTACTGGATTAACAGTAGGTGTTTTTCTAATTTAATTTTTTTGATATTTCAACTGCAGCAATAGCTCCATCACTTATTGCTGTAACAACTTGTCGAACATCTTTTACTCGACAATCACCAACCGCGTAAACGTTAGGTGTCTTAGTTTCCATTTTTTCGTTTGTTATTATAAAACCTCTAGAATCTAAATCTACGAGATTTTTAAATTGGTCATTTTGTGGAATTTGACCAATTGCTATAAAAACACCTTTACATGGAATAATTTTTTCTTCAGAAGTTTTAGTGTTTTTAAAAGTTAAACTTTCAATTTCATTTTCGCCATTAAAACTAACTAAAGATAAATTATGTTCAACATGAATGTTGTTTTTAGTTTTTAATGCATCAATTAACTTTCTTTCGCCAAAAAATTTATCAAATAATGTACAAATTGTGACATTTTTACAATAATTACAAAGATTTAAAGCATATTGAAGAGCAGTATTTGCGTCACCTACAACAACAACATCTTCATTTTTAAAGAAAGCTCCATCACATGTAGCGCAATATGAGATACCTTTACCAGTTAATTCTTTTTCATGAGGTAAACCCATTTCTTTATGCTTACAACCAGTTGCAAGAATAATTGTTTTTCCTTCATATTGGTTATAGTTTGTATGAACTATAAATTTATCTTCATTTCTAATTATATTTAAAACGTCTTCAAGTTCAAATTGTGCACCTAAATCCATTACTTGATCGAATAAATTATTTGCAAAATCTAAACCACTTATTGCTTTTATTGAAGGATAATTTTCAAGACGTGGGGAATTAGCAATTTGTCCACCAAAGTTTTCTTTTTCAAGTATTAAAACTTTCTTATTAGCTCTTAATAAATAAAGGGCGGCTGTTAAACCAGCTGGGCCGCCACCTATTATTATTGAATCAAACATAATTATGATACCTTACGTGATTCTTCAATATATCCTTTTATTAAGGAAGCATTTTCATAAACATCATAACTATTTCCATCTGGAACAAGTAGTGTAGGAACTTTTTTAATTCCTAAACGAATAGTTTCATCTTTATTTTCTTCAGCGTCAACAACTTTATATTTAACACCTGCTTTATCTAATAACATTTTTGCCATTTTACAATTTGGACAGGTTTTAGTTGAAAATAAAGTAATCTCTTTAACGAAGTTTTCGTTATGATCTTCTTTTTCGCTTTCTTCAAGTTTTTCTTGATCTTTGTTTGTGAAATGAGATGCTTCAAGAGTATATTCTTTTCTTTCTTTAAATTCTTCAGTTTTACCAGCATTCCAGTTTTTAATTGGACGATAATATCCAGTAATACGTGAATAAACTTCAGTTTCTTTACCACATATTGGGCATTTATAGACTTCACCAGGAATATATCCATGATCTGCGCAAATTGAATAAGTTGGAGACATTGTGAAATATGGAATATGATAATTTTTAGCAATCTTTCTTACAAGATTCATACAAGCTTGCCAGGAAGGAAGTTTTTCACCAAGGAAAGTATGGAAAACTGTTCCAGAGGTATATAAAGTTTGTAATCTATCTTGAATATCAAGGGCGCTAAATATATCTTCGGTATAATTAACAGGTAAATGACTACTATTTGTATAATATGGAGTTTTATCGTTATTTATACCACTTGCTGTAATAATATCTGGATATCTTTCTTTATCATGTTTTGCTAAACGATAAGAAGTTGATTCAGCTGGAGTAGCTTCAAGATTATATAAATCACCATATTGTTCTTGATAATCACTTAATTTATTACGCATGAAATTTAAAACTTCAACAGCAAAATCTTGAGCTTCTTTATGACTTAAATCTTGTCTAATCCAACGAGCATTTAAGCAACATTCATTCATACCAACAAGTCCAATAGTAGAAAAGTGGTTATTAAATGTTCCTAAATATCGTTTAGTATATGGATAAAGTCCAGCTTCAAGTAAAGCAGTGATAGTGTTACGTTTAACTTTAAGTGATCTTGCGCTAATATCCATTAATCTTTCGAGTCTTTGATAGAAATCAGCCTTATCAGTTGCAAGATAACCAATACGAGGTAAATTAATAGTTACAACACCTATTGAACCGGTTGATTCACCAGATCCAAAGAAACCACCGCCTTTTTTACGTAATTCACGTAAATCGAGTCTTAAACGGCAGCACATACTTCTAACGTCACTTGGTTCCATATCACTATTAATGTAGTTTGAAAAATATGGAGTACCATATTTTGCGGTCATCTCGAATAATAATCTATTATTTTCAGTTTCAGACCAATCAAAATCACGAGTTATTGAGTATGTTGGAATAGGATATTGGAAACCTCTACCATTAGCGTCGCCTTCAATCATACATTCAATAAAGGCTTTGTTAACCATATCCATTTCTTTTTTACAATCTTTATATTTAAAGTTTTGTTCAACGCCACCAACAATTGCATTTAAATTTGCAAGGTCATTTGGACAAACCCAATCTAATGTAATATTTGTAAATGGTGCTTGTGTTCCCCAACGTGATGGAGTATTAACACCAAATATGAATGATTGTATGCATTGTTTAACTTCTTTATATGATAAGTTATCTTTTTTAACAAATGGTGCAAGATATGTATCAAAACTTGAGAAAGCTTGAGCTCCAGCCCATTCATTTTGCATGATACCAAGGAAATTAACCATTTGATTACAAAGAGTTGATAAATGGCTTGCTGGAGCGCTAGAAATCTTTCCAGGGACGCCACCTAAACCTTCTTTAATAAGTTGTTTTAAACTCCAACCAGCACAATATCCAGTAAGCATGCTTAAATCATGAATATGAATATCAGCATTTTTATGTGCTTCACCAATTTCTGGATCATAAACTTGGCTTAACCAATAATTAGCAGTAATAGCGCCACTATTTGATAAAATTAAGCCACCAACACTATAAGTAACAGTGGAGTTTTCTTTAACTCTCCAGTCAGAAACTTTTAAATAACTATCAACTAATTTTTTATAATCTAAAGTAGTTGAAGCAACATTTCTTAATGAAGTATGTTGTTGTCTATATAACATATAAGCCTTGGCTACTTTAACAAAACCAGCTTGTATAAGGGTAATTTCAACAGCATCTTGTATATCTTCAACTGAGATTACATCTCCTTTAACTTTTTCTTCAAAATTACTTGTAACTTTTAATGATAATAATTGAATAATTTCATTGGTATAGCTAACATGTTCAGCAATAAAGGCTTTTTCAATTGCTAAAGATATTTTGTTTAAATCAAATCCAACTATACTTCCATCTCTTTTTTTAACACTTAACATTGTTTCCCTCCCTTTTTTGACGTAAATAAAAACGAAATTTAGCTTGTTACTTTCTTTTCAATTTCGTACATATAATTTAAATGAGAAATGAATTAATTAAAACATGAAAATTTAGATTTTTTATTTTCAAAAAATGCATTTAGGTAAATTTAGTAAAAAACGTTGTAAATAGTACAAAATTAGTAATAATTTTATATAAAAAAATTTGACACTGTATAAATAAAAATATATACAGTGTCAAAATTATATGTGGAAAACTAAATTTTATGAAAATGTTTTCTTTTCTTTGATAATTAAGATTCAGCTAACTCGAATTTTTTATATAAATCATCGACAGTGAGCTTACTTTTTTCTTCTTTATTAGCGTCGAGTATTATTTTACCATCACTTATCATTATAAGTCTATTACCAAATTTAAGAGCATCTTTCATGTTATGAGTGACCATTAAAGTCGTTAAATTGTTATCTTTTACGATTTTATCAGTTAAATTTAGTATTAATTTAGATGTTTTAGGATCTAAAGCAGCGGTATGTTCATCAAGTAAAAGTATTTGAGGTTTTTTTAGAGTAGCCATAATAAGTGTTAAAGCTTGTCTTTGACCACCAGAAAGTGAAGAAACTGGTTCACTAAAATTCTTTTCAATTCCTAAATTTAGAGGTGATAAAATTTTTTCATATTCTTTAAGGTAATTCTTTTTTAAAGCCCAAGATAGTGTTCTTTTTTCTCCTCTTTTTCTTGCTAGAGCAAGGTTTTCCTCAATTGAAATATCTCCAATTGTTCCAAGAGTTGGATCTTGAAACACTCTACCTATATATTTAGCTCGTTTATTTTCATTTAAATGTGTAACATTTATATTATTAAATAAAATTTCGCCACTTGTAGGAGCAAAATATCCACTAATCGTATTTAATAGTGTAGATTTACCTGATCCATTAGAACCGATTATTGTAATAAAATCCCCATCATTTATCTTAATATTTATATTTTTAAGAATATGTTTTATATGATTTGTCATGCTTGTTGTTTCAAAGTCTTTATTAATATTTTTAAGTTCAATCATTTTTTGTCTCCTTAATTATTAATTTCTTTGGTTTTAAATGGATTTTTTTAATTAATGGTATTGAAACAATGATTGTAATAATTATTGCTTGAATTAAGAAAGTATAATTAGTATTAAATCCTGGGATTGAATAAATAATATCCATAACAAACCAATAGATTAAACTACCAAAGATAATAGATATTAAACTCTTTTTGAAGGTGAATTTATGTCTAATAAGTATTTCACCTAAAAATACAATAGCAAGACCTATAACAATTGTTCCTTTACCACTATCAACAGCAGTAGCTTTATTGATTTGTCCCCATAAAGCACCACTTAATGAAATAAAAATATTTGCAATAACCATACCAATAATATAACGAGTATTAATATTTATGCCATTTGCTTTACTCATAGTTTTATTTTTTCCAACCGCTCTTAAAGATAGACCATATTCAGTCCTAAAAAACCAATAAACAACAAAGAAGACAATTACAACAAAAAATAATAAAACTATAATTTGTGTTAAAACCTTATGGTTAAATAAATTATTAATTAATGAAAAAATTGTCTCTTTTCCTGTATCTAAAGTAATATTTCCTTTACTTATTAATACATTAACAGTATATAAGCTAATCATAATAATTATTCCACTTAATAAAGATGGAATTTTTAAATATATATGCAATAAACCATTAATGAATCCTATAAAAGCACCAATAACTATTGAAAATAATATAGAAGTAAAAGGATCAATACCAATATTTATAAAAAATAAAGTAGTAATTGCTGATAAAGGAAAAACTCCTTCTACGCTTAGATCAGCAATATTTAAGACTCTATAAGTTATAAAAACACCTAGAGAAAATAACGCCCAAATTAAGCCCTGTATCGGTACATCTGTTAAAAATAAATATAAAATAGCTTCTAAGTTCATAAACAACCTCTTTTAATTAAAGTGATTTTATTTTTTCTGGGATTTCAATTCCTGATTGATTAAAAAATTCCTCATTAATTTCTAAAGAAAAACTTTTTGATTTTTCGTATGGTATATCTTTTGCTTCTTTTTCGCCTTTCAATATTTTTGAAGCAATTTCTCCAGTTTGTTTTCCAAGTTTAAAGTAATCAACTCCAAAGCCTAAAGAACCGCCATTTTTAACAATAGAGGTATCGGCACATACTAAAACCATTTTATTATCAATAGCTGTTTCTTTAATTAATGAAATATTTTCAGCAATCATGTTGTCAGTTGGAATAAATATTCCATTTACACCCTTACTTACTAAACTTGTTAATGTTGATTTTAATTGAGTAGTGCTAGTTATTCCAGCATCAACAAAATTTAAATTTAAATCTTTACAAGCACTTTTACATTCATCTTTTTGTATTTGCGAATTTTGTTCAGCAGAATTATATAAACAAGCGATATTTTTAATAAAATCAAAATAACTAAATAAAGAGACATTCTTTTTTGTATCACCTTCGTCACTTGTGCCAGTTATATTTTGATATTCTTTTGTTGGAACAAGTTTTGCACTATTTGGATCAGTTACAGCACTAAAAAGAACTGGGATATCTTTTTCTGTATCAATAGCTTGTGATTTTAAGCTTTGAGCAGAAGATGTGGATATTCCAAACACTAAATCGCTAGATAAAACTAAAGATTTAGCAATCGTAGATTGTTTAGAAAGATCACCTTCAGGATTTTGAATATTAAATTTAACATTTTCTCCATCAATAAAACCATTTTCGTTTAATCCTTCAATAAAACCTTTTCTTGTAAGGTCTAAGGCTTCATGAGAAGAAATTTGTAAAATACCAATATTTTTTATGTTGGTATTTAAATCTAAACAACTCTCAAGACATAAACTACTAAATAATAACGTCGCAACTAATAACTTCTTTTTCATAAAATTTTCTTCCTTTCTTATTAAATAAAAAACCTAGGCATCAATGCCTAGGTAATAATCATGTCTATTATTGCTTAAGCATTGAAGTTAACTTCTTTACTTAAGCGCAACCAAAATAAAAAAAGTTAACTATTTATTTTGTTGCAATAATAGTACGAGGAAGTATAAAAAATATCTTTCTTAAATAAACTCATTTACCTTCCTCCTTGTTTAAATTATGAAACAAAAAAATTTTTTGACAATAGATTTTTTTAAAAAGTTATAATATAAACATGAAAAAAGAAAAAAGTTGTGGAGCAGTTATTTATAAGGTTATTGATAAAAAGATATATTATCTTTTATCTATTATGTCTTTAGGTCACATAAGTTTAACTAAAGGACATGTAGAAAATCATGAAACTGAAGAAGAAACTGCTCAAAGAGAAATTTTTGAAGAAACAAGTTTACATCCTGAAATTGATACCAATTTTAGAAAAGTCATTACTTATAGTCCTAAAAAAGGGGTTAGTAAAGATGTAGTATTTTTTGTTGCAAAAACTAATGAAAATTTTTTCCCAAAAGATTATCACGATGATGAAGTTATAGACTTTATGTGGTTAGAATATAAAAACGCTCTTATAAAATTAACTCATGAGTCTGATAAAAGTGTTTTAACTGAAGCTAATAAATATATTTTAAAAAAGGAGAATTTATAAATGGAAAATTTTAATTATTATAATGGAACACGTTATGTTTTTGGAAAAGATAGCGATAATGAAGTTGGAGTATATCTTAAAAAGTATGGAGCAACCAAAGTTTTAATTCATTATGGAAGACATCCAAAAACATCTGGTTTAATCGATAAAATTATCGAAAATTTAAAGAAAGAAAATATAGATTATGTTGAACTTGGTGGGGTTGAACCAAATCCTCGTGATACTTTAGTTTATAAAGGAATAGATCTTGCTAAAAAAGAAAAAATTGATTTTATTCTTGCCGTAGGTGGAGGAAGTGTAATTGATAGCGCTAAAGCTATTGGTCTTGGCTATTATTATGATGGTGATTTATATACGATGTATGAAAAACAAGAACCAGTTTTAAAATCTTTACCTATTGGTGTTATTTTAACAATTGCAGCAGCTGGAAGTGAATCATCAACTAATTCTGTAATTAATTTTGAGTCAAGAGGGCTTAAAAGAGGTTTTAGTACGGAAGTTGAAAGACCAAAATTTGCAATTTTAAATCCAAAATTAACTTATTCCTTATCTGATTTTCAAACATCTTGTGGAATTACTGATATAATGGCTCATCTTTTAGAAAGATATTTTTCTAAATCAAAAGATTGTTTTGTTTCTCAAAGAATGATTGAAGGTGTTCTTCAATCAATAATTTATGATTCAGTGCCAAGATTAATGAAAGATAAAAAAGATTATGGAGCAAGAAGTAATATTATGTGGGCTGGAACATTAGCTCATAATAATATTATGGGAGTTGATCGAAAACAAGATTGGTGTTCTCATAAATTAGAACATGAATTATCTGCTAAATATGATGTTGCGCATGGTGCAGGTCTTGCAACTGTTTTCCCAGCATGGATGCTATATAACTATAAAGTTGATATTGATTTATTTTATTATTTTGCAACAAGAATTATGCATATTAAAGAAGATAATAATAAAGAAGCAGTAGTTTTAGCTGGTATTGATAAATTTAAAACTTTTTTACATGATGTATTAAAAATGCCAACATCTTTTAAAGAATTAGGAGCTAAAAAAGAAGATATTCCTTATCTTGTAGATAAGTTATTTGTTAATCAACCAGTGGTTGGTGGATTTAAACAAATTGATAAAAATGATGCTACAAATATCTATAATTTAATGCTTTAAAAATAGTTATCTAAAACTAACCTTTCAGTATAAAATACTGATATAATTTGAAAATCAGTAAAAATATATTAAATAATCAAAAAATTGCGATTTATTCTTTCTTATCAGTATTTTTGCATGTATAATAATACTAATTTAAGGAGTAAAATAATGAACTTAAGAAAAGAAGCGGTTAGCCTCATCAAAAGCATTTGTAACCGCTATAAAAATGAGCCTTCACCGCTCATGTTGATTTTAAGTGATGTTCAAAAAGAATATGGTTATATTCCTCTTGAAGTACAAGAGATTATTTCTCATGAAACAAATATTCCAGTAAGTGAAATTTATGGAGTTGTAACATTTTATAATTTCTTTAGTTTAAACCCAAAAGGAAAGTATGTTATTGGAGTTTGTATTGGAACAGCATGTTACGTTAAAGGCGGACAACAAATTGAAGATAAGTTTCTTGAATTGTTGAAAATTAAACCAGGAGAAACAACTGAAGATGGTTTATTTACTGTCGATGGTCTTCGTTGTATTGGTGCATGTGCACTTGCTCCAGCCTTATCCATTAATGGAAAAGTTTATCCAAAGATGACAGTCGACAAAGTAGCTGCAGTTATTAAAGAATATCAAGATAAGGAGAACTAGTATGTCAGTATTAATTAAAAGTGAAGCTTTACTTGATAAAAAGATTAAAAGCTGCGTTGATTGCTTAGAAAAGAAGTTTAATGGAGAAGATGGTAAACGTCATATTGTTGTTTGTGGTGGTACTGGTTGTTTAAGTAGTGAATCTAAAGAGATTTTAGATGAATTAAATAGAATGATTAGAGACCATAATCTTGAAGATAAAGTTGAAGCAAATATTGTTGGTTGCTTTGGTTTTTGTTCGCAAGGTCCTTTCGTAAAAATTTATCCAGAAGATACTTTATATCATGCTGTTAAAGTTAGTGATGTTGCTAAAATATTTGATGAAGACATTATTAATCATCGTGTAGTTACTGAATTATTATATGAAGATCCAAATACTCATGAAAGAATTCAAAAACAAGATGATATTAATTTCTACGCTAAACAAAAACGTATCGTTTTACATGGTTCAGGAACAATTAATCCTGAAGATTTAAATGAAGCTTTTGGAAATCATAGTTTTGAAGCTTTTAAAAAGGTCTTACATATGAATCAACAAGAAGTTGTTGATGAAATTTTAGCTAGTGGATTAAGAGGAAGAGGTGGTGCTGGTTTCCCAACTGGTAAAAAATGGCAATTCGCTCTCAATTCAAAAAGCGATCAAAAATATGTTGTTTGTAATGGTGATGAGGGTGATCCAGGTGCATTTATGGATCGTTCAATATTAGAAGCAAATCCAGTTAATGTTATTGAAGGTATGATGATTGCTGGGTACGCAATAGGTGCACAAGATGGTTATTTCTATGTCCGTGCTGAATATCCAGTAGCAGTCGATAGACTAAAAAAGGCAATCAGTGAACTCGAAGAAGTTGGTTTACTTGGCGATAATATTTTAGGAACTAATTTTTCATTTAGATGTCACCTTAGGCTTGGAGCTGGAGCATTTGTTTGTGGTGAAGAAACAGCTCTTTTAAATTCTATTGAAGGAAAAAGAGGCATGCCAAGACCTCGTCCACCTTTCCCAGCTGTCAGTGGTTTATGGGGAAAACCAACTATTATCAATAATGTTGAAACATTAGCTAATGTTGCATGGATTATTAATCATGGTGCTAAAGAATACGCTAATATTGGTGATGAAGATAGTAAAGGAACAAAAATTTTTGCTCTTGGTGGAAAAGTTAAAAACGTTGGTCTTGTTGAAGTTCCTATGGGAACAACTTTAAGAACCTTAATTTATGATATTGGTGGAGGAATTACAAACGATAAAAAATTCCAAGCCATTCAAACAGGTGGCCCATCTGGTGGTTGCTTAACTGAAAAAGAACTTGATACTCCAATTGATTATGGTTCACTTGTTAAAGCTGGCTCAATGATGGGAAGTGGTGGCGCAATTGTTATGGATGAAGACAATTGTATGGTTGATGTTGCTAAATTCTATCTTGAATTTATATGTGATGAATCTTGTGGAAAATGCACACCATGCCGTATTGGAACAAAAAGATTATTAGAAGTTTTAACTCGTATTACTGATGGAAAAGGTACATTAGAAGATCTTGATACATTAAAGAGTTTAGCATCTACTATTAAAACTGGCGCTCTTTGTGGTCTTGGTCAAACTGCAGCCAATCCTGTTTTATCAACTCTTGAAAAATTCTATGACATTTATGAAGAACATGTTGTTGATAAAAAATGTCGTAATGGCGTTTGTAAACACCTTATTTCTTATTACGTTGATCCAAATAAATGTAAAAAATGTTCAATGTGTGCAAGAAATTGTCCAGTTGGTTGTATAAGTGGGGTTGTAGGGAAAGAACCTTATGTTATTGATACCAAAAAATGTATTAAATGTGGTACTTGTATGGCAGTTTGTAGATTTAAAGCCATCTATAAAAAATAAGGAGATATCTTAATTATGAATAAAATTATTACAATTTATATTGAAAATAGACCTTATGAAGTTGAAGATGGACAAACTATTTTAGAAGCTGCTAGAAAGTGCGGATATAATATTCCTACTCTTTGTTCTTGGAAAAAGGGTAAATGTTCATTAGCTTCATGTCGTGTATGTTTAGTACATGTTGATGGAGCAAGAGGACTTGTTCCTGCTTGTGCTTATCCAATAAGCGACAAGATGCATATTTCAATTAATGATCCTGAGGCTGTAATTGCAAGAAGAACAAGTGTTGAACTTTTACTTTCTAATCACTATTTTGATTGCAAATCATGTAGCAAAGAAGGACATTGTGAACTTTTAGAAGTTGCAAATATTGTTGGAGCAAGACCTGAAGAATTTATAGGCGAAAAATCACCTGTAACAATTGATAAATTATCACCAGGTCTATTAAGAGATACTAGTAAATGCATTCTTTGTGGAAGATGTATTGAAGCTTGTAAAGACACTCAAGGACTTGGTATTTTAGGTTTTGAAAATCGTGGATTTAAGACAACAGTTGGTCCTGCACAAAATAGATCATTTAGTGAAGTTCCATGTATTCAATGTGGTCAATGTACTCTTGTTTGTCCAACAGGCGCTTTAATGGAACATTCAAGTATTGATGAACTTGACAAAGCTTTTAAAGAAAAGAAACTTGTTATTGTTCAAACAGCTCCTGCTGTAAGAGCAGCGATTGGTGAAGAATTTGGTGACAAAATTGGTACAACCTCAACTGGCAAAATGGTTGCGGCTTTACATAGATTAGGTTTTTATAAAGTATTTGATGTTAATTTTGCTGCTGACTTAACAATTGTTGAAGAAGCAACTGAGCTTATTCATCGAATTAAAGAAGGCAAAAAAGGTCCGATGATTACAAGTTGTTCACCTGGTTGGATTAATTATCTTGAATATTATTACCCAGATTTAATTGATCACGTTTCAAGTTGTAAATCTCCTCATACAATGATGGGAGCAGTAATAAAATCATATTATGCTGAAAAGCATAATATTGATCCAAAAAATATTTGTGTTGTTTCAATTATGCCATGTACTGCTAAAAAATATGAAATCCATAGACCTGGAGAAGACGTTAATGGTATAAAAGATGTTGATATTGTTTTAACAACTCGTGAACTTGCACGTGTTATTAAGCGTTCTGGAATTAATTGGAAAATGCTTCCAAATGAAGAATTCGATAATGATTTAATTGGTGAATATACTGGAGCTGGCGTAATATTTGGTGTTACAGGTGGCGTTATGGAAGCTGCTATTCGTAGTGCTTATTATTTCCTTACTGGTAACGAACTTGAACCAATTGAATTTAAACCAGTAAGAGGTCTTGAAGCAATTAAGACAGCATCAGTTGAAATTAATGGTCAAACGTTCAATTTTGCGGTAACTAGTGGAATGAAAAACGCTCGTAGGCTTCTTGAAGAAATAAGAAATAATGAATCAAAATATGATTTTATTGAAGTAATGGGTTGTCCAGGAGGATGTATTAATGGTGGAGGTCAACCATTTGTAAATCCATTATTCTTACCAAATGAAGAAGCCAATATCTTAGATACATATCGTAAGAAAAGAGCAGAAGTTTTATATCGTGAAGATGAAGGTAGAGCAATAAGAAGGTCGCATCTTAATCCAGAAATTAAAAAATTATATGAAGATTATTTTGGAGAATATGGAAGTGAAAAAGCTCATAAATATTTACATACCTTCTATAATACTCATAGAGAGAAATATCCAAAAATTAAAAAATAAAAATTTAAGTGCTATGCAATTAAAACATAGCATTTTTTAAAATTATAAAGACTGATTGATAATTTTTCTTAAAAATAAATAAAATTATTTTAACTTGCTTTATAATTTTTATTCTTCATTGTAAAATTATTAAAAAGGTAAAGTTATGAAAAAACAAGCTTATAAAGAACGTGTCGTTTATCAAATATATCCAGCATCTTTTTGTGATTCAAATAATGATGGATGGGGAGATTTAAAGGGAATTATTTCTAAATTAGATTATTTAAAAGAATTAGGAATAGGGATAATTTGGCTTTCACCAATTTATGATTCTCCAATGTTTGATATGGGTTATGACATTAGTGATTATACAAAAATAAATCCACGTTTTGGAACAATGGAAGATTTTGATGCGTTAATTCATGAAGCTAATGCTAGAGATATTAAGATTATTATGGATCTTGTAATTAACCATACATCGACTGAACATCATTGGTTTCAAGAAGCTATAAACAATCCAACTACTAAATATCGAGAATATTATTATTTTAGAAAAGGACGTGGAAGAAAATTTAAAAAGGCTCCAAATAATTGGAAATCAATTTTTGTTGGGAGTGCTTGGAAACCTCTTGAAAATGATAAAACATGTTATTATATGCACCTTTTTTGTGATGAACAAGCTGATTTAAATTATCATAATGAAGAAGTAATTAAAGATGTTGAAAATATAATGAAATTTTGGCTTGATAAAGGTGTTTATGGCTTTAGATGCGATACTATAAGCTATTTATGGAAAGAAACTTTAAAAAATGGTAAACCAAGACTCACTGAAACTGGTAAAGAATATTATGATAATACCGAAGGAAATCACGTTTTACTTAAAAGATTTAGAAAAGATGTCTTAAATAAATATGACACAGTTATGATTGGTGAAGCACCAGGAGCAACAATTGATATAGCAAATAAATATATTAAAAATGGCGAACTTGATATGCTTATTTCATTTGAACATCAATATTGCGATAAAAATACATTAATTCCTATTTTTAAAAAACCATTTAATGTAAAAAAATTTAAAAAAATAATTTTTGATTATCAAAAAAATTGTGAATATTGCTGTAATTATCTTGAAAATCATGATCAATTAAGGTCAGTTTCAAGATTTATTAAACCTAAATATCGTGAAATAGGCGCTAAAGCTTTAGGAACTCTTCTTTTGACTTTAAAAGGTACACCTTTTATTTATCAAGGTGAAGAAATTGGAATGACAAATTATCCAGAACAGCCAAAAAGAATAGAACAAGTAAACGATGTTGTTGCACATAATATATATAAAATGGCAAGAAAGATAGGTTTACCTCATAGTCTAGCAATGAAGGCTATTAAATTGCAAAATAGAGATAATGAAAGGTCGCCTATGCAATGGAATGACCGAATTAATGCAGGATTTAACAAAAATTGGGCACCTTGGCTTAAAGTTAATCCTGATTATATTGATAAAAATATTAATGTCGCTTTTGAAGAAAATGATAAAAATTCCGTTTTAAATTATTATAAAACTCTAATTAATTTTAGAAATAAAAATGATATTTTAAAAAATGGATCTTTTAAAGAAGAAAAATCTAAATCTTGTGTTTTTAAATTCATTAGAGAATATAAAAAACATAAATTATTAATAATTATTAATTTAAGTCCATATAAAATATTAGCAAAGGAAAAATATGATAGAAAACTTGTTATATCAAATTATGATCAAGATTTTTATAAATATTTACCACCTTATTTTGCAGGAATTTATATTATTCCTTAATTAACTTAATTCTTTTTTACCAGTATAAAGATCATAATAAAGACCTTTAAGAGCTAATAATTCATCATGGGTGCCAGACTCTTTGATTCTTCCTTCTTCCATGACGATTATTTTTGTTGCGTGTTTTATTGTTGATAAACGATGAGCAATAATTAAAGAAGTACGATTTTTCATTAATTCATCTATAGCTTGCGTTACAAGTTTTTCGGTTCTTGTATCAATATTACTTGTAGCTTCGTCTAGGATTAATAGTGGAGGTTGAGAAATTGCTGCTCTAGCGAGCGCTAAAAGTTGTCTTTGACCAGCACTTAAATTATGTCCATCATCATAAAGCATGGTTTCGTATTTTTTTGGAAGTCTTTCAATAAAATCATTAGCATTAGCAATTTTTGCCGCTTCAATTACCTCATCAGTTGTGCTATGCATTCTTACATAACGAATGTTATCTTTGATGGTAGTGGTAAATAAATGAGTATCTTGGGTAACAGAAGAAATAGATCTTCTTAAAGATTCTAATTTAATATCATTAATATTAATTCCATCATATATAATTTCACCTTCATTAATATTATATAATCTAGAAATTAACGATATAATCGTTGTTTTACCAGCTCCTGTAGGACCTACAAAAGCAATTTTATCTCCTGCTTGCGCTTTAAATGAAATGTTATGAAGAATTGTTTTACCTTTAACATATCCAAAAGTAACATTTTTAAATTCAATATCGCCATTCATAGGTTTTATAGTAAATGTTCCATCTTTATTTGGAATCTTCCAAGCATATTTATCGCTATATTTTGTTGAATTATTATCTACTTTAATAAGAGTTACAGTACCTTTATCATCCTCAACTTTAGTATCTAAGAAATTAAATATACGTTCACTACCTGAAAGAGCAGTTAAAATATTGTTAACATGAGCAATAAAGAAATTTAATGGTTGGCAGGATTGTCTTACATAAACTAAATAAGTAGTTAAAGCTCCAAAATCAATTACTCCTTTAACTAAGAATAAACATCCTAAAATTGATGAAACAGCAAAATTAAAATATGAAAGAGAGGTAATTACTGGAGTATTAATTGCTGTGTGATAAAAAGATTTTGTTGCTGATTTACGTAATTTTTCATTAAAATCATCAAATGATTTTAATGATTCAGCTTTATGATTAAAGGCTTTAATAACTTTAAGTCCATTAATATTTTCTTCAGCTGCCGCATTAACATTAGCTAATTCATTTTGAGTTTCAATATAATATTTTTGAGTAAATTTTCCATTTAAAACAATGAAAATAAATTCAGCAAACATAAATGCACAAACTACTAAAGATAAGTAAGGATTAATTAAAATCATACAAGTAATCGTGCCTACAATATTACCAAAACTAAATAAAATATTTGCAAAACTTATATTTAAAGCATCATATAAAGTAGAAATATCATTAGTAAAATAAGTCATTATTTCACCATGTTTATGTGTGTCAAAATATGAAATTGGTAATTTTTCAGCATGTTCAATTAATTCATTTCTTATTCTATAAATGACTTTTTGTGAAATTCTTATCATCAATTGGGTATAACTAAATAATGCAATAATAGCTAAAGAATATAAAATAATCATATTAAGCAAAAGTTGCATAAATCTTTCGTAATATTCAACGATTTCTTTATGTTCTAATGCTTCATCTATTGCATTAATAACGTCTTTTAACATAAAAGTGCCATATATATTAGCAAATGATGAAAAACATATTAAAAGAAAAACCAAAAGTAATAGTGGAAGAGATTTTTTATAATATTTAAGTAATCTGAAATATACATTAATTTTTTTCATAATCAAAACCCCTTTGTTGCGAATTATGCATATCTTGATAAATCGAATCACTTAACAAAAGTTCTTTAGATGTTCCAATATCTTTAATCTTACCTTTATCAATAACAATAATTTTATCTGCATCTTCAATTGTGGAAATTTTTTCAGAAATAATAATTTTTGTAATACCTTTTAAAGATGTTTTTAAATTATTTTTTACAATTTTTTCTGTAACTCCATCAAGCGCACTAAAACTATCATCAAAAATTAAGATTTTTGGTTTCATTATTATTGCTCTTGCAATACAAATTCTTTGTCTTTGACCACCAGAAACATTAGTTCCACCCTCGCTAATTTCTGTATCAAATCCTTTATCAAGTTTATTTGTGATAAAGTCATAACAACAAGCGATTTTACAAGCTTTAATAACTTCATCCATTGAGGCATCTTTATTACCAAATTTTAAGTTTTCTAAAACAGTTCCTTTAAAAAGTAGTGGAGTTTGAAAACAAAAACCAATATTTTTATGTAATTCATATTCGCTATATTCTTTTACATTATTATTAGAAACTAAAATTTCACCTTTAGAAACATCATAATAACGATTAATGAGATTAATAAGTGTAGATTTTCCACTTCCAGTAGGTCCAACAATACCAACAGTTTCGCCTGATTTAATCGATAAATTAATATTTTCTAATACATAATTATCTTGGTTTTCAGTCGTTCTATAATATACATTTTTAAAAACTATATCGCCACTTGATACTTTAAGTTTACTATCGTTATCAAATTGAAGATCAATTTTTGTATTCATAACTTCAACAACTCTTATAACTGATGCATCAGCACGATTAACATTATTTAATCCATTATTAATCATTCTAAAAGCACCTAAAGATTGATTTAAGTAAGTCAAAAAAGCTGAAATATTTACGGTAGTAATAGCAAATTTTTCATTTATAACAAAAATTCCACCAACATAAAGAATAACAATAATCGTAGAAAAAATAACTAAATTCATAATAGGCATACTAAGAGCCGTCATACCATAAGATTTATTTGAAATTATTCTTAAATCATCGTTAATATCATTGAATTTATTTATTTCATAATTTTCTTTAACATAAGATTTTATCGTTTTAACATTTTTAATAGCTTCTTGCGTATCTTGATTTAATAAATCAGTAGTGGATTGCATCTTTTTATATTTTGGTCGAACTTTTAAAATAATATAGGCATAAACAATAAAAAGAATTATCATCGCAATGAATAAAATAAGCGATAAAATAGGCGAAATTATTAAAGAAAATATAACTGAACAAATAAGAAGCATTGGAGCTCTTATTAATGGTCTAAAATTAACACAAAAGGTGTTTTGAATAATCTGATTATCGTCAGTCAATCTAGTGATTAAGGAAGATTGTCTTAAATTATCGATATTATTAAAACTAAAATTTTGGATTTTTTTATAAGTTTCCATTCTTAATAAAGCACCAAATTTTCTCCCAGTAAAAGCAATAAATTTTGAACTAATTGTTCCAAACGTAAAAGCTAAAACGGCGCATAAAATCATTATAATTGAGATAAATATTAAATAATTATCATTAATGTGATAAGTATTATTTTCTTTATAAACACCAATAGATAAGAGATAGTTCATTAAAAAAGGGACAAACATCTCTAATGAAGCTTCAATTATTGTAAAAAATAAAGAGATAAAGAATTCTCTTTTATATGGTTTTATATATTTAAATATAGTCTTATAAGGTTTAAAAAAAGCAAAAAATTTCATGCGTAAATTATATAAAAAAGAATGTGTTTTTTAAACACATTCTTAAGATTATTTTGATAAATTTTTTAAGTTTTTTATGACTTTAAAGGAAAACCATCTGCGTCCCTATCGACACTGCCAGTTAAAATAAAAATTCCATCAATGAAGGACCAAATGTATCCTGCACCAAATAGACAAGATAATACAAGTTGACCAATACCAATTCCAGTATATCCTAGATAAAGTCTTCCTATACCTGGAAGGAAAATATTCAATAAACCAGCAGCTATACGGCTTTTCATTTTACTAGCAATATATGCATTATTACAAAAAGCGTCATCATAATCAGATTCAATATCTACTGGTGTTCCACAATATGGACAATATTTTTCGCCATCTGGTATTTTTTCCCCACAATTTTTGCAAAACATAAGTTTTACCCCCCTAGAATTAATTTTATATGTTTACTAATTTTATGTAAATGTTAAACAAATAAAATATTTATTATTTAAAAAAATAAAAATAAAAAAATGTGTTTTTTACAACACATTTTTTAAAATTTTCTTTTTTTAATTATTATTGACCTAAAGAGTTGCCATTTTTATCTCTTGTGACTTTACCAACTAAAATTAAAATTCCATCAATAAATGACCAAATATAACCTACACCAAAAAGGAAAGATAATAATAATTGAGCAATGCCAATACCAACATATCCAAGATAAATTCTTCCTATACCTGGAATGAAAATATTTAATATACCAGCAGCTAAACGACTTTTGCTATTGTTAGCATTAGTAACAACCGCCTTATTAACAGCATTTGAATGGTCTACAGCCCATCCACATTCAGGACAAAATTTAACGTCATCAGGGATTTCTTTACCACAATTTTCGCAAAACATATGTTTTACCTCCTAACTAATTATAAACATTAATCAATTTAATTTAAATCATTAACAAATAAACTTACAGTTAATTTATATATATTTTATAAATTACATAAATAGATTCCAATAAATACATACTTATATCTATAAAATAATCTTTATATTTATAAAAAATATTTATAAAATATAAGGGATTAAAAAAGGAGAAAAATTATGTCAAAAACATTTCAATTAGTTTTAATTAGACATGGCGAATCAGAATGGAATAAATTAAATTTATTTACTGGTTGGACTGATGTTGATTTAAGTGAAAAAGGTGTTGAAGAAGCTAAAAATGCTGGTCTTCTTCTTAAAAAAGAAGGTTTTAGTTTTGATGTTGCTTATACTTCTTATTTAAGACGTGCAATTCATACTTTAAATTATGTTCTTGCTGGATTAGAAGAAGAATATATTCCAGTTTATAAATCATGGAAATTAAATGAGAAACATTATGGTGCTCTTCAAGGATTAAATAAAGCTGATACCGCTGCAAAATATGGTGATGAACAAGTCAAACTTTGGAGAAGAAGTTATGATGTTCCAGCACCAGCTGTTGCTGAAGATGATCCACGTAATCCAGCTTTACAAGCTCCATATAAACATGTTGATCCAAAATTATTACCACGTACAGAATGTTTAAAAGACACTGTTGAAAGAGTTGTTCCATATTTTGAAAGTGAAATTAAACCTCAAATTCTTGCTGGTAAAAATGTTATTATTGCTGCTCATGGTAATAGCTTAAGAGCTTTAGTTAAATTCTTAGAGCACATTAGCGATAATGATATTGTTTCATTAAATATTCCAACAGGTGTTCCACTTGTCTATGAATTAGATGAAAATTTAAATGTTCTTAATAAACGTTATTTAGGCGATCAAGAAGCAATTAAAGCTGCAATGGCTGCTGTTGCAAATCAAGGTAAAGCTAAGAAATAAAATTAAAAATTTAAGGCATAGATTTTCTTAATCTATGCCTTTTTTGTTTTAAGATGAAAAACGAAATTATATTAACCAATATGGTGATGGTTTATGATGATAATTCTCATATACTCGTACAAAATAGATTAGCAAATGATTGGCCTGGTATTAATTTTCCTGGTGGACACGTTAAATATAATGAATCAATTGAAGAATCATGTATTCGTGAAATTAAAGAAGAAACTGGTCTAATAATAAGTAATCTACATTTTTGTGGATTTTATGAATGGAATATCATTAATGAACATAAAAGACATTTAGCGATGTTATATAAAACTAAAGATTATAGTGGTGCACTAAAATCATCAAAAGAAGGTGAGATGATGTGGATTAAAGTATCTGACATCAACAAATTTAAACAATCTACTGATTTTGATAAGATTCTAAAAATAATGCTCGATAATTAATTTATCATTATTTAAATAAAAAGGAATTGCAATAAATTGCAATTCCTTTTCTATAAGAAGAATTTTTTTATTCTAGTATAGCAGTTTATAAAACAGATTTTTTAGGATCGACAAGCATAGCTTTTGATTCGATTTCTTCATTAATCATCTTAATAAAGTCATCAACTGAAACGGTAACTTGTTTATCTGTACCATATTTACGATATGTAACTGTGTTATTTTTAACTTCATTATCACCAATAACAAGAGTATAAGGAATCTTCATCATTTGAGAATTTCTAATACGATAACCTAATTTTTCTTCGGAATCATCAAGCTCTACTCTTAATTTATGGCTCTTTAAATTTTCAACTAACTTCTTAGAGTATTCAAGGTGATAATTGTTGTTAACTGGTAAAACTCTAACTTGAACAGGAGTGCACCAAGTTGGGAAAGCTCCACCAAAGTTTTCAGTGATAATACCAATAAATCTTTCGATACTACCAAGCATTGCTCTATGAAGCATGATTGGTTGTTTCTTAGAACCATCTTTGTCAATATAGTAACAACCAAATCTCATTGGTAAGTTCATATCGAGTTGAATAGTTCCGCATTGCCAAACTCTACCCATACAATCTTTTAATTTGAAGTCAAGTTTTGGACCATAGAAAGCGCCATCGCCAGGATTAATCTTAAATTCTTTACCACTAGCAAGACAAGCTTCTTTTAAAATTTCTTCAGATTTATTCCATAAAGCAATATCACCAATATAACCTTCTTCTGGTCTTGTAGAAAGTTCAATACGATAATCAAGACCAAATAAACTATAACAATAGTTGTATAAACCAATTAATGTCTTAATTTCGGACTCTAATTGATCTTCTCTACAGAAAATATGAGCATCATCTTGAGTAAAGCAACGGACTCTAAATAAACCATTTAAAGCGCCACTTGCTTCATGTCTATGAACAAGACCCATTTCAGCAATTCTACATGGTAAATCTTTATATGAATGAATACTTGAGTTATAAACTAAAATTGAACCTGGGCAATTCATTGGTTTAATAGCATATTCCTTGTCATCAATTTTAGTAGTGTACATATTTTGTTTATAGTGATCCCAATGTCCGCTAGTAATCCAAAGTTCTTTACTTAAAATAATTGGCGTATTAACGACTTGATAACCGTATTTATCTTGAATATCATACCACCAAGCCTCAATATTTCTTCTTAATGTCCAACCATTAGCGAGCCAGAATGGAAAACCTGGACCATATTCACTAATCATGAATAAACCTAAATCTTTACCAATTTTACGATGATCACGTTTTTTAGCTTCTTCTTTTAACTTTAAATGTTTATCTAAATCTTCCTTAGTCCAGCAAGAAATACCATAAATTCTTGTTAATTGCTTATTTTTAGAATCACCTTTCCAATAAGCACCAGCAATATTTTCAAGTTTAAAGTGTTTAATATAACCAGTTGATGGAACATGAACTCCTAAACAAAGATCAAACCAATCACCTTGTTTATAAATAGAGATATCACCATCATTTAATTCATTAATAATTTCTTCTTTATATGGATTATTCTTAAAAAGTTCTAAAGCTTTTTCTTTTGAAACAACTTCTCTAATAATATATTCATCTTTTTTAGAGAATTCTTTCATTTTTGCTTCAATTTTTGGTAAATCTTCTTGTTTTAAAACATAATCTTTAAAATCAACATCATAATAGAATCCATCTTCAATTGCAGGACCAATAGTAAATAAAGCATCTGGCCAAAGAGCATGAATTGCTTGAGCCATAAGATGACTTGTTGAATGATTTAAAATATGAAAAGCTTCAGGAGATTCAGTTGTAATTAATTCCAATTCATTGGTTTCAGAAGGTATTTTTTGAAATAAATCGTAATCTTTTCCATCGGCTTTATAGGCTATTACTTTCTTTTTGTTATCTTTATCTAAAAGAAGAGCAACATCCATACCATTTGAACCATCTTTAACTTCAATTTCTTGTTTGTTAACTAATAATTTCATAATTTCCTCCTAATCTAAGAACGAAAAAGTCCTTAGATTTATTTATCTAAGGACGTAATATACGCGGTACCACCTTAGTTATAAGAAAATTAATTTTCTTATCACTCAGTTATAAATTTTAAGGATAAAATTCTAACCTTAGCTCCGAAGTGGTAATTAATTAATTTCTTTAAGGAATTTTTCACCAAACAATTCCCTCTCTAATAAAGAAGATTTAATTAATCGTTTCTTCCTCATCACCAATAATATAATATAATCTTATTTTTAACTAAATCAATAGTTTTAATCTAAATTTTTATCATCTGGTAATTGAATAATTCTCATGAAATTTGTTTTACCAGCACCAGTAGGAGTGCCACCGCTTAAAATAATAGCATCTCCTGGTTTTAATCCTAATTGTTTAGCATAATATATGGCTAAAACTTCCATTTCCTCAATGAAATCTGGCATTTTGGTTGGAATATATGTTGAATAAATCCCCCAATAAAGTGAATTTTGTAAGCAAGTTTTTTCTCTATTACTAATTGATAAAATAGGGCAACATGGTCTTGCTTTACTAATTCTACGACTAGAATTACCAGTTTCAGTAAAGCTTACAATAAGTTTTGCATTAATAAGTTTTGCAGTATTAGCAATAGAATTTGCGATAGCATCGTTATTATTTTTATTGCTCGAATCATAAGCTTCTTTAGCAAGCTTTTCAAAATCAAGTTGTTTTTCCATAGTGGAGGCAATTCTTGTTTGCATTGAACATGCTTCAACTGGATATTCGCCATTTGCACTTTCTCCACTTAGCATTACGCAATCACTTGATTCATTAATAGCAGTAGCAACATCACTTACTTCAGCTCTTGTTGGTACTGGACTATGACACATAGAATCAAGCATTTGAGTAGCAGTAATTACTGGTTTTCCTTCTTTTCTACATAATGAAATAAGTTCACTTTGAATGATAGGTACCTCTTCTGGAGGAATTTCAACACCTAAATCACCTCTTGCGACCATAATTCCATCGCTTGCATCAACAATTTCTTTAATATGAGATAAAGCAACAACGTTTTCAATTTTAGAAATAATCTTAATTTCTGGGTGACCTTGTTCTTTTAATAATTGTCTAATTTCATTTACGTCATCAGCACAAGAAACAAAAGAAGCACTAATAAAATCAACGTTATGTTCGCATCCCCAAATAAGGTCATTACGATCTTTTTCATTCATAAATGGCATTGAAAGTCGTGCGCCAACGCAATTAACACCTTTTTTGCTGCCTAAGTCATGACTATCTAATGCTTCACAAACAAGTTCGTGATTCTTTTCATCTTTTTCTTTGACAATTAAATCAAGCTTGCCATCATCAAATTTAATATGATTACCAATTTTACAATCATTATATAAACCAGGAAAATTAACACTGATTTTTTCAGGAGTTCCTAAAACTTCTTTCATAGAAATACGGATTATTTGTCCTTTTTTAACTGGAATTAAACCATTTTGCATATTGTGGCAACGAATTTCAGGACCTTTTGTGTCAAGCATAACAGCAATATATAATCCATCTTTCATTAAATCACGAGCTTTGTTTAATCTTCCAAGATGTTCTTCATAATCACCATGAGAAAAATTAAGACGCATACAATTCATCCCACTTTTAACAAGTTTTAAAAGCATTTCAGTAGATTCACTAGCAGGACCAATTGTACAAACAATCTTTGTATTCTTCGAAATATTATGTTTAATCACTTTATTACTCCTTATTTGATTAATTCGTAATCATCATATAAATCTTCGTGTTTATCACGTGGAGTAGCTAAAGCTTCATAAATATCTTGATAGTGGAGTTTATTGTTAACAATACCAACACAAACGCCACCAACACCTTCATCTAATAATTTAACAGCATAGGCGCCCATTCTTGTACTATTAAATCTTTCCATAGCACTTGGACGACCACCTCTTTGAATATATCCTAAAACATCAAGTCTAGTATCAAATCCAGTTTCTTTTTGAATTTTCTCAACTAAGGCTTTAGTGTCTAATAATTTTTCACTGACCAAAATTGTTACGTGATCTGGATTTGTTCTCTTTAAATTTTTAAGTTGTTCAATTAAATCATCTAAATCTACTGGTTTATCGTTAGTAATAATAAAATCAGCGTGTGTAGCAATACCAGCAAATAAGGTTAAATCACCACATTTATTACCCATAATCTCAACAACGCCACATCTATTATGACTGCTCATTGTATCATTTATCATATCAATAGCTTTAACAACTGTATTTAAAGCCGTATCAAAACCAATAGTAAAATCAGTAGAAGAAATATCATTATCGATAGTTCCAGGAAGACCAATACAATTTATACCTTGTTCACTTAATTTTTTAGCGCCCATATAACTTCCATCGCCACCGATTACAATTAAAGCATCAATACCATGTTTCTTTAATGTTTCAATGCCTTGCTTTTGAACTTCAGGATTTTTAAATTCAGGTAAACGAGCAGATTTTAAGACAGTACCACCTAATGAAGCACTATATTTTGCAAAATCTTTATCAACTTTTTCAATTTCATCATGGACTAATCCATAATATCCGTGTTTAATGACAAACATTTCTTTGTTTAATTTATAACCAGCTCTAATAGCACCAATCATAGCGCAATTCATGCCAGGTGCATCGCCTCCGCTAGCTAAAATTCCAATTCTTTTGACCATAAATAAATATCCTTCTTTCGGGATAATTATATAATACTTTGGTATTAATATGTATTAAAAAATGATTTTTCTAGAATAATATGGATTATAAATGAATGTTTATCAATTTTAAAAATATATTGAATAAAAAATATTAAGTAATTCTTAAAATAACTTCAAATTATCATAACTTTCATATTTTTTGGAATCTTAAATGTATTTGTTATTAAATTTTTCGAAGAAAAATATTCTTTGTAATTATTTTTGCTTTATAATATTAAAAGTTATGTTTACTTTAGATTCTCGATATAGTTTAAAAAGAAGAGGTGTTTTATCAATCAATGATAATCAATTTTTGTATAACCTTTATTTACCTATTATTGGTTATAAATCTTTATTTATATACGAATTTTTAGTTAATGAATATTTTATTGGTGAAAAAGATAATAAAGTTGATTATTTGATTAGAAAAACACATCTTAAAGTTTCAGATTTTTTAAATAATAAAAAGAATCTTGAATCGATTGGGTTATTACAAACACTTGAAAATGGCGATCATTATGTTTTTATTTTAAAAGCTATCTTAAATCCTAATGATTTTTTTAATAATAAAATATTAAAAGAGTTATTCTTTAATAAAGTTGGTTATAATAATGCTATAAAAATCATGAAATATTACGAAATTGATTCAGTAGATTTTTCAAAATATACTGATATTAGCGCTAGTGTAAATGAATCTTTTGAATTAGTTGCTAAAGATAATGAAAACAATGATTTAGATACAGAAATTGACTTAATTTGTAATAATAAAAATGAATTTAATGATAATTTTGATGATACAAAATTAATCGAATTTATCGCTAAAAAATCTAATATTGATATTAAAGAATTTACTAATGATGATATAAAAGAAATGCATCGATTAGGTACATTATATGGTTTAAATGAAGATATTATGGGTTATATCATGATTGATGGTTATCATTTTGATAACCCACAATTTAAAAAAATAGATTATGATTATTGTAATCGTCGTTGTAAAATGGAAATTTCAAAATATAAAGCCTATAATCAACGAAAACAAAAAATAACTATTAATTCTAAAACAGAATTTGCAAATAAAATTAATAAATACGAAACCACAAGTCCTAGAATGTTTTTAAAAGAAAAACAATCTGGAGTTGAACCAGTTTTTTCTGACTTAAACATTTTAAGTTATTTAGCACAAAATATGGGTTTTTCAAATGGTGTAATTAATGTTATAGTTGAATATACATTAAATAAATTAGATGGAAAATTACTTAATAAATATGTTGAAAAAATAGCTGCCTCAATGAAAAGATATGGCATTAGTTCAGCTCTTGATGCTTATAATTATTTATATAACTATCAATCTAAAAAAGAATCTTTAAATAAAAATGTAAATGAAGAAAAAAATAAAGCTGAAACAAAAAATAATAATTTTTCAAATAATGATCAAAATGAAGACATCTCGGATGATGATATAGGTGATTTACTATGATGAAAAAAATTAAAATTATTAACTATAATTCAAATGATTTAGATAGTTATGAAGAAGAATGTTTCATTAAAATTAAAAAAAATCCTGAATTTTATGGTCTTCTTTTAGATAATGGTTTTGATGATAGCACAATAAAAAAATATATTGGAAGTTGTAATTCATATTATGATGATTATAATGTTTGGAAAAAATTAAAAACATTAAGTGATATTGAAAATAGTGGAATAAAATATGGTTATTCTTTAAAAATCGTTGATAATGCATTAGTTAGAACATCGTTTTTATTGCCAGCGTACCAAGATTATGTAAATTTTGCTTCAAAATTTATATATAAGGATTATAGTGATTCACTAAATAATGTTACTTTAAAAAATATTGATAATCTTACACTTAAAAGCAAAGTAAAAAGTTTGATTAAAGCCAAAAGTTGGATTTATTTTACGGGAGCTATGCGAAGTGGTAGATCATATTTTGCTATTGCTCTTATTAATGCAAGTGCTAATAAAGGTTCATCAAATCTTGCTTTTATTGATTGTCAATCACGTTTTAAAGAATTTTCTGATTATTATTTTAATAATAAACAAACTTTTAATAACATAATCGATAAATTAAAAAACGCCCATGTATTAGTTTTAGATGGTTTTGGTAATGAATACATTAATGATATTGTTCGTGATAATATTGTTTTACCAATATTACTTTATCGAGCAAATAATCAAAAAACTACGATATTTACGAGTGATTTTTCAATAAATGATATAGTTACACTTTATGCAACAAAAAATAAAAGTGGAAACAACATTAAAGTTAATCAAATTGGAAATATTTTAAACTCAATGATTAAAAATGAGGTTGTAACAAGTAAAACAAGTTTATATTAGATTGATGCCTATAATAAAGCATCAATCTTTTTATATAAGTCATCAAGACTTAAATTATTAGAAATTAAATAGATTGAATCATTATTTTTATATGTATAATCATTGTTTAATGCTTTAGAGGTAGAAACATTATCACCTCTTGATTTTAAATTATCAATTTGTTTATTTTCGTTAACTTGTAGCACAAAAATCTTTTTAAACATATATTCGTAATGAGCTTTAAATAATAGCGGAACTTCGATTGCTACTTTATCGTTCTCTTTTATAATTTCTACTAATTTTTCTTCTAAAATAGGATAAATGTAGTTTTCTATTTGAACTTTTTTAAGTTTATTTGAGATTAATATTTTTCTAGCTGATTCGGTATTTTTTTTATCATCAATATTAAAAGGAATACCTAAAATTTTACTTATTTTTGAATTTATATAAGGTATTCTATAAAGCTCATGAACTAATTCATCTGAGGAAATAGCTAAATATCCTTTCTTTTTTAAATAATTTAAAACAGTTGATTTTCCTGAACCAATTGGTCCGGTTATTCCTATAGCTTTTTTAATACTTATATCAATTTGACAATTAGGGCAATAAGTAGTGCCTCTTCCACCAATAAAAGTTTTATGAAATAGTGTTCCACATCTTGGACATGGTTTTCCTTCATGACCATAGCACGCTAAATAACCTTGCATTCTTCCATCTACTCCTTCACTAGGATGGAAAGAGTGAATTGTTGATCCGCCAAATTCAATTGCTTTATTTAAAATTATTTTTGCGTTTTCACATATTGATTTTACTTCTTCAAAAGTTAAATCTTTTCCTTTTTTAAAAGGAGATATTTTTGAAGCATAATCAATTTCATCTGCGTAAATATTACCAATGCCACATAAAATAGTTTGATTTAACAATAATTCTTTTATACATTTATTTTTATTAAATTTTTCTTCAATAATTGGATACATTTTTTCAGTTACATCAAATGGCTCATATCCAAGTTTTTTAATCATTGGAAGATTTTTATAATCATTTAAAGTTGAAAGGTATAGAATTCCAAATTTTCTAGTATCATCAAACGCTAAAGATGTACCATCTTTAAACATAAATAAAGCAGTAGTGTACTTATTTCTTAAAGGTTTATCTTTTTCAATATAACGCCATTTCCCTTCCATTCTTAAATGGTTTATTAAAACAAGATTGTTAGTGAACATAAAAAACAAATATTTACCATATCTTGTTAGATCAAGAATAGTTTGATTTTGAAGTTTAGTTTTTAATTCATTAATATTGCTTAATACTAATCTATCAAAAAAAATCTCGACTCTATCAATTGTTTTGCCTTTAATAAGTGGCAATAATATTTTTCTTACAGTTTCTACTTCAGGTAATTCAGGCATAATTATTTAGCATCAAACCAAGATTTGGCATAACCTCCATCAACTTTTAAATTAACTTTTAATTTAACACAATTTTCCATAATGTTAGCAACTAAATCTTTAACTTTATCTTTTTCTTCATCGGTTACCATTAAAATAACTTCATCGTGAATTTGTGAAATAAGTTTAGATTTATAGTTATTTTTTGTAAGCTCTTCATCAATTTTAATCATCGCAATCTTAATCAAATCTGCTGCTGATCCTTGAATTGGAGCATTCATTGCCGCTCTTTTTGCAAATTCTCTCACTCTAAATTCAGGGCTATTAATTTCTTCTAAATATCTTCTACGATTAAACATTGTTGTTGCATATCCATGAGTCTTAGCAAATTCGACAAGTGAATCCAGGTATTCCCTAATTTCAGGGAATTCATTATAAAAATTGGTAATAATCTCTTTAGCTTCTTTTGTTGAAGTATTTATTTGTTCAGCAAGTCCCCAATCTGATATTCCATAAATTATTCCAAAATTCACTGCTTTTGCTTTTCTTCTTTCAAGAGCAGTAGGTTCTCTACCTTCAATATGAAATATTTTTTTAGCAGTTTCACTATGAACATCATGATTATTATTAAAAATATCGATTAAAGTTTTACTATTTGATAAATGAGCTAATATTCTTAATTCAATTTGAGAATAATCTAAAGAAAGTATGTATTTATCATTGTCTTTATAATAAAAAGCTTTTCTAATCATTTTGCTTTCTTCATCTCTTATACTGATGTTTTGTAAATTTGGTTCACTTGAAGAAAGTCTTCCAGTAGTGGTACCTGTTTGGTTGAATGTTGAATGAATTTTATTATCATCATGAATAAAAGCAATGATTCCATCAACGTAAGTAGAAATTAATTTAGCGTATTTTCTATATTCTAAAACAAGAGTAACAATTGGATGTTCTCCTTGTAAATCTTTTAAAAATTCAATAGAAGTAGAACCTTTTTTATTACCTGCTAACTTTAATTTTTCAAAAAGAATAACCCCAAGTTGTTTTGGCGAAGCAATGTTGAATTTTTCACCAGCTAGACTATAAATTGCTTCTTCTAATTCTTTTAATTTTGCTTCATAACCTTTTTTATATTCTAAAAGAACATTTTTATCTACAGGAAAACCCTCAACTTCCATTTTAGCAAGAACAATAGTAAGAGGTTGTTCAATTGAATATAAAAGATCAAATTGATCTTTTTCTTTTAATTTAAAGATAATGTCACTATATAAATTAATCGAATAATAAGCCATTGCTGAAGATAATCGTGGATTACTTACACTTAAAAGCATATCGCTATCATAAAGATATGAGACATCAATTTTATTGAGATTCATTGAACACTCAAAATCAGATTTAATTGATGAATCAAGTAAATAATTTGCTAATAATAAATCGAAAAATAAGCCATCAATCTTAAGATTTATATTGTTTAAAAGACAATAAATAGTCTTAAAATTAAAACAATATTTTTTAATTTCTTTATTTTCTAAAATGTTATGAAAATTAGTATCTTTTAATAAATTTTCTTTAGTTATGTAATAATTTTTATTATTAAGAGAGATAGATAAACCAAATAAAATAGCTTCATGATAATTTTCTTTTTCATCATAATCTACGCCAATTCCAAAACCATTTGATAAATCCAATTCATCAAAAGATGAAAGTTCAATATACTCAATTTTGCTTTTTTCTAATTTTTTGAGTCTTAAATTTTTTGGGAGTCTATTAACTAAATTTTTTAGTTCATATTTTGCAGCAAAATTGTTGATTTCATCAAAATCATAACCTTTATAAATAGTTTCGCTTACTGTAAAAGAAATATGTTCATTAACTCTTATAGTGGCTAATTCTTTTGAAAAACGACCTAAATCTTGGTTTTCAACAATAGATTGACAAACTTTACTCTTTTGAGATTTAGCAAATTCAATAATATGTTCTAAATCACCGTGTTCTTTTATTAAAGTTAAGGCAGTTTTTTCACCAACTTTTGGAATACCTGGGATATTATCACTAGCGTCACCAAGTAAACCCTTTAAATCAGTAATTTCTATTGGTTTAATTCCATATTCAGCATTAAAAGTTGTTTCATTTAATTCATGAATATCCTTTAAGCCTTTTTTAAGTAATTCTATAGTAATTTTACTATCAATTAATTGAAGATAATCACGATCACTGGTATAAATTTCAACATTATAGCCTTCTTTTGCAGCTTCTTTTGCCATTACTCCAGCAATATCATCAGCTTCAAGTTCATCTGATTCATAATAAGCAATTGAAAGAGCTTTTAAGAGTTCTCGAGCAATTGGCATTTGTAAATGTAATTCTTCAGGAGCTGGTTTTCTATTTGCTTTATATTCTTTAAATTCTTTATGTCTAAAAGTATGACTGCCTTTATCAAAAGCAACGAAAATACCATCATTTTCTTTTAATTTTCCTAAAATATTAGTGAGCATATTACTAAATGCAACAATAGCATTAGTTGGCGTTCCATAACTTGTTTGAAGTAGTGGGGCATCTTTAAAACTTGTTGCATAAAATGCTCTAAATAATAAACTATTTCCATCAATAATAATTATTTTTGACATAACTCACCATCGACTTTCCTTATTGAATTTACAATAAAAATTAATTCGTTGTTTTTATAATTTCTAGAAAGCTTTCCTTCAACAATAATTGGATAACCTTCTTTTAAATTATTGATAACATCTATATATTTTTCATATGTATCACTAAATACCGTGCAACTAAAAGTATTAAAATCATCTTTTACATCTAAAAAACACATATCTTTACCATTTTTAGTTTTTATTTTTTTAGCTTTTGTATATAAAACTAAAATATTAGCAATTTCATTTTCTTTTAAGTCTTCATAGTTTTTTAGGACGATGTCTTTTATATTTTTTGCATATCTTTCAATAATTGATTGACTTAAAACGATACCTAAAGCATCTTTTTCAAAATCTAAACGCATATCAATATCATCATCAGCTTTTTCATAATATCTTTCGGTTGAAACATCTTCTTGAAGTGGGCAATTAGCGTAATTTATCGCGTGAATTATAGTCTTTTTTAGTTCTTGTCGATTATTATGCAAGGAATCAAAAGCCCCGGCATCAATTAATTTAGATATTTGAGGTTG
>DKCJ01000020.1:52776-113676 GCA_002451465.1 Caryophanales bacterium UBA6877
TTTTCATCACGTTCTTTTATTATGCTTTCTGAAACATTTGCATTAATTTTATCAATCAAATTAAAAGGCATATAAATATTATTTCCTTCAGGAACATAATAGTCTCTTGAAATATTTATATTTGGAACTTTTAAATTAATATTAGATTTTTTAAGTTCAATGATGTATTTTGATAATTTTTCATCATTTTTAGTTATTTGAGAATTTAAAATTGCCGTATAAAATTCCATTGGATAATAAGATTTTAAATATAAAGTTTGGGCGGTAATCATTGCATAAGCTACAGCATGCGATTTATTAAAACCATATTCAGCAAATTTAGAAATGGTCTCAAAAACCTTATTAATTACATCAACTTTATGACCTTTTTTAAGAGCGCCAGAAATAAATTTTGCTTTCATAGCTTCCATTTTCGTCTTATCTTTTTTAGAACAAGCTTTCCTTAAATTATCAGCTTCAGCAAAAGTAAATCCAGCAAAATCTTGCGATGCAATCATAATTTGTTCTTGATAAATAAAGATACCATAAGTATCTTTTAAAGAATGGATTAAAGAATTATCGATATATGTAACTTCTTCTTTTCCATTTAAGCGATTTGCAAAAACACCTAAATTAACACGTGGACCAGGTCTATCAAGTGAAATAAATGCCGTTAATTCACTAAAATTTCTAGGCTTAAAATAATTTAATGCGCTACTTGCTGCGCTTGTATCCATTTGGAATACACCCATCAAAAGTTCTTTTTGAATCGGTTCATAAATTTTTGGATTATCTAAATCAATATTTTTTAAGTCTACATCAATATTTTTATAAAACTTAATTAATTTTAAAGTATTATCAATTGTAGTAAGGTTTATTAAACCTAAAATATCCATTTTTAAAAAACCTTCTTCTTCAAGGTAGTCTTTTTCGTATTGAGTAATATAACCAATATTATCTTTAAATAATGGTATTGAATTTATTAATGGGGTGTTATTTAAAATAACACCAGCCGCATGCATACCTCTTTGTCTTGCTAATCCTTCAATTAAGTGTGCTCGCTTAACAAGTGTTTTTATTTTTTCATCATCATCAACGATATTTTTAAACTTTGAGTTGTTTTTATAAGTTTCTACAAGATTTACTTGTTTATTGTTTTTATCAATTATTAATTTTGTTAATTCAGAAACATCCTTATCTTCAAAACTATAAATTCTTCCAATATCTCTTAAAGCTTGTTTTGCAAGAATTGTTTGAATAGTAGCAATATTTGCAACTCTATCTAAACCATATTTTTCTTTTAAATAGATAACAACAAGGTCACGTTTAGTGTCACCAAAATCAATATCGATATCAGGCATTGATTGTCGGCTAGGATTTAAAAATCTCTCAAATAATAAATTATATTTTATTGGATCTACTTCCGTTATATTTAAGACATAAGATATTAAACAACCAGCAGCCGAACCTCTTCCAGGTCCAACAGGAATATTGTGTGTTTTAGCATAATTTACATAATCTTGAACAATCAAAAAATAATCACAATAACCCATTTGTTTAATAATTTTAAATTCATAATTTAATCTATTTCGATAGATTTTTTGGGTATTTAAATTTATTTTTCGATTTATTAAACCTTCTTTTATTTTTTTAATTAATTCATTTTCTGAATTATTTTCACCATCGTCAATAGGATAATGTAACATTTCTCCACGTTTTTTATTTAATTCAAAATTTATTTTATTAACAATTTCATTAATAGAATCAAGTTCAGCAGTAGTGTAAAATTTTTTAAGTTCTTCATCAGTTTTTAAATGATAAAAACTTTTATTTGGCTTATAGCTGATATCTAATTTTGTATTGTTTTTTATGGCATTTAAAATATCTAAAACAATTGCATCATCTTTTTTAATGTATTTCGTTAAAGAGTGGGCAATTGTTTTATAACAAAACTTATTTGCAAAATTACGTATTAGTTCATAGTGAGAAATTAAAGATTCATCAAAAAACTCTAAACCAATATAAAAATCATCAGGATTAATAGTACGAGCAATACTTGAAACTTTATTTTTAAATTCATCATTAATATTATTAAATAATGGAGAACTAGAACATAAAATTACAACTAAACCATCAATATTTTCTTTAAAATTTAATAAAGTTAATTCATTAGAGCTAAAAAGTAATGATAGTTTTGAAAGATTCTTATAACCATCTTCGTTTTTTATAAGGAAGGTAAATAGTACATTTTCTATAATTAAATCCATTCCAAAAATAGGCTTTATATTATATTTTTTTGAAAGTTTATCAAATTCTGGAAGGCCCATCAAAATATTTTTATCAGTTAAAGCAATACATTTAACATTATTTTTATAAACAATTGATAAAAACTTTTCGAGTAAAATTCCACTTTCTAAAAATGAATATTGACTATATAAATGGAGTGGAAAATACATTATTTTTCTCCTTTAATAACGACCTCATCCAATCTTTTTAATAATTTTGGTAATTCAGTTAAATCTTTAATTTGTGCACCGGCAGCTTGATTATGTCCGCCACCTTTAAACTCTTTAGCAACTTGATTAACTCGATAATTTCGACTTCTTAAAGATACTCTAAAACATGGTTCAGTAATATCTTCCGTAACTGAAATCCATATATTAATACCTTTATAATTTGAAAAGAAATTCACATATTCTTTTCCTTGATCACAAGTTATTCCAAGATTTGTTAAGTCTTTTTGTGTTAAAACATAGTAACAAACGCCATGTTTAGTAATTTTAAAATTTGAAATTACAAATTTTATGAAATCAAGAGATTTCATATCTTTTGTATACATATCTTCATAAAGTTTTGTAAGATTAAAACCTTTATTTAATAACTCTGCACCAATTTCAAGCGTAAAAGGAGAAGTGGAACCAAAAAGAAATCTTCCATTATCACCAACCATTCCAATATAAAGATAATGTGCAGCTTTTTTACTTAATGTATAACCTTTTTTTTCAAAATATAAGAGCATTGCCGCGACTATTTCAGAACATGATGATTTCTCAGTTTGAACAAGACAATCATTGTAAACAACTTCTTCACATGGATGGTGATCAATTTTAAAAATATAATCAGCTTTTTCAAATCGTGGATCAGCAATACGTTTTTTATCACCAACATCGCATATTATTGCTAAAAAAGGTTCACAAGAAATATAATTATCACTAAGTTTATTAACTTCAGGAAATAAATTTCCTGAAAAAACCACATGATTATCACCAGCAGTTCTAATTTCTTTATCCTTAAAATTTTCTTTCAACCAAGTTTCAAGACCAAATTGGCAACCTAAAGCATCAAAATCAGGCATAATATGTCTAAAAATGATAATTCTTTTATATTTTTTAATCTTTTTTAAAATTTCATTGTAAAACTTTTTATTCTTTTTAAACTCTTCTTTTATAAAATTCATCTTTGATTCCTTATTTTAAAAGCATATTATAAGCATCACGAGCAATCATTACTTCTTCATTTGTTGGAATAACAGCAACTTTTATCTTTGAATCTTCATTTGATAACAAGCCTTCTTTTCCGCCAAATAATGACTTATTTTTTTCATCACTATAGGTAATACCAAGAGCTTCTTTTACATTATCTAATACAAGTTTACGATAGAAGGCGCTATTTTCACCAATACCAGCAGAGAAAATGATTAAATCACATCCTCCGAGTCTAACATAATATTGACCAATGAAATCAGCTACTCTTCTTGCCCATAAAGCATTTGTTAATTTAGCTTGCTTACTTCCTTTATCAGCAGCACTTTCTAAGTCTCTTGTATCATCACTAATTCCAGAAACACCCTTTAATCCTGATTTTTTACTAAATTCTTGGAATACAGTTTCAACGTCTTTTCCAGTTTGTTTACAAACATAATAGAAAACGGATGGATCAAGATCACCTGTTCTTGTTCCCATCATAATTCCACCAGTTGGAGTTAAGCCCATTGAAGTTGCAAGACTTTTACCATCTTTAACGGCAGTAATAGAGGCGCCACTTCCTAAATGACAAATAATAATTCTTGAATGAATATCGTTATTTACGTATTTAAGACCTTTTTCGCTTAAATATTTATGGCTTGTACCATGTGCACCATAACGATAAATTAAATATTTCTCGGTATATTCGTAAGGAATAGGGAATGTTTTATCAACTTCATCCATAGTCTGATGGAAAGCAGTATCAAATGAACAAATTCCTGGAGTATTTGGTAAAACTTTTTGGAATGCTCTAATTCCAGTCAATTCAGCCGCATTATGATTAGGTGATAGTGGAATTAAAGATTCAATTTTTGCTAAGACTTCATCACTAATTATTGCTGATGAAGAAAAATAAGGACCACCTTGAACTATACGATGTCCAGTTGCCTTAATTTCATCATATGATTTAATAATTCCATCCTTAATTAAAGCATCCATAACTAATTTAACAGCTACTGAATGATCTTTAACTGGTAAAACTTCCTTATTAACTTTTGAATTAAATTTAACGGTAAAAATACCATCATCATGACCAATTCTTTCGACAATACCAGAACAAATAACTTTTTCTTCGGGCATTTCATATAATTTAAATTTTAAACTGCTGCTACCAGCATTGACTGCCATTACTTTTGACATAAATAATCTCCTTAAAGTTCTTCTTTATTATATTATCTAAAAAGGCTATTTCATACTAAAAACTAATGAAAATTATTATAAATTATAAAGAAATGTAAGAATACTATCTAATTCTTTTAGTTAATTTATATCTAGGATTAAAATAAATATATTTTGCTAAACCAATAAATAATGTAATAGTTGACGCAATCCACGCACCAATATCAGCACCCATTAAAACAAGATAAGATAAATCACTTGTTGGATTAGTTGGATTAACAAGACTTGGTAAAAATAAAGAAATTAAAACTCTTGAAACAAGCTCAAAACAGCCAGCTAAGAACGGAAATAGAGGTTTTTCAATTCCTTGAAGAACATTTCTTCCAAGACATAACCAACCCAAAAAGAAATACAAAGGAAGATTAACGTACATATAATACGTACCATATTTAATAGTATTTGCGTTTATATTATTTGGATTTAAGAAAATATATAAAAACGCACCTTTAATACATAATAAGAATCCTAAAATACTAGTCATAACGCAAACAACCGTTGTAATTAATATACCTCTTGTACATCCTTTTCTCACTCTTTCATATTCTCCAGCACCTAAATTTTGTCCAGAAAATGAAAGCATTGCCGTTCCAATACCATTTGGAATACATATAAATGATGTAATTAATTTATTTGCAGCACCATAACCTAGTTGTGCTGGTTGAGTAGGATCATTATTTGCTAAATCAAATTTTACGACAGCACCTTGCATAATAATAATTCCAATTGCTAAAACACTAAATTGTAAGCCAAGAGGAATACCATTTTTAAGGTGTTGGAAAGCATATTTCCAATCAATCTTTAAATCACTAAATTTTATTCTTAAATAATCATATTTTTTATATGAATAAATAAAACATAAAACTCCTGATATAAATTGCGAAATAATTGTGGCAAATGCAGCTCCAAAAACACCCCAATCAAAAGTAACAATAAATAATAAATCAAGGAAAATGTTTAAAATAACACTTAAAAATAAAAATACTAAAGGAGTAATTGAGTCGCCAACTGCACGTAATACACTACTAAATAAGTTAAAAAATAAAAGAGCAATTGTTCCTAAAAAATAAACAAAAATATATGTATAAGCATATTGATAAACGGAACTATCTTTTGTTATATTTATTGACTCAAGCATGAAATCAATCGATAATATCGCAACAATTGTTAATATAACACCAATAATAAAAGTTAAAACAACTTGAATAGCATATGATTGTCTTATCTTATCTTTATCATAAGCACCAAATGCTTTGGCAGTAATAGCACTAAAACCAGCCGAACATCCAAATCCAAATTGTAAAATAATGAAAGTTAAACAACTAACATCATTAATTCCAGCAATTTCATCTGGACCTAAATTTTGTCCTGCGATTGCCGCATCAGTAATTGTATAAATTTGTTGTAATAAAAGTGATAATAAAATAGGAATACTGAATACAATAATACTTTCAGTAATATTTCCTTTAGTTAAATCAATAGGTTTAAAAATGTTTTTAATTCTCTCTAAAATACGCATGACCTTTATTCTAGTCAAAAAAATTAATGTTTCAAGAAAAATGAATTATATTTTTTTAAAAATAATATTTGGATTTTAAGCCTATTTACTAGATAATTATTTATATGAAAGAAAGCGGAATTCTTTTACATATATCTTCTTTACCAAATAAATATGGAATAGGATCAATTGGTAAAGGTGCTTATAAATTTGTTGATTGGCTAAAGGAATGCGGTTTTAGTAGATGGGAAATTTTACCTTTAAATCCAGCTGGACCTGCAAATTCTCCATACCAAACAAATAGTGCTTTTGGATTCAATATTTCATTTATTGATTTAGATTTATTGATTGATGAAGGATTACTAAAAAAAATAGATTTACGTGGTTTATTTTTTGGTAAAAACCCTGAATTTGTTGATTATAAGGCTATATGGAACACAAGAAAACAAATTTTATACAAAGCATATAAAAGATTTGATAAAACATCTCGTGAATTTAAAAATTTTAAAGAAGACCATGATTATCAAGAATTTGCTTTATATATGACAATAAAAGACATTAATAATAATAAACCTTGGTATGATTGGTCTATAGAATATCGTATTTTTACTCCTTTAGTTAGGGACTATATTTTAAAAAAATATTATAAAAAATATGAATTTTATGTTTTTACACAATATATTTTTTTAAAGCAATGGAGAACCTTAAAAAAATACGCTAATAATAAAGGGATCAAAATTGTTGGATGCGTTCCTTATTATTTATCATATGATAGTGTTGAATTTTATTTTCATCCAGATTTATTTTTGGTTGGAAAAAATAACGCTTTAGAATACATTAGCGGTTATCCAAGTGATGCTTATAATAAAGTTGGGCAGCGTTGGGGAAATCCACTTTACGATTGGTCTTATATGAAAGCTAATAATTATAAATGGTGGAATGAAAGAATAAGTAAAGCTCTTAAACTTTATGACTATGTAGTCCTTAATCATTTCCGAGGTTTTTATCAATTTTATGCTATGCCATTTTCCTTTATGGATAGTAGCAAAGGATTTTTTATGGAAGGTCCAAGACTCGATTTCTTTAAAGATAAAAAGAATTTACCACTTATAGCATCTGGTGTTGGTTTAAAAGACGAACACGTCGCACGTTTCATCAAAGAATGTGGTTATCCAGATATTAGAATGTTATTATTTGGCTTAAATAATATTCCTGAAAATATTCATAATCCAATTAACTACAACGAAAAAACAATTGCGTATTCTACAAATCACGACTCCATGCCATTAAAAGGCTTCATTAAAGACAATTTTAATGAAAATTTATTTAATCAAATAGAAACATTAGCAAATAATTTTGATATTCAATTTGAAAAAGAAAAAATTTCTATTAAATATCTTTTTGATGTCTTAATAAAGATATTATATAAATCTAATGCAGGTTGCATTATGCTACAACTTCAAGATATTTTAATGCAAGATAAAGGTTCTAGAATGAATACCCCTGGTGTTGTTAATAAAACAAACTGGTGTTATAGGATAACTTCAATTGACCTTGAAGATGATTATACAATTAAAAAATTTAAAGAATTAAATAAAAAATACGAACGATCAATCTAATTTATCAAGATATAATGGATAATTGAATTTTATCGTATGATTTCGAATTATAATTTTTTCATTGTTTAAAAGGTTAATATAATTCCCATCTTCTAGTAGATTTGAATTAATAGTAATTGGGTTCTCAGTTAAATTAAATAAACCAATTATTGGTTGTTGATTTTTATAAATATTTTTGAAAGCTAGAACTTTTTCATGTACATCTAAACAATCGCTTTGGATTAACTCTTCATTTATAGGATCTTTTTTTAGTTCAACTAACTTTTTTATAAAATTAAAATAGTTTAAATCAACAACATTTGTTGAAATTAAATCTTTTTCAAATAAATTAGGTAGTTTGTATTCTTTCGTTTCTTGACCACCATAAATAAAGCCACTTCCTTTAATAAAAAAGATAAAGGCATTTAAGTTCATTCTTAATGGATCATAATTTGTAAAAGACGCTATACGAGCAATATCATGATTTTCTAAAGTCCCAATTTTTAAAGCATTAGTTGGAAGACTGATATTCTCATAAAGAAACGATTTTTTATAAAAATCTAAATTAATATCACCTTTTTTAAGTAAAAAATCACGTAATAAATAGTAATTAGAATATCTATAAAGCAAATCAAAGCCATCTTTAAAAAGCTCAGAATCTGAGCAACAATTTCCCCCTTTTCCACGAACATAATTTGCAAATTCAGGTTCAACAGCTTCAGCAAGAAGAATAATATTTTTATTTATTTTTCTTAATTTTGGAAATGCATATTTATAAAATTCATTAGTTAAAAAACTTGCAACATCAAAACGATAACCATCAATACCAAGATTCAAATAATATTCCAATACATTTGTAACATAGTTAATTAATGGTAGATTATTAGTATAGTTTAAGTCATAAACATCGGACCAATCACCAAAATGATTCGCAAAATCCCCATTTTCATCATGATAATAAAATTCTGGATGCTCTTTTAATAAATTGTTATCACGAGAAGTGTGATTAAAAACGACATCCATAATTACTAGCATGTCTCTATTATGAATTTCTTTAATTAAATCTTTAAAATCATCTAAGGTTCCAAGTTCAGGATTTATTTTATAGTAATCTTTAATTGCATATGGAGAGCCTAAAGTACCTTTTCTTCCTAATTTTCCAATTTCATTAATTGGAAGAAGTTGTATTACTTTTACGCCAATGCTTTTTATATAGTCTAACTTATTTATTAAAGCCTTAAATGTTCCTTCTTTGGTATAATTTCTTACATAAATTTGATAAAAAGTATATGTTTTAAGTTTGTTCATAATTTTAATCACCTTTTTTAGTTCTTATTAATTTTACTGAAAAATAAAAAATAAGCATTAAGAAATAATTTTTTTATTAAAAAAAGTTAAAAAATCAAATAATATTTGACATATTTTTTAAATAAATATGATTGTATCGTTATAAATTGATTTAAAAAGATTTATTATAAATATAATGGGCAATGACTATTTAATTTTAAAATTATGTAATTTTTTGATAATTTATATTGTAAAAATATTTATTTTTTAAAATTATCGCGACACTATCAAACTAATTATATTTTTTATTTTTTTATATATGATTTTAATTGCAAATAATCTATATATATGAATATAATGGTAGCGCTTACAAAATTAAAAATATGGTTAGAACTGCAGGGATTTTATTTCACATAAGCTCATTACCTTCAAAATATGGTATTGGGACATTAGGAAGAGAAGCTTATAACTTCATTGATTTTATGTGCAAAGCCAAATTACATATTTGGCAAATTTTGCCATTAACAGTTACAAGTTATGGCGATTCCCCATATCAATCCCCATCTAGTATAGCTCTTAATCCTTATTTTATAGATTTAGAATTTTTAATAGAAGATGGACTTTTAACTAAAGAAGAATGTGATTCCATTAATTGGGGAGATAATAAATTGCGTGTAAACTACGATTTATTATTTAAAAATAGAAATAATCTTTTATTTAAAGCTTTTGAAAGATTTAATAAAAACGATGATAAATATCAAAGTTTCTTAAATAAAAAAGAATATTTTGATTATGCATTATTTATGACACTTAAAGAACTGCATAATTATAAACCTTGGAGTGAGTGGGAAGAAAAGTCACGTATATATAAAATAGGATTATCAAATGAAATAGCTGATAAATATAAAGAAAAAATTGAGTTTTATCAATGGACTCAATATATATTTTTAAAACAATTTAACAATCTAAAAGAATATGCCCATAAACATGATGTCAAATTAATGGGTGACATGCCAATTTATGTTGCATATGATTCTCTTGAAGTTTGGAAATATCCAGAACTTTTCCAACTTGATAAAAATCATTACCCAACAAGAGTTGCTGGATGTCCGCCAGATTGTTTTAGTGAAGATGGTCAACTTTGGGGTAATCCTTTATATAATTATGATTATATGAAAAAAAATAATTATGAATGGTGGAATCAAAGAATTTTATACAATTTAAAATTGTATGATATAATAAGGATAGATCATTTTAGAGGTTTCAGTGGTTATTATTCAATTCCGTTTGGCGATAAAACAGCAAGAAATGGTAAATGGGTAAAAGGACCAGGAGCTGAATTATTTAAAGACAAATTGAATTTACCAATTGTCGCTGAAGACTTAGGTATGATGGATGATGATTTTTATAAAATGATGGATGTTGTTAAATATCCTGGCATGAAAATTATAACTCAATGTTTTGACGATCCTAATACAAACAATATATGGAGACCATCAAATTACACCGAAAACTTCTTTTCGTATAGTGGAACTCACGATAGTCAAACAACAAGACAATTCATTGATGAATTATCAAAAGAACGAAAAGCATTGATGGAATCCATATTAGATGATGAATGCAATCGTTTAAATGTTGAAAAACTCGAAAACAAAACAAATGAATTGATGACCTTAAAAATTTGTGAATTAAATTTTGCTAGTAAAGCAGAAGCTGCAATTACCCCACTTCAAGATTTCTTAACAATTGGAAAAGAAGGAAGAATGAATTTCCCATCAACACTTTCAACTAACAATTGGTCATGGAGAGTTGATAAAGATGAATTCACTAAAAAAGAAGATGAATTAATCAATAAAATTAATTCATGGGTTAATAAATACAAACGTTAGTTATAAACTCTAAAAAAGTTTTTATAAAAAGAAAGGAAAAACATGGAAAAAGTTAAGACTGTTACCAAAAAAGGTAGTGGAGCTAGTGAAGAGCTTCAATATAAGACTAATGAGTCTTCAAAAGTCAAAGAATCTTCGCGAAATGTTGATGATGTTTTTGTATCTTTAAGACATATCGACAAAATTTATGATAATAATGTTCAAGCTGTTTTCGATTTCAATTTAGATATCAAAAAACATGAATTTATTGTCTTTGTCGGACCTTCTGGTTGTGGTAAATCAACCACATTACGAATGATTGCAGGTCTTGAAGATATTACAAAAGGTGAACTTTACATTGACCATGTTTATTGTAACGATAAAACACCTAAAAATAGAGATATTGCAATGGTTTTCCAAAGCTATGCACTTTATCCACACATGTCAGTTTATGAAAATATGGCATTTGGTTTAAAAATTAGAAGAATGCCAAAATTTGAAATTGATAAACGTGTTCATGAAGCAGCAAGAATTCTTCAAATTGAACAATATCTTGATCGTAAGCCAAAAGCTTTGTCTGGAGGACAAAGACAAAGAGTTGCTCTTGGTAGAGCAATTGTAAGAAACGCAAAAGTATTCTTAATGGATGAACCATTAAGTAACCTTGATGCTAAACTTCGTGTTCAAATGAGAAGTGAAATTATTAAATTGCATGAAGCTCTTGGAGCTACAACAATTTATGTTACTCACGACCAAACAGAAGCTATGACAATGGCAACAAGAATTGTTGTTATGAAATTAGGTAGAATTCAACAAATTGGTACGCCAATAGAAATCTATAATCATCCAGCAAATTTATTTGTTGCAGGCTTTATAGGTTCTCCAGCAATGAATTTCTTAAAAGTTAAATTTGATGCAATGAATGGCGTAGCTTTATTATCTGATGGACATAAAATTGAAATTCCAAAAGAATATTATAAGGATAAAAAACTTCCTGAAGATGTTATTCTTGGAATCCGTCCAGAAGATATTAGCTTAACAAGTGATAAAACAAAAGGTTATGAAATTACTGTAAATGTCGCTGAATTATTAGGTAATGAATATTATGTACACTGTGATTTTGGTGGCACTGACTTAATTTCTAAAATACCAGCTGAAAAGTTAATTAAGATTGGTGATAAGTTAAATGTTGAATTTAAATTAAATAAATTGCATTTCTTCGATCCAAAGACAGAAAATGCTATTTAAATAGGTATTAATAATAAGTTTGTTTCTTATTATGAAATATATAAAACATATAGAAATATTCATAAAGAAATTTCTAATTAAAGCAAAGGAGGAATAAGTATATATGTTTAAAAAAACAAAAACCTTATTTTGTGGATTAGCAGCTTTGTTATTATTGGCAGGCTGCGGCAATGATAATGATGATGATTTTAATCAAAATAAAGATCCACATGGTCAAGGATTTACAATGTATGTTGTTGGTTCTGATTGGAACAAATGGGACCCAGCCACAATTACTGAAGCTGAAGGTTGTGCATTCAAAAAGGATGAAGCAACAGGACTTTATACCATCGATTTAGTCATTACTGAAGAAATGGCTGCTGTCGAAAGACTCTGTGGTTTTAAATTTATTAGTTCAAATTCCTGGTCAAGTCAATATGGTATGGAAGATTTAAATTGGGAAAAATGTGATGATACATTCAAAAACCAATATAAAGAAAAAAATCCTGATTTAAAGAAAACATATTGGCATGAAGGAACGAGCAATAGAAGCAATATTGAAGCTTATGTTGCTGGTACCTGGCATATCGAATATAACCCAGCAAACTTCACTAGTGAAGAAGTTGATGGCGTTCCATACACAAATAAATTTACAATTACTATTAAGTAGTTTAAAAGGAGTAAATATATTATGAAAATTAAAAAAGGTTTATTATTAACAATTGCTGCTACTGCTGTTTTAGGTCTTGCTTCTTGTGGAGGAGAAGGTGGCCAAACTAGTTATGGTGATGTTTCAACCAAAATTGGTATTTGGGCAACTGCAGCTGAAGAAGCTGTCATTAAAGAAGTTGTTGATGCATATAATGCAAAACAAACTGATGAAAAGAGCAAATTCTCTTATGAATTTACTGCTGTTAGTGAAGCTGATTGTGGTACAACATTAGCAAAAGATCCTACTGTTAGTGGTGCTCCAGCATTATTTTTATGCGCTGATGATCATATTAATAACTTAGTTAGTCTTGATATCATTGCTGAATTAAAAGGTAAACGTGCTGAAACAATCAAAGCTAACAACTCTGAAGCCGCTGTTTTAGGTGTTACTAATAGTGATAAAATTTATGGATATCCTGTTACAAGTGATAACGGATACTTCTTATGGTATAACAAGGCTGAATTAAGTGATGTTAGCTCCTTAGAAAGTATCTTAAAAACCGCTAAAGAAAAAGGAAAACATGTCTTAATGGATGTACCAAATGGTTGGTATGCTAACTCATTTATTATGTCTCCTGAAGCTTGTGGAACTACATCTCTTTCTTGGAAGAAAAATAGTGAAGGTAAAGTAGTTTATGATACAACTTGGGACAGTGATACAGGCGTCAAAGTTAGTGAATATATTGCTGGTTTATTAACTCCATATTACGCCGATGGCACATTACAAATTGGTAGTAATGATGTTATTTCTTCAGGATTCAATGATGGATCATTAATTGCTGCAGTTAGTGGTACATGGATGGAAAAAGATATCCAAAACGCAATTGGCGATAATATGGCCGCTTCTAAACTTCCAGAATACCATATTGATGGCAAAGCTTATCAAATGGCTTCATTCACTGGTACAAAAGTTTATGGAATTAACAAAACAAGACCAGCTGCTGAACAAAAAGTCGCTGCTGCTCTTGCAGATCTTTTAACCACAAAAGAATCACAATTAACAAGATTCAAAGTTAGAGCTTCATTACCATGTAACTTAGAAGCACAAAAAGATGAATCATACACCAAAAAAGTTTCAGTTGGTGGTAAAGCCTTAAATGCACAAAACCAATTCGCTTGTGTTCAAGCTCAAACTGCTGAAGATAGATATTGGGATATTGGTAAGGCTATTGGTCAAGCTTATATTGATAGTAATTTAGGTGGTAAAACTTGGACTCAATTCTTAAAAGATCAAATGGATACTTTAAGAAAATCCGCTTAATTAAATTGTTGTATTAATTTTTATAGGAACAGTTCTAAAAGAGCTGTTCCTATATTGTATTTTAGATAGGAGTAAAAATATGGAAGAAAAGGCAAATCCTAAAACAAACAATGTTTTTACTGAAAAAGCCCACCAGATGGGAATTTTTAAGAATTTTTTCATTAACTTCGGAAATAGTTTACTTAAATTATTACTTTGGTTATTTGATTTAATTTTATCAATGTTCACATCTTTGTGGCACTTTATTAAATTGTTTGGACTTGGCATTGTTGGTGCTTTTAAAAAATTTTATTTATTTATAAAAAGAAAATGCCATCAATTTAAATATAATGACTGGTCAGGTAGATTATCATTTATTATTTTTGGAACTTCATCATTTAAACATAAACAAATTGTAAATGGTATTGGTTATGTTCTTTTTGAAATAGCTTATATTACAATGTTTATTTTTAATGGAATTGGTTCCATTAAAATGTTAAAAACTTTAGGAACAAAAACACCAGGACCAGATCCTGATTGTATGGATGATTTTTGCGATTGGGTAAATGGTGATAACTCTATTTTACTTTTAATTTTTGGTTTAGTTTGGATTCTTTCAATCATTGTCTTTATTTATATTTGGAATAGAAGTATAAATGCTGGCTATAACAATTTCCGTATTGATAATTTTGTTAAATTTGATGATTTAACAAAGAAGAGTATGGATTTTTCAAAAAAATTAGATGAAGAAGCAACTAAAGCTTTAAATAATGGTGTTTCTAAAACTAAATTTAAAGAAGAAAAAATACTAGAGATTAATGATTTTATCCAAGTTTTTAGTAATAAGTATGAACACGATTATACAAAATATTTATTAGTAGAAACTATTAATCACTCCTATCAAGAAAATAAAAAATTAAATAAATTAACTTCAAAATTTAAAAAGAATGAAGAAAAAACTGCTTTAAAAATTAAATCAATTAATGAGAAATTAGATAAAAATATTATATTGCTCGAAAGTAAGAAAGTATTAGTTTCTGATAATGAGGAAGCTATTGATAAATTAAATTTAAAAATTGAATCACTTAAAGGAAATGCACAATCAAAGATTCGTAATCTTTCTAGAAAAGGCGAAGTTTTAGAAAGAAAAATATATGAATTTAAAAAGACATATGCTTTCTTTGGATTACTTCAAAATGTAAGAAATAATAAACTTTATGGTAAATTTAACGATTATTTCAATGTAGTTGGTAGATTAAATAGTGATATTACTTTTTATGCAAATTATGATGAATTTAAATATTGCTATGTTAAAAATTTAGCTAAAAACGAAGAAGCCAACACTTCTAATAAACACGCTTTAGAAGAACTTGAAAAAACAAAAGTTCAAAAAATTAATGATATTCATAAAAAATATGATGATTTTAGAGCAAAACGTTTAGAAATCGAAAATAAAACTGAATTAGCTAAAAAAGAATATGAAGCAACTCTTAAAGCAATAAAAAGTCTTCCACAAAATGAAAAAGAACATGCTCAATTAGAAGCTAAAGCTCTTTTAGTTCAAAAGTCTAGTGAATATTTTAGAGAACTTCATTATCTTCCAAGCAAAAAAGCTATTGTTGCTTTAGAAAAAGAAGAAATTAAAGAAGTTAATAATGCTTATTTAAGAGATAAAAAATATTTAAAAACTAACTTTACTCCTGAAGGTTATGCAACTGAGCAAACAATTAATCGTATGATTGTTGATTATAAAATTGAATATGCAGTTGCAAGAGAATATTTTAAAAAAATATTCAAGAAAAATAAGGAATTTTTAAGTGACGCTGAAGTTAAAGAAAAATTAAGCGAAACAAAAGAAGAACTTAAAAAATATGAAAATGATCATCAAGATAAATTCGTTGGAAGACCACGTTCATTTAAAGAATCTTTTGATGGATTATTCAATGAAAATTTCCATATAACAATTCTTGCTCTTCCTGTCTTAGGAATTGCCTTTATGACGGTTATTCCATTATTATTCTCAATTTTGGTCGCATTTACTAACTATAGTGTAGGACATATTCCTCCAACTCAATTATTTACTTGGACAGGATTTGATAATTTTAAAAATTTATTCTTCCCAGATGCAAATAGTATTTATACAGTACTTCCAGAAGCTTTAATGCGTACTCTTGGATGGACACTTATTTGGGCGATTATCGCTACTTTCTCAAACTATATTTTAGGTATTATTGTCGCATTACTCATCAATAAAGATGGTATTAAATTAAAGAAATTATGGCGTACAGTATTTATTTTAACTATTGCTATTCCACAATTTATATCACTTTTATCAATTGGTACTTTATTAAAAGACACTGGTGCAATTGGAAGTTTAGTTTTCCAAATGACTGGGAATCGTCTTGGTTTTGGTACTGATAGTAGTGCAAATGGTGTATTATTTGCAAAAATTATTATTATATTAGTTAATATTTGGGTTGGTATTCCTTATACAATTTTATCAACAACCGGTATCTTACTTAATATTCCAAAAGATTTATATGAATCTGCTCGTGTTGATGGAGCTGGTACATTTACTCAATTTACAAAAATTACCATGCCATACATTCTTTTTGTTACAGGTCCATATTTAATCACTCAATTTGTAGGCAATATCAATAACTTTAACGTTATTTACTTCCTAACTGGTGGAGGTCCTGCAATTGCTGGTAGTGCTCTTTTAGGTTTAGGACAAACTGACTTATTAATCACATTCCTTTATAAGATTATTACCTCAACTAACAATCCTCAATTTGGTATTGCAAGTTCTGTAGGTATATTTATCTTCGTTGTATGCTCATTTATTTCAATTGTTATGTATAATAAATCTGGAGCAATTAAAGAGGAGGATCAATTCCAATAATATGAAAAGCGCAAAATTAAGAAAAATTTTAGGAAATACTTTCATTTACCTCATTTTAATTGTTTTATCGATTATTTGGGTTGCACCAATTGTTTGGCTCATCTTACAATCTTTTGGTGAAGGTGGTATTAGTGTTAGAGCACAACTTATTCCTAAGAATTTCACATTTGATAATTATTTATATTTATTCTCAAATTTCACTGGAAAAATAAATCCATTAGCAACCAATCATACTTTAGATGGGAAGTTCTTTACTTGGTTGCTTAATACTTTAATCGTAAGTATATTAAGTTGTGTTATTTCAACAATATTTGTTCTTGGAACAGCTTATGGTTTATCAAGATTTAGATTTAAAGGAAGAACTTTCTTAATGAAATTAAATCTTGTTATTGGTATGTTCCCTGGCTTCTTAAGCATGATTATCTTATATTGGGTTATGAGAGATATTATCCATTTGCAAGGTAATTATATGTCACTTGTTATTATTTATAGTGCTGGTGCAGGTGGCGGATATTATATTTCAAAAGGTTTCTTTGATACAATTTCAAAAAACATTGATGAAGCTGCAATGATTGATGGAGCTACTCGTAGTCAAATATTCTGGCAAATTATTTTGCCACTTGCAAAACCAATTATTGTCTATACAATATTAACTTCCTTTATGGCACCATGGGGTGAATACGTTACCTCATCTTACATTATAGGTTTACAAAACATTGATAATTGGACTGTTGCAATTGGTCTTTATCAATTTACAGTTGGGCAAGATGTTGCAACTTCATACTATACACAATTTGCAGCAGGTGCTGTTGTTATTGCCGTTCCAATTACATTATTATTTATGTTCTTACAAAAATATTATGTCAGTGGAGTTACTGGAGGAGCAGTTAAAGGTTAATGAAAAATTTAAAGAAAGTATTAAAATCATTTATTATTTTCTTAGGAGTTATACCCGCAATAAGTGGGTGTAACTCTTTTAATAAAAATAATAACAACAATAATCAAGATGATTGTGATCCAGATTTTGAGGATTGCGATAAAGAAACCATTAAATTAGAAACTTATAAAGAGAATAATTATGTTTTCGATAAAAATTCAACAAATAAATATGGGTCAATGAGTTATGAAATATTTGTTAGAAGTTTTTATGACTCAAATGGTGATGGTATTGGTGATTTAAATGGCGTAAATCAAAAATTAGATTACTTAAAAGACTTAGGTATTAAAACAATTTGGCTTATGCCAATATTTCCTTCTCCAAGTTATCATGGCTATGATGTTACAAATTATTACGACATAAATAAAGATTATGGAACTTTAGCTGATTTTGATAATTTAGTTAAAAACGCCAAAGAATATAATATTGACGTTATGCTTGATATTGTTTTTAACCATTCAAGTATTAAACATGAATGGTTTAAAAAGTCTTATAATGATAAAATTAATAACAATCAAAGTGAAGATTCTAAAGCTGATTGGTATGTTTGGAGTGATTCTTATAAAACTGGGTTCCATAAATATTTAAATAGTAATCTTTATTATGAAGGTAATTTTAGTACAGATATGCCTGAATTTAACTTTGAAAATACAAAAGTTAAGGAAGAATTTATCAAAATATTAAATTATTGGATTGATAGAGGTGTTAAAGGATTTAGATTTGATGCTGTAAAATATTTTGACTATAACAATACTCAAAAAAATGTCGAATATTTAAATTATTTTAAAGAAAACGTTAAAGATCCTTTGGTATATTTTGTAGGCGAAATGTGGGACAACATCAATTTAATTAATGATTATTATAAATCTAAATGTGATTCTTTCTTTAAATTTAATGCTTCACTTGATAGTTCAAAACCCGAATCTTTTCTTGGTCAAGTTAAGGGTATAAGACCAAGTAGAGATTTTGCATCAACTATAGAAAATCAAGAAAAAACATTAAAAGAAAATAATCCAAATGGTTATTCTTCATATTTTTATGCAAATCATGATATGGATAGAGCTAGTGAATCATTTTCTAACATATCATATGCCAAAATGGCTGCTAATTTATTATGCTTAATGCCTGGAACACCTTTTATTTATTATGGTGATGAAATTAATTTGAAGGGTAAAAGAGGTAGTGAAGGAACTGATGTTATGCGACGTTTACCTCTTATTTGGTCACAAAAAGATAAAACAGGGCAAACTAAATTCCCTCAAGAAGAATTTAAATATCTTGAAAAAAATGTAAATCAAGTTTCACTTGGGATTGATGATTTATTAAATACAAACTATTCTTTATTAAATCACTATAAAAAAGCCATAAATATCCGAAATAAATACCCATTCATAAAAAATTCTCAATTTATTAATAAAACAAAATTAATTGATGAAAAATATAAACATGTTTTGGCTTATGAATTAAAAAATAACGACGATTCTATCGTAGTTATTCATAATTTTGAAAATGACAATGTAGAAATAGATGTTTCTTCACTTGGAACAAAAATAGTTGATGAATTATCTGCCAAAAAATTAATTCCAGTTCTTGAGAACAATAAACTTAAAATTGGATCTTTATCTACGGTTATTCTTAAATAGCAATTGAAAAATTGCTATTTTTTTATGTAACCGTTTTCATAAAAAATGTAAACGCTTACTAACTTTACATAACATTTTCCTAGATTAGAATAATGTTGCTTTCAAAGAGAAAGCTATAAACAAGGAGGATATTATGTATAACAATATGTTTAAACAAATAGATGAATACGAAAAAGAATATATTGGTGATGTATCTTCAGAAAAAAATGAAGGTAGAAAGTTATTTGTTCCATCAAATGACAATGCTGCTAGTGATATCGCATTCATCTGTGCGGTTAACCTTTTTTCAAAAAGGTTCTAACCGACACTTAATTTTGTTTATGAAATTCTGCTAAAAGCAGAATTTTTTATTTTTTACTAATATTTTTAACGTCACTTTTCTTAACAAATTTAAATAAATAAATTAATAAAAAATTGATTATAAATGTTGATAAAAAAGAAAAAATAACGTAATTTTGTAAATTATTGAATGGAAGAGTTAAATACAAAGGAAATAAAGTTCCAATAAAAATAAATACATAAAATATGAATAATAAAATTGAAGTAATTAAAGATAAATTGCTAAGTCTATAATTTAAATTATCATTTTCATCATATAAAATTGTTTTTAAAAAAGAACTATTAGTTTTAATAGAATTTACGGTATTTATTAATTGAATTACATTAAATATAATCATTAAAGTGATACATAAAAACGACACAAATATATCTATATTTGATTCGATTTGGTTATTTAAAATAAAAATTATCGATAAAATTACATAAACAATATTTAAAATTATAGAGAACGAAATTAATAAAATAAGCGTTAAATTAAACTTTTTAATATCCATAAAAATTACCTTTCTAATATTAACATTTTTTTATAATTTTTTACTAACAAAAGAGTATAATTATTTCATGAAACAAATATTTTTAGCAAAAAAAGGAAAGAGAATTTTAGCAAGATTAATTGATCTTATAATTTTATTTTTTTCAACATTTTTGTTATTTTTTACATTAATTTATCCTAATACTTTTAATAAAGAACAATTTAATAAAAATAGCATTGAAATTATTGAATATTTTAAGGATAGTGAGTTATTTATAGTTGATGATAATGGAAATTATAGCGCTAAATCAACTTTAGCTTCTTTTAAAAAAATAGATGATTTATATAATAATGACTTAAGTTTCAACAATAAAGAATATAAAAACGTTTCATTAACAAAATCTCTTTATGATTTTTATACTATTAAATATAAGGAGTATGGTGGCGTAGCAAATTTAAATAATTCACAATATGAAAATGAAGTACTTTTAATTAATAATAGTGAATCAAATATAAAATCGTATGATTTTAATAGCCACACCCTTAAAATGATTGATTCTTCAAAAGAAGATGTTACATTAACGTATTTTCTTAATAAATATGAAAGTACATGTAAAAATATGATAAAAAGTTCGAAAATAAACGATTTAACAAATGAAAATCAAAAATTAATATTTACTGCACTTTCTGGTTTATTACCAACTTTATTTGTTTTTGCATTTATTTATGAATTTATTATTCCTTGTTTTGGTAAATATGGAGAAACTATCGGTAAACATATTTTTAAAATTGGTTTAGTAAATAAAGATGGATATGAAATTAAAAAATATCAATTATTTATAAGATTTTTAGCGTATTATTTTATGGATATTTTACTTAGTGCTATTACTTTTGGTGGAGTATTTATAATAACTTATACAATGATGCTTTTTACTAAAAAAAGAAGATGTATTCATGACTTTATTAGCGGAACAGTCGTAATAAATACTGTAAATTCAATTATTTTTAAAAACAAAAATGAAGAATTATATTATTTAAATAAGATAAACAAGGTAATTTAAAATGGATAAAAGAGTTAGAATTGAAAAAGGATTTATTTTGCATCGTATTTTTTCATATTTGCTAGATATATTGTTAACTTCGCTTTTTACAATTAGCCTTTATTTCATTGTATTATTTGGGGTTTTTGGGACATGTTTTAATTATGTAGGCAATGAATTTTATATAAATGAAACCTTAAAAGAAAATGATTTAACTTTAAGTGATAATTTAAGCTATGAAAAATATGAAGAAGTCATTCAACATTTTTATTTTGATAAATATAGCAATGAAATAATTAAAGATTATGAAGATTTATACAAGGAAAAATACACAATTTATCATATTTATAATGTTGTTGTTTTAGGTTTACCATCTAAAGTAACGGACGTAACAAAAAGTGATTATTTTGAATATGTTTTAAATAATGATTCAACTGTAAATTATGACGTTGTTGCAAAAACTATTCCTGGTAGTGGAAAAAATTATGAAAAAAATATGCATGATATTTTTTATAATCAATATAAAAAACTAAATAACTTATTAGAAAGATATGATTATGACTATTTTAATATATTATCAAAAAATAACTTATATAAATTTATTTCAAGAACAGTTGCTATTTATACATCTTTTATTATCTTATTTGTCATAATTCCTCTTCAAAACAAGAATTCTTCAACTTTTGGTGAAAAGAAATTTAAATTAGGATATGTTGATGGTAAAAATGGCTATGTTTTAAAAAAATATAAAGTTATTTTAAAGAATTTAATTACATACTTCATACCAAGCCTAGGAGTGGTATTTTTCTCGCTTTATTCTTTTATAATTTTAACGATCGGTTGGTTATTTTTAAATTTTATAATTATGGTTTTTTCTAGTGATAATAAAGATATATCAGAAAAAATTTTAAATATTGAAAGCATAGATGTTGAGCAATCTTTAGTTTTTAAAAACAAGAAAGAAGAAGAGGAATTTGAAAAAAATCTTTAATATTTTAGAAAGAATCCATTGACAAACATGCTATAATTAGAATATGGATACTAATTTTAATTTACACACACATACATCAAGATGTGAACACGCGGTTGGTCTTGATGAAGATTACGTAAAAAGCGCGATAAAAGCTGGTTTTAAAACCTTAGGTTTTAGTGATCATGCTTTCTTTCCTAATATTGTTCATAAAGGAATGAGAGGAGACTATAAGGAATTAGATAACTATATTTCTTCAATTAATGATTTAAAAAAGAAATATAAAGATCAAATTGATATTAAATTAGGTTTTGAAACCGAATATCAAGAAAATTTCTATAGTTTTTATAGATTTTTAATAAAAGAAAAAGGTTTTGATTTTTTAATACTTGGTCAACACGTTACATATAATGCACAAGGAGATCCAATTTATTATTTTAAAAATAATGACGATATCGAAGGAATCAAAAGATATAAAGACGATCTAATTAAAGGAATGAAAACCGGATTATTTTTATATGTTTGTCACCCAGATTTATTTATGTGTAATATCACAAAAATTACTCCTGAAATAGAAGAAGTTTGTAGAGAAATATGTAAAGCAAGTGTCGAATACAATCTACCTCTTGAAATTAATCTTGGTGGATTAAGAAGAGAAAAGAAGACAAAAAATAGTTTGAATCATCATTACCCTGATCCATTTTTCTGGAAAATAGCTAGTGAGTATGGTGTTTCATGTATTATTGGTATTGATGCTCATTCACCAAATGATTTAGAAAACAACAATTACTTACAAATTGCATTCAATTTAATTAAAGAAAATAACTTAAAATTACTAAATGATGTGAAAATGATTAACTTAAATTATCTTGATTAAATGCTAGAAATTCCTCTAGCATTTTTAATTTAATGAAAATTTACAGAAAATTTTTTTCAATATTCAAAAAAAGTTATTTTGAGTATTAAATATTACATTGGTTTTTAGTAAAATATATGAGAATAGAGGTAACAATATGGCATATGGAATTTTAGCTGATTATCTTAATGGTCAATCAATTGAAGGCTATACATATTTTGGAGCACATTTCACAAAAAAAGAAATGGAAGTCAAGATAGAAATACCTTTAAAAAAAGATCCAACTAAGACAAAGAAAGCTACTGTAATAAAACTTGTTAATGGTGTAACTTTCAGATTATATGCCCCATTAGCTAGTGATGTTTCTGTTATAGGTGACTTTAATAACTGGGATCCAACAGTTCATAAAATGGAAAAAATTGATGATAGTGGGGTTTTTGAAATATTTATTCCTGGACTTCATAATTATTCTTTTTATAAATATCATTTCAAAAATTGTAAAGGCGAATATGTAGATAAAGCCGATCCATTTGCATTTTTTAGTGAATATAGACCAGGAAGTTGTTCAAGACTTTTTAATATCGAAGGTTTTATTTGGCATGATAGACCATATTTAAATAATAGAGATCGTAATTTTGATAAACCAATGTCAATTTATGAAATGCACTTGGGAAGCTGGAAAGGTAAAGTTGATAATCGTTTTTTATCATATGAAGAAATTGCTGATTATTTAATTCCTTATTTAAAGGGTCTTGGTTTTACACACATTGAAATTATGCCAATAACTCAATATCCATTCCCTGGAAGTTGGGGTTATCAAGCAACTGGTTTTTATAGTGTTGACTCAACTTATGGTAATCCAATGCAACTTATGTCATTTGTTGATAGAATGCATCAAGCTGGGATTGGCGTTATATTAGATTTTGCTCCTGTTCACTTTGCTGTAGATTTATATTCTTTGAATCATTTTGATGGTAGTTGCCAATATGAATACGATAATGAACATATGTATTCACCATGGGGTTCTTTACAATTTGATTTAGGAAAAGATCCGGTTCGCAGTTTTTTAATGTCTGCAATGGATTATTTCTTAACTTATTTCCATTTTGATGGAATAAGAGTTGATGCTGTTAGCAATATTATTTATTGGGAAGGTAATAAAGATAGAGGAGAAAATAACGGCGGTACCGAATTTATTCGTAGATTAAATGGAAAAATACATTATAAGCATAATGGCGTAATGATGATTGCTGAAGATTCTACAGATTTTAATGGAACAACAAGATCTCTTGAACATGGTGGTTTAGGTTTTGATTATAAATGGGATTTAGGCTGGATGAATGATACATTAAAGTACTATTCTAAAGATCCAATCTACAAAAAATGGGAACACAATAAACTTACATTTTCAATGATGTATTTCTATAGTGAAAACTTCTTATTACCTTTAAGTCATGATGAAGTTGTTCATGGTAAAGGTACCATAATTAATAAAATGTATGGCGATTACGATACAAAATTTGCCCTGATACGTAATTTATATACTTATCAATTTGCTCATCCAGGCAAAAAACTTAACTTTATGGGAAATGAACTTGCTTCATTTGATGAATGGAATGAAAATAGGTCTCTCCCTTGGGAACTTAAAAGATTTCCAAAACACGATAGTATTTCGCGTTTAATTAGAGATTTAAATTTAATTTATGCTTATGAAGAAGCTATGCATAAAGAAGAATATAACCCAGTTCATTTTAATTGGTTAATGGTTGATAATTCTGAACAAAGCGTCTTTGCTTTTGAAAGAAGAGTTGGTGATAGTCATTTAGTTTTTGTTTTCAATATGACTCCAAATTATTACGAATCGTATGATATTGGTTTAACTCGAGAGGGTAGTTATAAAGAAATCTTCAATAGTGATAAAGATGTTTATGGCGGAACAAATGCCTATAATGGTGATGAATTAAAATCTCAACAATATGGACCTGAAAACAAACCATTTAAATTAACGATTAAATTAGCAGGCTACGCTGCTATGATATTCAAATATACACATAAAAATTAATTTATTAGAAAGGATTTTGTATGTTTAAAAATAAAGAAGAATTTAAAAAGGAATTTAGCGAGCGCTTAAGCGAAAAATATGGCAAAACTCCAAATGAAGCACACATTCTCGAACAATACGATATTTTAGGAGAAATGGTTAGAGATTACGCTGGAAGTGATTGGCGTAATTCTCGTGAATTTGTCTTAAAAAATGATGAAAAACAATTAATATATTTTTCAATGGAATTTTTAATTGGCAGACTCATGACTTCAAACTTAATGAATCTTGGGATTTATGGAATTTGTCGAGATGGCCTTGAAGAATTAGGCATCGATATTTCAAAACTTGAAGATGTTGAAAGTGATGCTGGTCTCGGAAATGGTGGACTTGGTAGACTTGCTGCATGCTTTTTAGATTCTATTGCAAGTTTAGGATATGTTGGCCATGGAAACTGTATTCGTTATGAATATGGATTCTTTAAACAAAAAATCGTTAACGAAAAACAAATTGAAACTCCAGATCAATGGTTAACTAATGGTTATGTTTGGGAAGTAAGAAAACCAAAACACGCTGTCGAAGTTTCATTTTATGGTACTGCTGAAACTTACCTTAAACCAAATGGTGGATATGGAATACGTACAGTTGGCGCTACTAAAGTACTTGCTATGCCATATGATGTTTCAATTGTAGGATATCGTAACAACCTTGCTAATACTTTAAGATTATGGAGTGCTCAACCAAGTGAAGCAAATCTCCCAAATAATATAAGTTTTGAAGATTATTTAACTACTCTTAAAGAACTTTGTCATGGTCTTTATCCAGATGATTCAACTGAACATGGTAAATTATTAAGATTACGTCAACAATATTTCTTTGTTAGTGCTGGTCTTCAAAGTTTAATGCGTGGTTTTTTAAGAAGACATGGAAGTTTAGATGATTTCTATAAGAAAACTGTCTTCCAATTAAATGATACCCATCCAATACTTGCTATTCCTGAAATGATGAGACTTTTAATGGATGAATATGGATATGGTTGGGATGAAGCTTATAATCAAGTAAGTCATGCCTTTGCCTATACAAACCATACAATTATGCCAGAAGCATTAGAAAAATGGCCTGTTCAATATATTCAAAGACTTGTTCCACGTTGCTACATGATTATTGAAGAAATTCAACGTAGAATGCTTATTTGGATGAGTAGTGTTGGTGTTAGTGAAGAAGAAAAAAATAACATGCTAATCATTAAAGATGGTTTTGTTAGAATGACAAACCTTGCTATTTATTGCGCATATAGTGTTAATGGTGTTGCAGCAATTCATACTGAAATTTTAAAGAAAGTTACATTTAAAGAATTCTATAAATACTTCCCAGAAAAATTCCATAATGAAACAAATGGCGTCACGCATCGTAGATGGTTAATGTATGCAAATGAAGAATTAAGTCAATTAATAACTGAAAAAATTGGCGATAAATGGATTAAAAATCCTGAAAATTATCTTGAAGATTTTGCTAAATTTAAAGATGATAAAGTCGTTCTCCAACGTCTTGAAGAAATAAAGTTCAAAAATAAACAAAAACTTGCTAAGTTTATTTTTGATAATTATGGTATTGAAGTTGATCCTAATTCAATCTTTGATGTACAAATTAAGAGATTACATGCTTATAAACGTCAATTAATGAATGTTTTAAGAATTATGATTTTATATCATGAAATTAAAACAAACCCTAATTTTAAAATGTATCCACACACATTTATATTTGGCGCGAAAGCAGCTCCAAGTTATGTTTTTGCAAAAGAAATTATTGAACTTATAAATGCAGTTGCAAATGTTGTAAACAACGATCCTGAGGTTAGTAAATACATGAAAGTTGTTTTCATGGTAAACTATGGCGTTTCTTTAGCTGAAAAAATAATCCCAGCAGCAGATATTAGTGAACAAATTTCAACCGCTGGAAAAGAAGCTAGCGGAACAAGTAATATGAAATTTATGATGAATGGTGCTTTAACATTAGGAACATTAGATGGTGCAAATGTTGAAATTCTTGAAAGAGTCGGAAATGACAATGCCTTTATATTTGGTTTAAAAGTTGAAGACATTGAAAAACTTACCAAAACAGGCGTCTATAATGCCTGGGAGGAATACAATAATAATATGAAATTAAGATGGGCTCTTGACTCATTATTCAATGGTCCATGGTGTGAAAATATCCCAGAAAGATTTAAAGGTATCTTTAATGAACTTATGAATCATAACGATGAATACTTTATATTTAAAGATTTACCAGCTTTTCTTGAAGCTTCTAAAAATATTGAAGATTATTATCAAAATAAAACTGCTTGGTATAAATCTTGCTTAATTAATATCGCAAAATCTGGTTATTTCTCAAGTGATAGAACTATTGAATCTTATAATAAAGACATATGGCATTTAAACAAAATCGATCCTGTAATGCTTGATGAACAAATAAAGAAAAATAGTTTATAAAAAACAAAATGCTTTCAACAGAAAATTGAGAGCATTTTTTTATTAAAAAATAAATATTTATTAGTTATTAAGAGAACTATTTTTAAATTTGTCTAAACTTAATTTCTCAAAAACTTTTAATAAAACAATTGATATAATTGTCCCGGCAATACCTTGTATTAAGTCAAATAATGAATTAACAAGATACGAAGAACCATACATTATTAAATAAGCAACCATGTAAGTTAAAACCATAAAAAGTGGTGCAATAATACATGAAATGTATTTTAAATACTTATGTTTATTAAGTATTTTATAAATTAAATAACAACTAATAGACTCAAGTGCTTTAGCACATATTGTAAAAGGAATAAAATTCGCAGCACCAGCAGTTAAATCAGCCATAGCACAAGCAAAAATAGCTGAAAAAACACCTTCAATTGGACCAACAAAGATAGTTGTAAACATTATTAAGCCATCACTAAAATTCAAATAACCAGAACCACCTGCATAAACTATTGGTAAAAAAGCTGTCACAACATAAATAAGAGCCGTCATTAAAGCAGCTAATGTTATCTTTAAAATAATAAATCTTGATTTAGACATAATTATTTACTCTTTGTTTTTTTAAAGAGCTTCTTTTTAGTTGGTTTTTTATTGTTTAACTTAGAGTATTCAGTATTTTTTTCAATTTTCTTAAGCTCTAATTCTTTCTTTTCTTCTTTTTCCTTAAAATAGGCATCAACTAATTCTTTATTAGTTGGATCAATTAATTTATCAATCTCATCAATTGTATAGCAGTTTACACCATTTTCTATTAAAAGTTGAGTGGTGTAACCAGGTTCATCAACTAATCCACCATTAAAATTACCATTATGAATTTGATGAACACCACAAGAAGGAGATTTATCGACTAATACCGCCTTCTTAATATGAAGATATCTAACAACATTTAAAACCGATTCAGCACCTTTTTCGAAATATTTAGTTACATTTCGACCATTTTGATTTATTACTATTCCGTTTTTTATTTCACTTGGTAATCTAGGAGTGCCCATTCCACCAAGAACCTCAGGACAAACAGGAACAATATTAAAATGCTCTCTTAAAAATTTAACTTTTGCATTGTAGTTATCTTTGCCATCGTAACGGCATTTATCGCCTAATAAACATGCACTTACAATAATAGTTTCCATTTTAATTCCTTTCGTCGCTTTAAATATTATATTGATTTATTTATAATAATTCCATATGAAAAAAGAAACCTTTTTAAATATAAATGGTAAAAGTTTTAAAGCAATCATTGAATATAAAAGAATGAAATATATTAGATGGAATATAAGAGATAATGTTTTTTATATTCGTTGTCCTTATGGTACATCAAAAACATATTTAGAAAACGCACTTTCAAATTATAAATATAAAACTAGACCTAAGCTTCCTGAACCATTTACCAACGAATATTGCTATATATTTGGCGAAAAACAATATTTTAACGCATGTTTTGTCAAAATAAATGGTCACTATATTTTATTTAATAAGGAAACTTTTTATGAAGATATTAAACCAATATTTAAAGATTATATTGAAACAAGATTAAGATATTTTGAAAATGTTATGGGGATAAAAACCCATTACTTGTTGTCAATTAAAAAAGTAAAATCAATATATGGTAGCAATAGTAAGAGTAGTCATAAAATAACAATCAATTCTTTTTTAATACATTTTTCAAAAGATATTATTGATTCAATAATTATTCATGAATTAGCCCATGATTTTCAAAGAAATCATTCAAGTATGTTCTATGAGATTGTATATAAGTATTGTCCCAACTATGACTACTTGCAACATAAATTGAAAAAAATATATTTTAGGAGTTAAATAGTAGTAATGATTAAGTATATAACTAGTAGAAAAAATGAAATCGTTAAAAAAACTATCGATTTAAAAAATAGCAAAACACAAAATAATGAGAAAAAATTTATTATCGAAGGCGAACATCTTTTAGAAATGGCTAATAAAGCTAATAATATTTGCTATGTAATTACTTCAAAACATATTAATTATATTAACCAAGATATCGATCAATATATTGTTACTGAAGATATCTTAAATAAAATAAGTAGCCAAAAATCAGCACCTAGTGTTATTGCAATTTGTAGTTTCGTTAACGAAAACGTTGATGAAGAAAAAAATCTAATTTATCTAGATAAAGTTCAAGATCCAGGAAACGTAGGAACAATTTTAAGAACTGCTCTTGCTTTTTCCTTTTTTAATGTATTAATAAGTAATGATTCAGCTAATAAATATAATGAAAAAACAATTCAAGCTTCTCAAGGCGCAATCTTTAATTTAAATATAAAAACAATAGATTATTCATATATCAAAAAACTTAAGACAGTGGGCTATAAAATTGTCGTAACAACATTGAATAAAGATTCGATAAAATTGAATGATTTTAAATTAAAAAATGATGAAAAATATGTTTTTGTCTTTGGAAGTGAAGGCAAAGGTGTGAGACAAGAAATTATTGATTTAGCCGATATTAAAGTTTTTATCGAAATTAATAATATAGATTCTTTAAATGTTGGTATCGCTGCAGGAATTTTTTTATATAATTTTAAAAACTAATTTTACAAGATACTTTGATAAAATTATTCTTTAAAAAAATTAATAATGTTATAATAAAAAAGCGTTGATAAGGAGTAGTACTAAGTTAGATTGTTTTATAGAGAGAAATAGATGGTGGAACTATTTCAAACAAAACTTACGAATTCGCCTTTGAGCTGGTTTATAAACCCGCACATATGCGTTAAATATGCAATTAAGTATTAAAGAATTAGGATGGTACCGCGATAAATTCGCTCCTAACTAGTTCTTTTTTTATTAAGAAGGAGAATTTTATGGCAGAAAAATTAGAATTTAAATTTGATACTCAGTTATTAATTAATGGACATGATCTTGATGAAAATAAGATTAATGATTACATTACAAAACACTTTAAAGGTGATTGTTTAATTGCTGTTGGTGATGATACTTTAATAAAAATACATTTTCATACAAATGAGCCTTGGAAAATTTTAGAGTATGCTCAATCTATAGGTGATATTAGTGATGTTGTTGTTGAAAATATGCAACGTCAAGCCGAAGGTTTAAAAGGTTAATTTATATATATGGAAGATAATAATATTGAGTCAATCGTTAATGATGCAATAGAAAAAGTTAAAAATGCTGATTCTATCGAAAAAATTAACGAAATCAGAAATAAATTTCTTTCTAAAAAAGGTATTATTTCAAGTTTAATGCTCAAAATGAAAGAATTAGCAGTAGAAGAAAAGAAAAAATACGGTCAAATTGTTAATTCCGCAAAGAAAACAGTTGAAGATGCATTAAATAATAAATTAGAAGAAGTAAAAAGTTTAGAAATTAAAAAACAACTCGAAAAAGAATCAATCGATATAACTTTACCTGGAAAAAATTATGAATCCGGAAAAGAAAATCCATTTTATAAAGTTCTTCGTGAAATTGAAGATATTTTTATTAGTATGGGGTATGAAGTTCATGATGGTCCAGAAATTGTTACTGATGAATACAACTTTGAATTGGTAAATATTCCAAAAGACCATCCAGCTAGAGATATGCAAGATTCTTTTTATATTAATGATAATTTACTATTAAGGACACAAACCAGTTCGATGCAACCCGAAATTATGCGTTTAGCGAAAGGTAAACCTATCAAGGTTATTTGCCCTGGTAAATGCTATCGTCGTGACGATGATGATATGACGCATAGTCATCAATTCGCCCAAGTAGAAGGACTTGTTATTGATAAAAATATTAATATGGCAAGTTTAAAGGGTACTTTAGAATTATTTGCTAAACAAATGTTTTCAAAGGACTCAAAAGTTAGGTTTAGATCATCATATTTTCCATTTACAGAACCATCTGTAGAAGTTGATATATCTTGTTTTAAATGTCATGGAAAAGGTTGTCCAACATGCAAAGGTAGTGGATGGATTGAGATTTTAGGTGCTGGGATGGTTCATCCTAATGTTTTAAAAATGTCAGGATACGATCCAGAGGTTTATAGCGGTTTTGCTTTTGGCGTTGGTATTGATAGAGTTGCTATGTTACGTTATGGGATAGATGACATTCGTAGAATCTATTCTAACGACGTAAGATTTATTAAGCAATTTAACAAGAAAATCGAGGATTAATTTATGTTAGTATCATTAAAAGAAATAAGTAAATATGTAGATATTAGCGATTTAACTCCAGAACAAATTGCTGCAAAGTTAACATCCGCCGGCATAGAAGTTGAAGGTATAAAACATCTTTCAAATGCAACAAATTTAGTAATTGGACATATTTTAAAATGCGATAAACACCCAGATAGCGATCATTTACATGTTAACCAAATTGATATTGGAAGCGAAATTATACAAGTAGTGTGTGGCGCTCCTAATTGTCGTGAAGGATTAAACGTAATTGTAGCTAGACCTGGCGCTATTCTTCCAGGGAACAAAAAAATTGAAAAAGGTGTCATTCGCGGCATTGAAAGTGATGGGATGTGCTGTGCATTAAATGAAATAGGTGTTGATCCAAAAAATTTAAGACCTGAGCAAATAAGCGGAATTGAAGAACTATCAAAAGACGCTCCTATTGGAGAAACTAACGTTCTAAAATATCTTGGCTTAGATGATTCAATACTTGATCTTTCATTACTTGCTAACAGAAGTGATGCCTATTCTTTATATAATGTTGCAAGAGAAATCGGGGCTTTATTCAATAAAAAAGTTTCAATACCAGTATATAGTAGTAATAATTTAGTAGATAATGAGTATTTTGTTAGTTCAACAACTGCAAATTGTAAACAATTCGCAATTCGATATTTTGAAAATGTTTCTACACATGAATCAAAAAAAGAATTATCTGACATTTTAAGAAATGAAGATATTCGCTCGATTGATAATATAGTTGATATTGGAAATTATGCAATGCTTCTTACAGGTCAACCTATAAACATGTATGATGCAGACAAACTTCCAAAAAAAGAATTAATTGTCAAAGATGATTATGAAGGCGAAGTCGTTGCAATGGATGGGAAAACATATTCTATCAAAAAAGGCGATTTAGTTGTAACAAGTGGTGGTGAAGTCATGTGCATTGCCGGAATAATGACCACAAAAGCTTGTGAAGTCACTAATGAAACTAAAAATATACTTGTTGAGGTTGCCAATTTTTATGGTCCACAAATTAGAAAAACAAGCATAAGACTCGGATTATCAAGCGATTCTTCACAAAGATTTATAAAAGGCATTAATCCAAATCAAGTTGAAAAAGTAATGAATCTTATTACTCATTTAATGAGTGAATATTCTTCTTTTTCATCAGTTTCAAAAACTAACAATTATGATGTTTTAAATTATAAGCAAAAGGAAATTTCTTGTACTTTTGAATATATTAATAAAAGATTAGGAACTAAATTTGATAAAGAAAACATCATAAATACCTTAAATAAGCTTTATATTGAGACAAAAAATATTGATGACAATAGTTTTATTGCTGTTATTCCGGACTTTAGGATTGATATAGAAGGTAAAGCCGATCTAAGTGAAGAAATTATACGTTATAATGGCTTTGAAAATATCAAATCTGTTCTTCCTGAAATGGAAACAACAGTAGGAGGAATGGTTGGTTTTGGTAAAAAAGAAAAAGTTGTTGCCGATTATCTTTTAGATCGTGGTCTTTATAGAATTATAAGTTATACTTTGATAAACAAAACTGACAGCGAAACATTTAACATTCTTAACAAAAACGAAGGATATCAAGTATTACATCCTTTAACAGAGGATCATAAATATATTCGTACAAATTTATTAAGTTCAATGCTTAGAACTGTTCAATATAATTATAATCATCAAAATAAAAACTTTGGTTTATTTGAAATTTCTCAAGTAAATGATACAAAGGGCTTAACAAATCACTTAGCAATTTGTCTTTGTGGTAAAAAATTTATTCAAGATGAACTTGGTCAAGTATCATATGATTTCTATGATATTAAAGGATACTTCGAAGGAATTGTTGAATTATTTAATATTCAATCAAGTCGTATTAGTTATGAACGTTTAACACAATCTAATGAATTACATCCTAATAGAAGCGCCATAATTAAATTAGATAACAAACCATTTGCAGTTATTGGAGAATTATATCCAACTCTTAAAAATAAATATGACTTAAATAAAGAAGAAGTGGTGTTATTAGAAATGGATTTAAATACTTTATTCAAAACTAAGTCTGCAAATAATAAATTCACTGAATTTAATAAGTTCCCTTCAGTTATGAGAGATTACGCATTTGTTGTTGATAATTCCATCAAGTATAGTGATATTAAAAACTTAATTAAGAAGTCTAGTTCGCTAATAAGCGATATTCATGTTTTTGATATTTATAAAGGCGAGCACCTTGAAAACAACAAAGTATCACTAGCTATAAGCGTTACGTTAGATGGCAAAGATCATACTTTAAAAGAAGATGAAATTAGTGCTGCTGATTTAAAAATTAGAGACACAATCTCGAATAAACTAAATGGAAGTTTGAGATCCTAATTATGAATATTTATTTCAATCAAGTTAAAGATCATGATGAAGTTTCTTTTGAATCTTCCTTAGACAAATTTTTCAAGGAAGATACATTATTAAAAAAAATTAACAATTGTAAAGGAACAATAACACTTGATAAGGCTGAAAATACACTAATTATTAACTTCAATATTTTGTGCAATATTAATATTACTTCAAGTTATACAGGTGTTCCTTTTAATAAAGAAATTAAAATTGATGATACTTTATATTTTACAAATACAAAATCTCTTGATTCAGACGACATAATTTTTGTTAAAGATTTAATAGACCTTGATTATTATGTTTATTCATTATTAATAACTTCAATTCCAGTTGATGCTCATAAAGATGGCGAAAAACTACCAAAAGGAAAAGATTACAGAGTATTAACAGAAGATGAATACTTAAAAGAAAAAGCTTCTAGTGGGAGTAATGCCTTCAGTGCTTTAAACGACATTGATTTTGGGGATTAAATATAATTTTAAAATTACTTAAATAAAATATCGATGTAGTCGCTTAAATTTTATATAGGAATTTTTGCAAAAAGTATTGCAAAAATTCCTTTTTTTATTTACAATATAGCCAAGTGGATGGAAGTGGGAGAAAGTGTGTAATGTTTATTGGAAGTTTTGACTATTCATTAGATGAAAAAGGTCGTCTTGTTATCCCAAGTAAATTTAGAAATGAAATAGGTGAAAAACTCTATCTCATGAAAGGATATGACGGCTGTATTTCCATTTATAAAGAATCTGACTTTAATAACGCACTTAATAAGCTTCAAACACTACAATTTGAAAAGGAGAAAGCTAGACTCCATTTGAGAGTTCTTCTCGAAACAGTTGTGGAACTTACAATTGACAAAGCCGGAAGAATTCAAATTCCAATTAAAACTCTTCAAAAATACTCAATTGGTAAAGCTGTAAAAATTATTGGACTACTTGATCATTTTGAAATCTGGGACAAAGCATCATGGGAAAAATATCGTGATGAACACGAAAAAGATTTCGAAAAAGATGCAGAGGATTTATTAAAAGATGAAAAGTAATGTCCATAAACCAGTTTTAAAAAATGAAGTAATTGAAGGTCTTAATATTAAAAAAGATGGCATTTATCTTGATTTAACATTAGGGAGAGCCGGACATAGTAGTGAAATACTTAAAAGACTTGGTCCTAATGGTTTATTAATAGGTATAGATCAGGATGAAGAAGCAATTGAGGCTAGCCGTGAAAAATTAAGTAAAATCGGAAGTAATTTCAAAATCTTTAAAACAAATTTTGTAAATATTAAAGAAGTATTACAAGAACTTGGAATTAAAGAAATTGATGGAGCTTTATTCGATTTAGGAGTTAGTTCACCTCAATTTGATGAAGATTATCGTGGTTTCTCTTATCGGTTTGATGCACCTTTAGATATGAGAATGGACCAGAATCGTTCTTTGACAGCAAAAGATATTATTAATACATATTCTTTAAAAGATTTAACTCGTGTTTTTAGAGAATATGGTGAGGATAGATATTCTTATCAAATTGCGAAGAATATCGTAAAAAAGAGAGAGATTAAACCAATTGAAACAACCTTTGAATTGGTAGATATTATTAAATCTTCAAAACCTAAAAAAGAATTATCAATAATTGGACATCCTGCAAAACAAATATTCCAAGCATTGCGTATAGAAGTTAATGATGAATTAAATGTTTTGAATAAAGCTCTTGAAGATGTTATTCAATCATTGAAAGTTGGTGGTAGAGTTTGCGTAATATCATTTCAATCACTCGAAGACAAAATAGTAAAAAATTTATTTAGAAAATATTCATTTATTGAGGGTAATCGTTTAAATGATTATATAGATCCAAAAAATATCAAAACACCAGATTATCGAGAAGTAAATAAGAAAGTAATAGTGGCGAATGATGAAGAATTATTAGAAAACCATCGCGCAAAAAGTGCAAAATTAAGAATTTTAGAAAAAATTAAGTAAGGAGAATATATTTATGAAAGACAAATTAGTAAGATACAATCATAAAGCTATTTATTATACATTTAAAAAAGTATTTATTTGCTGTTCAGCAATTGTTGCTACATCAATTTTAATAGCTTTACCAATAAGTTTAGGTTTAAACCTTGTTAAAGCTAACGAAAATACCAATAATATAAAAACGAATGTTAATACTAATGTTGAATTATTACGTTTTTAGTTTTTGTTCCATTTTTTCCTCCTTTCTAAAAGACGGTTTAACCGTCTTTTATTTTACTCATTTTTAACTATTTTTTTACTGAATATCTACTATTTTATCTAGCGAGCAAAATTAAATTTTTAATTGTAAATAGCATATTTTAATAATATAATTATTAATAGTTATGGAAAAAGAAATTGCAGCATTAGAAATAAGAAGTAAAACAATCTTACTCGTATTAGGTAATGTTCAAGATAACAAAGTGAATATTACAAATAAAGTCGTTAGACCACTTTCTGTCGCTTTAAAAGATGGCGAAGTATTAGATAGTAGTAGTTTAACAAATGATATTAAAAATATCCTTACAATCGAAGATAAAGAGCATAACCTAAAGATTAATGTTAATGAAGTAGCTCTTGTTTTACCACCTTATAGTTTAGAAGTTTATAGTAGTAGAAAACAAACAACAGTTATCTCGAGATCATATAAAATTGAAAAAATAGATATTTCAAATGATCTTATGATGCTTAAAAAAGAAAGAATACCAAATCGAAATAACTCAATAATCGATATTATTCCAAATTTTTTTGTTATTGATGGAAATAAAAAATTTACTGAGCCACCACTTGGTGAAACAAGTACCCAAATTTTAGTTGATGCTAATATTTATTCTTTAAATACTAATTTAGTTCAAGATTTAATGGATGCAGTTGCTCATGCTGGTATAAAAATTAGAAGAAATGTTATCGCACCTATTGCAGCATCTCAATTATTTGCAAACTATAAATATTCAGTTTCAACGTATATTTTGGTTGATAGTGGTAGAAAAACAACTAGTTTATCTTTTGTTGGTAATAATGTTGTTTATTCTTCGAAATATTTCTCATTTGGATTTGAAAATTTAATCGATAAAGTAGTTAAAGGCTTTAATTTATTAAGAGTTGATGCTGAAGAATTAATAAATTTATATGGTTATGATGATAGAAAATCAACTTTAAATCCAGCTATTTGTAAATCAACAATTAATGGTAGAGAAGTTAAATTTTATCAAGATGATTTAAATGTTATTGTTGTTGAATATTTCCAAGAATATTTAACTAAATTAATGAGTTCACTTGAGGATATTGCAAATAGTTATAGCAAAAAATTAGACCCATTAAACTTAGTTTTTATCGGAGAAAACTTTAAAATAAATGGTATCAAAAACTATTTAAATAAATTTATTAAAGGTTATATTTGTAATTTCCCAATCTTACCAAATGTAGAAATTCAAGATTCAAGTTTGGTAAATTGTGCTGGTGCAATCTTCCTTTCTTCAGTATATAAAGGAAGTTTAGAAGATGACATGAAGGGTCGTATTGGAGAAATTAATAGAGAAAAAGAATCCTATAGCGAAACTAGAGATGAATTATAAGGAGCATTAATATGAACGAAGATTTAGATAATTTTGAACCGGTCGCAAAGATTTCGGTTATTGGTGTTGGTGGTGCCGGTAATAACGCAGTTAATAGAATGATTGATGATGACATTGCTAATGTTTCATTTTATGTTGCAAATACCGATAAACAAGCATTATCTCTTAGCAAAGCTCCAAATAGATTAATTTTAGGTGAAAATCTTACAAATGGTTTAGGTGCTGGTGGTGATCCAAGTGTTGGTGCAAAAGCTGCTGAATCATCTATTGATGAAATTAAGCAAATTGTTGAAGGTCGTAATATGGTCTTCATCGCTGCTGGTATGGGTGGTGGAACAGGTACTGGTGCTGCTCCAATTATTGCTAAAGCAGCTAGAGATGCTGGTGCTTTAACAATTGGTATTGTTACTAGACCATTTACATTTGAAGGAACTAAAAAACTTGCTTTAAGTGTTGAAGGCTTAAATAATTTAAAAGAAAATTGTGACGCTTTAATTGTTGTTAGCAACGATAAATTATTGATGGATGCAGGTAATTTACCTGTTGGTCAAGCTTTTAGTGAATCAGATAAGGTTTTAGCTCAATCTGTCAAAACTGTAACTGATTTAATTTTAACTCCTGCTCTTATGAATTTGGATTTTGCTGATGTTAAAGCAACATTACAAAATTCTGGAATTGCATTAATTGGTTTTGGTACTGGTGAAGGTGATAATAGAGCAGAAGATGCAGCTTTAAATGCTTTAAATTGTCCATTAATTGAACAATCAATAAAAGGAGCTAGGAAAGCTATTTGTCACATCACTTGTGGTCCTCAAGTTAGTTTATTTGAGTGTAACGCAACTGTTCAAACAATTGTCGAACAAAGTGGTGGTAAAATCGATTTAAAATTTGGTGTTGCAGTAAATGATCAATTAACTGACCAAATTATGTTATCTATTATCGCAGGCGATTTTGATACTGAAATCGATTTCAATAAGACTGAAAAACTTGATCCATCAGCATTACTTAAAAAGGAAAAACCATCGACTGAAACTCCATTATTTAACGAAAATAATGAAGACAATAAAGATGAAGAAAATGTTGATGTTAAAGAAGATACTGAATCAGAAGAAAATAAAGAACAAAGTGAAGATCAATTGGAAGATATCATTCCAAATTTCTTAAATGGTAAATAATTGATTAATTTTGTTATTTTGATAAGATATTAAAGTAAAAGACAAGTCTTATTTAATTTCTACTTTAGAGAAAGATTGATGTGGTGCAAAATCGAGTAATTTAAATAAGATATCACTTTGAAAAAAACATTTAAACAAGTGATAGAAAAGTTATTTTTCTATAACTAAGGTGGTACCGCGTTTATAACGTCCTTAGATATACTAAGGACGTTTATTATTTTTAGGAGAATTTTATGGAATTAAAAGAATCATTACTCATGTTTAAAAGTAATTTTGAAATGAGAGGTAACTTGAATCAAAAAGAACCATTATTAGTAAAAAAATGGCAAGATGACGACATTTATAACAAAATGAATGCCGAACGAACATTAGGAGAGTATGCCCTCCATGATGGTCCACCATATGCTAATGGTGCTATGCATTGCGGACATATGTTAAATAGAGTCTTAAAAGATTTTGTTGTTAGATTCAAAAATATGCAAGGTTATAAGACACCTTTTGTTTTTGGTTGGGATACTCATGGTTTACCAATTGAAAACCAAGTTACCAAAAGTGGTGTCAATCGTAAAACAACTCCTCTCCCAGAATTTAGAGAAAAATGTAAAGAATATGCTTTAAAACAAGTTGAAAATCAAAAACAAGGAATTTTACGACTTGGTGTTTTAGGTGATTATAAACACCCATATTTAACATTAAATAAAGAATTTGAGGCTGATGAAATTCATTGTTTCGCTAAAATGGCTCTTAAAGGCTTAATTTACAAAGGACTTAAACCTGTTTATTGGTCACCATCAAGCGAATCTGCTCTTGCTGAGGCTGAAATTGAATATCATGATGTAAAAGCCTATACAATATATGTTGCTTTTAATGTAAAAGATGGAAAAGGCATTGTACCAAATGATGCTAAGTTCATTATTTGGACAACAACACCATGGACACTTCCTGCAAATCTTGCAATTTGTGCACACCCAAACTTTGAATATGGCCTTTTTGAAACAAATTTAGGAAAATTTGTTTTCTTAATTTCATTAAAAGATAAAATATCTGAAAAATTAGGCTTTACTTCTTGTAAATTATTAAAAGAATTTAAGGGCAAAAAGCTTGAAGGCATTATATGTAAACATCCATTTTATGATCGTGATAGTGTATTAATCAATGCTGATTATGTTACGGATTCCGATGGTACTGGTCTTGTCCATATTGCTCCTGGCCATGGTGAAGATGACTATTTAGCTTGCTTAAAATATGGTATTAAACCATATTGCCCTGTTGATAGTCATGGTAAATTAACTGAAGATTGTGGACCTCGTCTTGCAGGTTTATTTTATGAAGACGCAAATAAAGTTGTTTTAGACATATTAAGAGAAAATGGATCTTTACTAAAAGAAGAAGACATTGTCCATAGTTATCCTCACGATTGGAGAACACATAAGCCAGTCATTTTTAGAGCAACTCCACAATGGTTCTGCTCAATTGATCCTATAAGAGAAGAATTACTTAAAGCAATAGATGATGTTCATTGGACACCTGAATGGGGATGCCAAAGAATGAAAAATATGATTAAGGACCGTAATGATTGGTGTATTTCAAGACAACGTATTTGGGGTGTTCCTCTTCCTATTATATATTGTGAAGATGAAACACCAATTATCGAAAAAGAAGTTTTTGATCATATCGAAGAAATATTTAGAAAAGAAGGCAGTAATGCTTGGTATACTAAAACCGAAAAAGAATTATTGCCTGAAGGTTATAAAAATCCACATTCACCAAATGGTGTTTTTAGAAAAGAAAAAGATATCATGGATGTTTGGTTTGATAGTGGTTCTAGTTTTGATGGAGTTTTAATCGAAAGAGGAACAAAATACCCTTGCGATTTATATCTTGAAGGTAGTGACCAATATCGTGGTTGGTTCAATTCTTCACTTATAATTTCAGTTGCTTGTAATGGGGTAGCTCCATACAAAAATGTTGTTTCACACGGTTATGTTTTAGATGAACATTGGGAAAAAATGTCTAAATCTGCTGGAAATGGCATTGATCCAATAAAAATTGCTAATGTTTTTGGAGCTGATATTTTACGTTTATGGGTTGCAACAACCGATTATCAACAAGATGTTAGAATTAGTGAAAATTTAGTAAAGCAAAATGTAGAAGGTTATAGAAAAATAAGAAATACATTTAAATTTATGCTTTCTAATTTAATAAATGATAAAAATAATGAAACTTTCACCGAAAATGAAAAAGTTCCCTACGAGAACTTATCATTAGTTGATAAATATATCATTCAAAGATTACATGAAGTTACAAATAATTTTATTGATAATTTTGAAAAATTTAGTTTCAATGGTGCAATGAATGTTTTATTCAAGTTCATTAGTGATGATTTATCATCATTTTACTTAGATATTACAAAAGATTCGTTATATTGTGATTCAAAATTAGATTTAAGAAGAAAACAAATACAAACAGTTTTTGCCGAATGTGTCTCTATTTTAATGCGTTTATTGAATCCAGTTTTACCATTTACTATGGATGAAGTTAATAAAAACTTCTGTTTAAAAACAAAAGATAACGTTCAATTATATGATTATCCAAGTAAATATACTGATATTGATTTAAATTTAATCAAAGAATTTCAAAATAACGTTTTATCGTTAAGAAATGACGTTTTAAAAGCTATTGAAGAAAAACGTAATGCAAATATTATTCACTCTTCACAAGAGGCTTTAGTTAAAATTAAATTAACAAACAAAGATTTATCAGAATATTTTAAAAATATTAATACTAAAGTTTTAGATGAAATATTCATTGTTAGTAATGTTGAATTTGTTAATGATTTAACGAATGCTTATTCCGGTAAAAATGCTGAAATTTCAGTTTTACATCATCCTGGAGTAAAATGTGATAGATGTTGGAATTATTTTGATGAAAACGATATTCATGAAGTAGAAGGTGTTCACTTATGCTCGAGATGCCAAAAAGTTCTAAAGAAATAAATAATACTAATAAAAAACCATTTAAAGATTATTTTAAATGGTTTTTGAAATCATTTATATGGCTTGCAATCTTACTTTTTGTTTTAGATATAATAACTAAATTTGTTGCTTTCTATAATTTACCAAAAAATGAATCATTAAAAATTAATGGTTTTGAGTGGTTATTCCAATTAACTTTAACATTCAATACTGGTGCAGCTTGGGGAATGGGTGGCAATAATTTAGTTTCAAGAATTATATTATGCTTTATAAGTTACGCTGCAGCAGGTTTTATAATTTATTATTATATTAAAAACTTTAAAAAACTTACTAGTTTTTTAAAAGCAATTTTAATGGTGGTTTTGGCCGGAGATTTAGGCAATTTAATTGATCGTACATTCTCTTTTTTCCCACTTGATACAATCTACAAAAATGGCGTAGTAGATTTTATTGATATCACGCCATTAATTCCAAGATTTGGAATTTTTAATTTTGCTGATAGTTGTTTATGCGTTGGTATTTTCTTATTATTAATTTATGAAATCATACTCATCATAAAAGATAAAGATAAAAAGGAAGAAAATAAAGAGGCTGACAATAAATAATGATTAAAACTTACAATGTAGAAGAAAATAACGTCAACATTAGGTTAGATAAGTATTTGACCACGAAAGAACCTAAATATTCACGTGTTTTTTTATCAAATTTAATAAAAAATGATAAGGTTTCAGTTAATGGAAAAATAGTTTCTCCTTCATATAAAGTAAAAAATGATGACAAAATAGTAGTAGACTTTATTGTAGAAGAATATGATCCTAAAAACTTAAAACCATATAATTTTAAGTTGGATATTATTTATGAAGATAATGATGTTATTGTCATTAATAAACCAAAAGGTCTTGTTGTGCATCCTGGTGATGGCCATCATGATGATACGCTTGTTAATGCCTTAATATATGCCCATAAGGAACTCTCTAATTTAAATGGATTAGAAAGAGTAGGAATAGTTCATAGAATTGATAAAGATACAAGTGGACTTTTACTTGTGTGCAAAAACAATTATTCTCATGCATTTATTGCTGAACAATTAGCAAATCATACGATGCATCGTGAGTATTATGCGTTAGTTTTAGGAAGAATTGATGAAGATAGTGGTAAAATAATTGCTCCAATTGCAAGAGATAAAACAAATCGTATGAAGATGTGTGTAGATCCTATTAATGGTAGGCCAGCCATAACACATTTTAATGTAGTAAAAAGATACGAAAAATATACATTAGTTGACTGTAAATTAGAAACTGGCAGAACTCATCAAATAAGAGTCCACATGGATTATATAAAGCATCCTGTGATTGGGGACCATTTATATGGAAAAAATAATTGTTTAATTTACAACAATGGACAAATGTTACACGCCTATAGATTAACTTTTATTCATCCAACAACTAAAAAAGAGATGACATTTGAGGCACCTCTTCCAGCATATTTCACAGAGGTTTTATCTAGAATTAAATGAATTAGACCTAGTAACTTCTTTATAGTTTTTAAAATTTTGTTTGCAAATTTTCGAAAGTTTTTCTAAACCAAACTTTTCTATGTATTTTTTTGCAAAAATATCGACCTGTTCACCAGCCCCAAAAGGAATCGTCATTCCTATTTTTTTAGATTGATATTCCATTTCTTTTAAGAAAAAATATCGAGCTAAACAACTAGCAAGTGCAACACTTGGGAAGTAGGATTCACCTTTTTCTTTAAAAACAAGACCATCTTCAATATGTTTAATATCATTTAAATATGCAAAATACTTATCTTTTGGAACAAATTGATCAATATATAAATTTTTTACATAAGGAAATCTTGCATGTAAATTAGATAACACATAATTATGTAAGATACATTTAATTTTCACCATGTTAAAACCAGATTTAACAGCTGCATTATATCTTTCATTACTTAAAATTTTATATTCAAAGTAAACTTTTTTTATTAATAGTGGAACAATTTGCAAAATTTTATCATCAGTTAGCTTTTTACTATCCTTAATATTATATTCATCAATTAATTTCATTGTTTCTTTGTCACAATAAGCTGCACAAACAACTATAGGGCAAAGAAAATCTCCTGTTCCAACTTCATCACTTCCAATTTGTTGATCAATATCAATAAAAAATAATGATTCTTTACGATTTTTAATTTTTTTTGATGTTATAATTGGTTGATTTGAGTATTTTTCAGCAATTTTTAAAGCGTCATCACCTTGGATAGTAACTTTAAAATCAATACCTTTCTTATTAGAAAATACGGTTATAATATTTTTATCGGTTTTTATAGCAAAAATAATATAACCAATGTCTCTTTGGACGATATATTTTTCATAATCATGTTCAATTTGCTTTAAAGCATTCGCATCTATTTTTATTGTTATCATCGCTTAAATTATACCATTGTATCAAGTTTTATGCTAATATTTGATTATGAATTCTGTTAGACAAATTTTGGAAATAGATAAAATTATAGAATCTGTTAAGAAATATATTAAAACTCCTCGTGGTGCTTTTATCCTAGATAATTTAGATGTTTTTGATGATAAAGAAGCATGCAAAACTGAATTATCAAAACTTAATGAAATGATTTCTATCATAAACAAATATAATGAGTTGCCTATAAATAATCACATAGATATTGAAAATGAAATAAAAAAAGCAAAAAAAGGCGATATTCTCGATGAAAAGAAATTAAATGATATAAAGGAATTTCTTTTATCAACGAAGGAAATTATAAAATATTTTGGAAAAATTAAAGATACATATTCTTTATCAAATGAATATTCAATTTTAAAGTTTGATGAAATCTTATATAACAAAATTATTAGTGTAGTAACTATTGAAAATACTATACAAGATAATGCAAGTGCTAAATTAAGCCAAATAAGGAAAGATTTATATAAAAGTGAAAGAGAAATTAAATCAACAATAAATAAATTATTAATTAAATACAAAGATCAATTATCAGGAGATAATTATGTGTTACGTGATGGAACATTTGTATTACCAATTTCGTCTTCATATAAAAATAATATTAATGGTTTAGTTCTTGACATGAGTGCTAGTGGTCAAACAACATTTATTGAACCATTAGAAATTGTTAATCTTGAAAATTCAAAGCATATTTTGGAAATTCAAGAAAAGGAAGAAGTTAATAGAATTTTAAAAGAATTAACGAATTTTGTTATAAAAGAAGAAGATTTGCTAATTAAAAACGATAAAATCATAGGATATTTAGACTTTTTATCTGCAAAAGTACATTATGCTAAAGAAATAGATGGTATAGTTCCTATTTTATCCGACAAACAAGAAATAAAATTATATCTTGCAAGACATCCATTATTAGATAAAAAAACAGTTGTGGCTAATGATTTTATTTTAGGAAATGAAAAAACATTGATGGTAATTAGTGGTCCTAATGCTGGTGGTAAAACTGTTGCATTAAAAACTGTTTCAATTCTTGCATATATGACTAAGCTTGGTTTACCTATTTCGGCAGAATCTAATAGTGTAGTAGGATTTTTTAGAAAAATTTATATTGATATAGGTGATAGTCAATCTATAGAAAATAATTTATCTACATTTAGTGCGCATATTTCAATACTTTCAGTATTATTAAAGTATATATCAAGTAAAGATTTAGTAGTTATTGATGAATTGGGCAATGGAACAGATCCAAAAGAAGGTGAAGCTTTAAGCATGGCTGTCGCAGAATTTTTATTAGACAAAAAATGCTTAACATTGATATCTTCTCATTATAATTTATTAAAACAATTTGGCTTAGCGAATCCAAAAGTATTAAGTGCATCTTTTATATTTGATGAAAAGTTAATCGAACCAACTTTTAAAATCATCTATGATGTAACGGGAAAAAGTTATGGTTTTAAAATTGCTAGAAAATATGGCTTAAATAATTCTATAGTTAACCGAGCAGAAAAAATTTACGAGAAAAACTTTATAGATAATGAAGATCGAAAATTACAAATTTTAGAAGACAAAGAACGAAATATTCATGAGAAAATTGAAGATTTAAAACAAAAACAAAAAGAATTAGATAAATTCCAAAACGAATTATCTAAAAAGAGTGCAGCTTTAAATCTCAAAGAAGAAAAATTAAAAGAAAGAAAAATCGAAGATTTTGATGATTACATGGATTCAAAAATTGATGAAATAAACAATATTGTTGAAGAATTTAAAGCTTCAAACAAGACAAAATCCAATGATTATATCGACAAAATTAATTCATTGAGTTTAACAAAAAAGAAAAATGAAAAATTGAGTGTCGGCGATTATGTTGAAATAAAATCAATTGGCATGACGGGACAAATTATACGATTAAATGGGAAAAAAGTAACAATTACGACTGGCGATGGTTTAAATTTAAATACAGATATTGATAAATGCGAAAAAATCAACAAACCAGCAACTTATAAGCCAAAACCATCAAATTTAGATCAATTAATTTATGGCAAAAAACCAATATCATCATCACTTAATCTTGTTGGTTATCATATTGATGAAGGAATCGATGCACTTGATACATATTTGAGCGAGTGTTTTGCTCGTGGGATTAAAAGTGTAAAAATTATACATGGATTCGGCACTGGTCAACTTAGAAACGCCATTCATGAACATTTAAAAACATTAAAATATGTAAAATCTTTTAAGTTAGGTGACGAAACCAACGGAGGATCAGGAGCAACAATAGTTACATTAAAATGAACAAAAGACTTATTAACGAAATCAAATTATTACCAAACAACCCAGGTTGTTATTTAATGCATGATGAAAATGATGAAATTATTTATATTGGAAAAGCAAAAAACCTAAAAAATAGAGTTTCTCAATATTTCAATCGACCTCATACAGGAAAAACCGCAGCAATGGTTTCGCATGTTGATCATTTTGAAACAATTGTTACAAGAACTGAAAAAGAAGCTTTCATATTGGAAATGAATCTTATTCAGAAACATTTGCCAAGATATAATATTTTATTAAAAGATGATAAACATTATCCATATATTGCTATTCATAAAATAAAGGATCCTTATATTTCTATTGCAAGACATATTAATGACAAAAGATGCGATTATTTCGGTCCTTTTCCAGAATCATCGAACGCATACGAAATGATTGATTTATTAAACAAATTTTTTCCTTTACGTAAATGCAAAAACATCCCCAAAACCCCATGTCTTTATTATCATTTAGGACAATGCTTAGCGCCTTGTATAAACAAAATTAATCCAGATGAATATAAAGCTATCATTGATAAAATTGAACAATTTTTGCGAGGCGATAATAAAGAAATTATTCAAGACGTCAAATCAAAAATTAAATATTACAGCGATACTTTAGATTTTGAAACAGCTGAAGAATATAAAAAAATACTAGATAGTTTAAATCACATTAATGATAAACAAGATGTTGAATTAATTAATGAAGGCGATATCGATGTTTTTGGATACAATATTCGTGAGGGATATATATCTTTAACTATATTAATTATTAGAAAAGGTATTTTAATTACAAAACGCAATTACGTATATGAGTTAGTTGGAGAAATTGAAGATTTTATAACTAATTTAATTTATCAATATTATGAGAACAATACTTTACCTAAAGAAGTGGTAGTTGGAAATGACGAAATAAAAGAAACATTGGAAAAAATATTGAATTGTAAGGTTTTGAACCCTTCTAGAGGCAAACTTTTTGAATTGATAACAATTGCATATACTAATGCAAAAGATGGTTTAGATGAACATTTTATGAGTGCTAGATTAGATGATAATAAACTCGAAATTCTCGATGAATTGGGTAAAATTTTAAAAATAAAAACACCATATAGAATTGAATTATTTGATAATTCTCATTTACAAGGAAGTAATGCTATAGGCGCAATGGTTTGTTTTATTAATGGTGAACCGGCTCCTAAATTGTATAGAAGATTTAATATTGAATCATTAAATAAGAAAAATGATTTATCAAGTATGGAAGAAGTTTTAACAAGAAGATATTCGAGACTTAAAAAAGAACATCAAACAATGCCAGATCTTGTATTACTTGATGGTGGTATCGAACAAATAGAAATAGCTAAAAAGGTTTTTAGTAAACTTGATATTAAAATAAACCTAGCAGGTTTAGTAAAAAACGATAAACATAGAACCAATTCATTAATTAATAGTAGTGGGGAAATAATTGATTTAAGCGATAAAAAACGATTATTTTTTATGTTGACTAGAATGCAAGATGAGGTCCATAGATTTGCCATCACTTCTCATAGAAATAAAAGAAATAAATATATGTTTAAAAGTATATTTGATGATATCCCAGGACTTGGAGAAAAACGCATTGAATTAATTTACAAAAACTATCCAACACTCAGTTTATTGAAAAATGCAAATTTAATTGAACTAGAACAAATAATTCCTAAAAAAACGGCTGATATTTTATATAAGAAAATAAGGAGTATAAAATGAGTAAAAATATTAGAGATTTATTTTTTAATGGTTGTTATGAAACTATTTTGAATTCAAAAATTAATTACTATGACGGTGAAGATATTTATTATCTAATTATGAGCCATCAATCCTTACATAATACCAAAAAAGCATTGGAAACTTACTATAAATATAGAAAAATAGTAGAAAATTGGGATTTAATTAGTAGTATAAAAGAACTTTTAACCCTGCTTGCTAAAACTCGTAATTATCGACAAATTGAAATAGAAAAAGAATATTTTATAAATTTACCATACAAAAACCAACAAACAGAAGAATTTCTTAATTCTTTAGATAACACAATTAAAAAGCTTATCGATGAAATAGAAAATTCCAAAAATAATTTGGATTTTAGTGATTCCATTTCTATTTCTGACATTAAAAATAAACTTTTTAGTAATAATCAAATTGACAAATATAATGCGCTTCATAAAATTTTTGCAATGCGTATCGAAAATGTCATACTAGATGACCTTGTTATAGAATATTTAAATAGTCCGCAACCATTTGATGTTGTTTACGTTTTATTGCTTGAATATGTTATTCTAGATAAAGTCGATCGTAACATTACTTTTAGAAAAGAAAATAACTATTTTATTATCAAACCTGTTGATTATTTTGATTATATTGAAGAAAGTGAAATTTATATAAAAAATAAACTAGATTATTTATCTCGTACTCTAAAGAATTTGAGTATTTATTTTTATATAAAACGTTTAATGATTCCATCTTTTTTAAACATGTTTCCTAAAAAATTAGATAAAAAAATGATTGATGATTTGTTTTATGCTTGTTACCTTGTTGGGTGCAAAATTTATGGAACAGATGAGTCTGATGAAGAATATTTTCAAAATATAAAAGTTGATGATAAGTCATCAAAAAAATATGTCGAATTAATATTAGAAATTGAAAATAGTTTAAAATTTTAAAACTTCTAAATCTAAAAGTATTTTTGTTGTATTAGATTATAATCTAATATATAATTCTTTTCGTACGCATAAAAGCATAAGGAGATGTTAAAATGGCTACAAAATTAATTGATAAAGGAAATGGCGTTTTTGAAGTAACCACTTCAGTTACCGGTAAAGTATGGAGTGATGCTCAAGATAAAGCTGTTAAAAAATTAGCAGAAAATGTTCAAGTTAAAGGTTTTAGAAAAGGAAAAGCCCCTTTAGCTTTAGCGAAAGAAAGATTAACTGCTGGACAAGTATTTGAAGAAGCTATGAATATCGTTCTTCCAAAAATGTTTAGTGATGTCGTAAATGAACATAAATTAAATGTATTCTATAGACCTGATGTTAGACCAACAAAAGTAAGTCAAGCCGAATTAGAGGTCACATTTACAATTGTTACATACCCAGAAGTCACACTTGGTCAATATAAAGGAATCAATATTCCTCTTGAAAAAGTAAGTGTTTCAGATGAAGAAGTAAAAGTTGCAATCGATCATTTAAGAGAACAAAATGCTGAATGGGTTTTAAAAGAAAATGAGCCAGCCGCTAAAGGCGATACCGTTGTTATGGACTTCAAAGGATATATTGATGGTAAAGAATTCAATGGTGGTAGTGCTGATAACTATTCACTCGTTTTAGGAAGTAATTCATTTATTCCTGGTTTTGAAGATCAACTTGTTGGTGCAAAACCAGAAAGCAAAGTAGAAGTTAATGTTACTTTCCCAGAAAAATATGTTAAAGAATTAGCTGGTAAACAAGCAAAATTCGTCTGTATGGTTCATGAAGTTAAGACCAAAAAATATCCAGAAATTACTGATGACTTTGCTAAGAGCTTAAGCCTTGAAGGTGTTAGTGATGTTAAAACTCTTGAAACATATGAAAAGAATGAACTTTTACATCAAAAAGAACATCAAGCAAAAGATAAACAATTTAATGAAATTTTAGAAACAATTGTTAAAAATGCAAAAGTCACAATTGCTCCTCAAGTTATTGCTAGTGAAACTGAAGCTGTTAAGAACGAAACAGTCAATCAAATCACACAAAATGGCTTAACTTTCGAACAATATAAAGAAATTACTGGTTTAAGCGATAAAGAATTAGAAGAACAATTCAAAACACAAGCTACAACAAGATTAACACAATATTTAGTTTTAAATAAAATTGGTGAAGTTGAAAAATTAGTTATTGCACCAAACGAAATTGAAGAATATTATGAAAATCTTGCTAGTACCTATGGAATGAAAGTTGAAGAAGTTAAAAAGGCTTTAGCAGCAAACGAAGGTAGAATTAGGCAACAATTAATTCAAGGCAAAATTGAAAGATTTATTATTGCAAACAATACTTCCGAAGTAAAAGCTGAAAATAAAGAAAAAGTAGCAGCCGATGAACACACTTCTTCAGAAAATAAAGTAGAAGAACAAAAATAATAGTGATTTTGTCACTTATATAAGGAGGTAATTTATATGGATTTCAATTCTAATACTCCTTTTAATCTACCTGTTTTAATTACTGAAGGATTTATTTTATTCCCAAGTGAAACTGAGACGATTTATATCGAAACAAAACTAGGTGTTAAAACAATTAACACCTCATTGGATAATTTTGAATCATATGTTATTGTTGTATCTTTAAAAGATATAAGCACGAATATAGATTCAATAGATGCTAAAAATTTATATGACAAAGTGTACCATATTGGTACTCTTTGTTGTGTTAAAAAGACTCAATCATCACCTAGAAAATGCAAAATTACTTTTAATGCAATTGAAAGAATTTCATTGCTAGATGTATCTAGCAATGATGGTATTTACTTTGGAAACGCTATTACCTTACCTGATGAACAAGGCGATCCTGTACATGAAGAAATACTTATTAGAAATTTGTTCGATCAATTGCGAATTCTTCAAAATTCAGCTGGTGATAATTATATTGAACGTAATTTAAAAGTTATATTTAATAAACTAAATTCTGGTATTAATGCAAAGGATATTTCCTATCTTTTAAGCATAAATTTGCCAACCACTACTGAAGAAAGACAAGAATTATTAGAAGCTAAAGATGCTAATATTAGATTAAAGAAACTCATTTCATTATGCACATCATTGACTAGTATGTTGCAAATTGAAAAGAAATTACAAGATGATGTTAGAGATAGTGCAGAAAAAAATCAACGTGATTACTTTTTAAGGGAAAAATTAAAAGCAATCAAAAAAGAATTAGGGGAAGATGGAAGGGATGATGATCCTGATAATATTATAGATAAAGTAGAAAAGGGAGATTATCCAGACCATGTTAAAAATAAAGTAAAAGAAGAGATGAAGAAGTTTGAAATGCTTCCACCAGGTTCGCTTGAAGGAAGTCTTATCAAAACTTATGTCGATTTACTTTTGAGTTTACCATGGAATATTTCAACAAAAGATAACAACGATCTTAAAGATGTTGAAAAAATTTTAAATGATGATCATTATGGGTTAGAAAAACCTAAAAAAAGAGTTCTAGAATATCTTGCCGTAAAACAAATGACAGGAAATTTAAAAGCTCCAATATTGTGTTTTTACGGACCACCAGGAACTGGTAAAACAAGTTTAGCTAAGTCTATCGCTCATGCATTAAATAGACGTTTTGTAAAGGCAAGTTTAGGTGGAATTAGCGATGAAGCCGAAATTAGAGGTTTTAAGAGAACATATGTTGGTAGTGCTCCAGGAAGAATTATTCAAGGTTTAAAAAAGGCAAAAACCAATAACCCAGTATTCTTGTTGGATGAAATTGATAAACTTGATAAGTCATATCACGGTAATCCTGCAAGTGCCTTACTTGAAGTTTTAGATCCAGAACAAAATAAAGAATTCCAAGATAATTATGTAGAAGAACCATTTGATTTATCAAACGTACTTTTTATATGTACAGCAAACTATATTGAGAATATACCTGCTCCATTACTTGATCGTTTAGAATTAATCGAATTAAATAGTTATACTGCGATTGAAAAATTACACATTGCTAAAGAACATTTAATATCAAAAGCGATTCAAAATAATGGTTTAAATGATAAACAAATTAGTTTTACAGATTCTTCAATTGATTTTATGATTGAAAGGTATACTAGAGAGTCTGGTGTCCGTCAACTTGAAAGACTTATAAATACTATTTGTCGAAAAGTTTGTGTTGATATTATTAATAAAAAATTTGACCACATCGAAATAAAACCTCATGATGTCAAAGTCTATTTAGGCATTGAAATTTTTGATAGTCTAAAGAAAGAACAAGGAAGCCAAATCGGTGTTGTTACTGGTTTAGCTTTTACCGAGTATGGTGGTGATATTTTAGCAATTGAGGTCACTATGTTTAAAGGGAAAGGAAACTTAGTCCTTACCGGAAAATTAGGCGATGTCATGAAAGAGTCTGCAACCATTGCATTAGATTATGTACGAAGTAATGCGAAAAAGTACGGCATTAATCCTATATTATTTGAAACAAGTGATATTCATATTCATGTTCCTGAAGGTGCTGTTCCAAAAGATGGACCATCGGCCGGTGTTGCATTAACAATTGCAATTATTTCATGCTTAACTAATAAACCTGTTAGTGGTGATATAGCCATGACTGGTGAAGTTACTTTAAGAGGAAATGTTCTTCCTATCGGTGGTTTAAGAGAAAAATCTCTTGCTGCTTTAAGAAGTGGAATAAGAACAATCATTGTTCCAAGTAAGAACAAAAATAATGTTAATGAGTTACCAAAAGAAGTTAAAGATAATTTAAATATCGAATATATGTCTTATGTTGATGATGCATATAAAATAATTTTCGGAAATAATTAATTATGGAAGAATTTTGTTTTAAAAATGCAACATTTATAAAATCCTGCGATGGAGTTAAATCACTTCCTCAAAAAAGACTTGAGGAAGTGGTTTTTGTTGGAAAAAGCAATGTCGGTAAGTCTAGTCTTTTGAATGCATTAGTTAACCAAAAAAGATTAGCTTTTACCTCATCAAATCCAGGACATACTCGTTTACTTAATTATTATTTGATTGAAAATTCATTTTATTTTGTAGATTGCCCAGGTTATGGTTATAGTCAAAAGAAAAATGTTGATTATGAGTTTTATGGTAATATGATTGAAGGATACTTTACTGATAATAAATATCTTAAATTAATTGTCTTTTTACTAGATAGTAGGCATATTCCTACAGATGACGATTTAGATTTTTATAAATACATTTGTTCTACTAAGTATAATTATGTAATTTGTATGACTAAATGCGATAAATTAAATCAAAGTGAGAAATCAAAAATTATTAAGAATATAAGCGAAAAACTTGGACCAGATGCAACAAAAAGTGTTTTACTCGTAAGCATAAAAGATAAAAAAAGTCTTGTTGGACTTAAAAATAAAATTATAAGTATATTAAAATAAAGGAGAATCTCTATGGCTTTAGAAACGCGTTATGATTTTAAAAAAGTTGAAGAAGGTAAATATGAAAATTGGAAAAATAAAGGATATTTTACTGCTGGTGATAAATCAAAAGCGAAATTTTCTATGGTCATTCCTCCTCCTAATGTTACTGGAAAACTTCATATTGGTCATACATTAGATACAACAATACAAGACATTACATGCCGATATAAAAAAGCTAAAGGCTTTGACGTTTTATATCTTCCAGGTTGTGATCATGCTGGTATCGCAACACAAGCAAAAGTCGATAAAAGATTACAAGAAATGGGAACTTCTAGATTTAAAATTGGTCGTGAAGCATTCTTAAAACAAGCATACGCATGGAAAGATGAATATAGTCAAATTATTCAATCACAATGGGCTAAAACTGGCCTTATGCTTGACTATTCTAGAGAAAGATTTACTTTGGATGATGGCTTTTCAAAGGCTGTTTATTATGTTTTTAAAGAACTTTATGATGAAGGTTTAATATATAGAGGTGAAAGGATCGTAAATTGGGATCCTAAAATGAAAACTGCTCTAAGCAATATTGAAGTTATCTATAAAGAAGATAAAGGCTATTTTTATTATTTTAAATATCGTTTAGTTGAAGATAAATCTAAATTTTTAGTAATTGCCACAACTCGTCCAGAAACAATGTTTGGCGATACATGTATATGCGTAAATCCAAAAGATAAACGTTACAAAGAATTTGTTGGTAAAAAAGTCATTAACCCTGCAAATAACGAAGAAATTCCAGTTATTGCCGACGATTACGTTGATATGAAATTTGGTACTGGTGCAATGAAATGTACACCAGCTCATGATCCAAACGATTGGAATATTGGTAAAAAGTATAATTTACCACACCCAATAATTATGAATGTTGATGGAACAATGGCCGAAAATACAGGTGTATATAGTGGATTAGATAGATATGTTTGTAGAGAAAAATTAGTCGAGAAAATCAAAGAAAATGGTGATCTTGTCAAAATAGAAGAACTTGTCCATCAAGTAGGACATTCAGAAAGAAGTGATGCGGTAGTAGAACCTATTTTATCTAAACAATGGTTTGTTAAAATGAAACCTTTAGCCGAGGCTGTTTTAAAACAACAAAAAAGCAAAGATAAATTATTATTCTTTCCAAAAAGATTTGAAAAAGTATTAGATAGATGGATGTCTAACTGTGATGATTGGTGCATATCAAGACAATTATGGTGGGGACACAGAATACCAGTATATTACAATAAAATAACTGGAAATTTACTAGTTAGCGATAAAATGCCTGAAGACAAAGAAAATTGGTACCAAGATGAAGATGTTTTGGATACATGGTTTTCTAGTGCTTTGTGGCCATTTGCAACTCTCGGTTGGCCACAAAATACTGACGATTATAACCGTTATTATCCATTAGATTGTATGTCTACAGGTTACGATATTATTTTCTTTTGGGCCGCAAGAATGTATTTTCAAGGTCTACATTTCACAAATAAAACACCTTTTAAAAATATAGTTATCCATGGTTTAGTCCGTGATTCCCAAGGTAGAAAAATGTCAAAATCTCTTGGAAATGGAATAGATCCATTCGATATTATTGATAAATATGGCGTTGATAGTTTGCGATATTTTTTAGCCACTAGCGCAGCACCTGGTCAAGATATGCGTTTTAGCGAAGAAAAAGTTAATTCATGCCAAAATTATTTAAATAAAATATGGAATAGTGCAAGATATATATTACTTAATATTCCAGAAAATTTTGATGAACAAAAAGTTGATTATAAAAAATTAGGAAGCATTGATAAATTTATACTTTCAAAACTTGAAGAAACTATCAAAAAAATTACCAATAATATGGACAAATATGAGTATGGTATAGCTTCAAGCGTTTTGTATAATTTTGTTTATGATGATTTTTGTTCTTTTTATCTAGAAATGACAAAAGTAAGTTTAAAAAATGAAAATTCATATAAAGAAGGAACTTATTTTGCCCTTTTAAAGGTTTTAAAAGCAATTATAATGATGATTTATCCATTTTCACCATTTATAACCGAGGAAATTTATCTCAATTTACCAAAACATAAAGAATCAATAATGTTAGAAGATTATCCTTCTTACGAAAAGAAATATGTTAATAAAAAATACGATAAAAAAGGCACACTTTTAAAAGATATTATCGAACAAATCAGAGTCTATAAAGTTAACAATAAACTAGCACCAAATGCAAAACTTGATTTAAAATTAAAATCAAACGAAGATATTAATGATTTATTGCCATATATAAAAAGATTTTCTTTTGCAAATACATTAGATTTAGTTGATCAAGACGTTAATAATTCAACAAGCATAATTTTAGATGACGTGACTATCTTTATATTAGATAACACTAATAAAGAAGATGTTTTAAATAATTTAAATAAAGAATATGAGCGTTTAAAATCCGAAATTAAAAGAAGCGAAAATATGCTTTCCAATCCAAATTTTTTAAACAAAGCACCTAAACAAAAAGTCGATTTAGAAAAAGAAAAATACGAAAAATATAAATTACAAATTCAAGAAATTGAAGAAAAATTGAAAAAAATTTAAAATTTTTCTAAATTCCCCCCTTATTATTAGTGAAGGGAGGATAGTATGAATAGAATATCGTTAACCGAAAATGAATTAAACGATATAAAAGTTGGTGAAGCAATAACACTAGCTGCAGTCTTAGCAGTAATGACAATTGCCATCTTAGCAGTAGTTGTATATCGTTTATTCACTTCTAAAAGTTCTTCAATTAAAATTCCGGGCGGTTGGTCATTTACTTGGAAATAATATCAGTTTTTTTGAATAATTCTCATTTTTTAATGATTTCTAGTTTGACACACATTTGAAAGAAATGTATAATCCTATTGTTGTAACTCTATTTAGCTACAACCGCATAAAAAAGGTTCAAAAAAAGATTAATTTCTTACCTTAATAGCGAGTATTTTTTAAAGAGGAGGATGCATAAATGTACGCAATAATTTTAACTGGCGGAAAACAAGTCAAAGTTGAAGTTGGCCAAAAAATCTACGTTGAAAAACTCGATGCAGAAGTTGGTTCTAAATATACCTTTGATAAAGTTTTATTAATTGGTGACACATCAATTAAAACTGGCAATCCATATGTTGAGGGTGCTAGTGTTGTTGCAAAAGTTGAAAAACAAGGCTTAAGCAAAAAGATTAAAGTTTTCAAGTATAAGGCTAAATCAAATTATCACAGAACACTTGGTCATAGACAACCATATACTTGCTTAACAATCGAATCAATCAACTTATAATGATTAAAATTAATTATTATATAGATGGTGGTTTTATTAGGAATTTGTGTGTCCAAGGTCATGCTGAATATCGTAAAGTAAATAACATCGATGTTGTTTGCGCTTGTGTGTCTAGTATTGTAATTGGTGGATTAAATGCAATAGAAGACATAAATAATTACAAAATTTCAATTAATTATGGAGATGTTAATGTCTCAATTAATAAAGCAAATAATCATGACAACGATGTTCTAAATACGATAATTGTTCAGCTAAAAACTTTGGAAACAAAATATCCCAAAAACATTAAAATTAAAGAGAATTGAAAGAAAGGCTGGTATAAACTATGAAAATTAGATTTGAACTTAATATTCAACTCTTTGCATCACATAAAGGTGTTGGAAGTACTAAAAACGGCAGAGATAGTGCTGGTCGTAGATTAGGTTCCAAACTCGGCGATGGACAAGTTTGCAAAGCAGGTGCTATTATTTATAGACAACGTGGAACTCGTGTTTATCCTGGTATTAATACTAAAAAAGGTAGTGATGATACTATTTTCGCTACTAAAGCAGGATATGTTAAATTCGAAAGAATTGGAAAAAATAAGAAAAGAGTTAGCGTTTACGAACTTAGAAAATAAATAAAACCACCTGTTTAAGGTGGTTTTCTTTTAAAGAAACAATATTTGGTTATGAATTTATTTATTGATCGAGCAGTCATAGAATTAAGAAGTGGAAAAGGTGGCGATGGAGCCATTGCTTTTATTCATGAAAAAAATCGTCCTCTTGGAGGACCATGCGGTGGTAATGGTGGTCGTGGCGGGAGTATTTATTTAAGATGCTCACAAACCGTTACTACACTTGTTAATTTTAGACATTCAAAAACTTTTATCGCTGAAGACGGACAAAAAGGCGATATCAAAGGTATGTATGGTAGGAAAGCAAACGATATTTATATTGATTTGCCATTAGGTACAGTTGTTTTTTTAGAAGAAAACCACAAATTCATCGTTGATATGGATGAAATTGGAAAAACTTTTTTAATTTGTAAAGGTGGCCGTGGTGGAAGGGGCAATGAAGCTTTTAAAAACTCTCGAAATAAAGCCCCAAAAATTGCCGAAAATGGTTTACCTGGGGAAACAAAAAGGGTAATTCTTGAATTAAAATTATTAGCTGATGTAGGTATTGTTGGATTTCCAAGTGTTGGAAAGTCAACATTTATACGATGCGTTACAAACTGTAAAGCCGAAATAGGCGATTATGACTTTACAACGCTTGTCCCTAACCTTGGTGTAGCAACCACAAAAGATGGTCATTCTTTCGTATTAGCCGATATGCCTGGTTTAATAAAAGGGGCTCATCTTGGAAAAGGCCTTGGGTTACTTTTTTTAAGACATATTGAACGATGTAGAGTATTGATTCATATGGTCGATATGAGTGGCGTTCGCGATCCCTTAGAAGCTTATAATGATATAAATGAAGAATTAAAAGACTATGGGATGCATCTTATTGATAGACCTCAAATTATTGTTGCAAGCAAAATGGATGAGCCAGGAGCTGAACAAAGATTAAAAATCTTCGAAAGTCAAATACATAAAAAAGTAATTCCAATATCTTGTTTAACCGACGAAAACTTAGATAAAGTTTTGTACGCATGTTATGATGCTTTAAAAGATGCTAAAGTATTCCCAGTTTATGATGAAAAAGATAAGGAAAAAGTTTATGATGCAACAAATGATAAACCAATCTTTGAAATTCATAAAACTGACGAACACACCTTTGTAATTACAGGTGATAGGGTAGAAAGAACTTTCGATATTATAAATATTTCAACCGATGAAGGTATGATGAGATTAATAACTTATCTAAATAAAATTGGCGTCGATAAAGAACTTCATAAACTTGGTGCAAAAGACGGCGACACTGTAAAATTAAAAGATTTTAGTTTCGATTATTACGAATAATTCTATTTGTACTTTTTAAAAATGCTAGATTTTTTAAAAGGAAATGTTGTTTACATAGATAATGAATTTATAGGTTTGGACGTTAATAATATAGGATTCAGAATTTATACTTCAAATACAAAAAATTATAAATTAAATAATAATTATATTTTTTATGTTAATGAAGTATTAAAAGAAGATAAAATATTGATTTTTGGCTTTTCAAATCATAAAGAATTAAAGCTTTTTAATAAAATAATTTCAGTTAATGGAGTCGGCTATAAAACTGCATTAACTTTATTTAATAACTTATCAATTGAACAATTAATATACTTAATTAAGTCGAAAAATAGTAAAGAATTAGTACAAATTCCAGGAATAGGTGTTCGTGCAGAGCGTATAGTTTTAGAACTATCAAATAAGTTAGATGACTTAATAGAGTCTGATATATTCACATATGAAAACGTTTATAAAGCTTTAAAACAAATTGGGTATAAAACAAAAGAAATATCAAATGCATTGGCTAAAATTCCTCCTAATCTATCAGATAGTGAAGCAACTAAGCTTGCTATAAAGGAAATAAATTATGGGAAATAATGATAATTATCTAAGACCAACCTCACTTGAAAATTTTTTTGGTCAAATTCAAATAAAAAAAGAATTAGAGGTTTATATTTTCAGTGCGAAAAAGAGAAAAACAGTAATTGATCATATGTTATTTTATGGACCACCAGGTTTAGGAAAAACAAGCTTAGCTTATGTTATTGCAAATGAAATGTCAGCAAAAATTATTACGATAAGTGCTTCTGCAATAAAGGATGTTCCGGATTTAATATCAATATTAGGTACATTAGATCCTGGCACAATATTATTTATTGATGAAATACATAATTTAGATAGAGAAATTGAGGAAATTCTCTATAATGCAATGGAGGATTTTAAATTAAATATTACTTATAAAAGTGAGGAGAGCAGCAAAGCAATTACAATTGATTTATCACCATTTACATTAATTGGTGCAACAACACTTGCCGGTAATATTTCAACCCCTTTAAGAGATCGTTTTGGAATCGTTTTTAAATTTTCATATTATTCAGATAAAGATCTTAAAGAAATTATAAAATACAATGCAAAAAAAATACGATTGCATCTATTAGTCCCAGCAATTAACGAAATAACAACTAGATGCAGAAAAACACCAAGAATTGCTAATAATATTTTAAAAAGATTGTTGGATTATTCTATTTTTTATAATATCAAAAAATTTGATGATAAAAATATTCAAGAAGCATTTAAGTTTTTGAACATCAAAAAGTATGGCTTAACTAATGAAGATATTCAGGTTTTAAAATGTTTATATATTAATTTTAAAAGCAAGCCTGTATCATTAGAAGCGATTGCTAGTATATTGAATGAGAATGTAATCAATTTACGCGATATCAACGAACCTTTTCTCGTAAGTCAAAATTTTATCGAGAGAACAAAACAAGGAAGACAAATTACAAAAAAAGGTATAGAAATTTATAAAGAAATATAGTTAAATGCACTATAAATATTCAATTGTTTTTTTACTTGATTTAATGTATATTTCCTGAGTTTTGCGTATTCACT
>DKCJ01000020.1:113837-114476 GCA_002451465.1 Caryophanales bacterium UBA6877
AAATGATCTAATAAATTTAATTAATTCTGAAGAACTTATTTCATTGTTAAAAACATTGAATTCTAAAAGTCTAATTATTGTTAACGCTAAATAACAAATCAGAAAATGACCATAAATTGATTCTCTAGTTTGAAGGTAAACAGGCCTTGCTTCAAGGTATGATTTTGTAATTCTAAATGATTCTTCAATTCTCCATAAACCATGATAGATTTCATAAATTTGTTTAGCATCTAATTTAGTTTCCGAACTGACAATTAAATTGTATCCAGCAAATAATTTATCTTCTTGTATTTTTTCTTCATTTAGAACAGGTTTTAAAGTAGCCCCTTTTAGATTTGACTCAAATTTAACGTACTTAATTGAATCTCCATATTCATCTCTTTTTATGCCTTTTATGGTGTTCAATTTTCTAATTTTTTCAATTTGACGATTGATTTCGAAAATTTGTTTTCTAGCAAGTTCTGGATTATATGAAACAACGCGTTTTTCTTTTAAATTGAAAGAAATTTTCTTTCCTTCATCATTCCTAAATTCATAGTTAAAAACATCAACGCAACTTTTATACCTATATTTTAATTGTCCATTTGAATCACAAACATTAGTCCATTTGTTGTTGTCGTTATCTTCTAATAATAACCA
>DKCJ01000020.1:114615-115407 GCA_002451465.1 Caryophanales bacterium UBA6877
CCTTGTATATTTGATTTAGTTTTCATTTCATCAATTAATTTTCTTATATATCTTTTTTCTGATTCGTTTCCAGGATACATTTCCATATTTAATGGAATTTGATTTCCATCCAAAAGAAGAGCTTGACCTATAATAGGCTCTCTCCTGTTTTCCTTTGATGGCCCTTTTTGTTTATCGTTGCTTGGCAAATCAATTTCAAAATAAAAATTTGTACAATCAAAAAACATATGTTTGTAATTTCTTGGGAATTCCTCCTCAATATGAGAATTAAATAATTCAATATATTTTTTATAATTAGAGCCAACAAAATTAATCATTCTATATATTTGATCATCGCTAAATTGCTCAACTTTATAGAGTGATGGCAGAATTTCTTGAGCATTTTTAAGTTTAGAAGATGGCTTTACTATTTGGCAATATATCATTGCTTCAATAAAAGAAGAAATATTTTTCTCATATTTATAGCCTAGACCCATCAAGTCTAATTCTTGTTTAACATTTAATGTGTTCAACATCGATTTAATCAAAAAATATCCTATATTTTGAGTTACATATTTTGTTGAAGAAACCTTTTCTTCGTTTTCTTCTTTCTTCTTTTTATTCAGCTCTGAGACAACAATCTTAAAATGTTCTATTGGATTTTTATATTGTTTTTTAAGGTCGTTTAAGTAACCAAGAATTTTATAATTTTTATTGCTAGATTTTTTCGTTTCTCTATTATATGTTGTCTCGCAAATTTGCAAATAGTAATCATTATTTTTTTTAAATTTTCTTAAGAAATATGCCATAAAA
>DKCJ01000007.1 GCA_002451465.1 Caryophanales bacterium UBA6877
GTAGTCGTTTTTTTTTTTTTTTTCATAACGCTTCTTGAAAACATACAGAATTTCTAATAATATATAAAAGGATTTAGCTCACAAAGTCCATCCCCTATTTTCTTTGTGAGCTAGATCTTTTTTATTTCTAAATTTTTTGGCACTCACTACTTTACAGTGCTAAATTATGTAGTATAATATACTTGCTCGTAAGGAGGAATATATTATGAAAGAAGTCAAAGAATTTGAAACTGAAAGTAAGCAATTACTTAATTTAATGATTAATTCTATTTACACAAATAAGGAGATTTTCTTAAGAGAACTTGTATCAAATGCAAGTGATGCTATTGATAAGTATAAATACATTGCTTTAAATAGTAATAACAAATATCCTTTAAAAGATTTTAGTATTGATATTTCTTATGATAAAGAAAAAAGAACCATAACCATTAAGGATAATGGTGTTGGCATGAATAAAGAAGATTTAATTAATGATCTTGGAACTATTGCTCGTAGTGGTAGTAAAGATTTTGTTAATAAATTTTCTAATGCTAAAAAAGAACTTGATAAAGAAAAGAAAGAAAATAATGAGGAAGATCTTAATATTATTGGTCAATTTGGTGTTGGTTTTTATAGCGCCTTTATGGTCGCTAAAAATATTACTGTATTAACTAAAAAATATGATAGTAACGAAGGATTTAAGTTTGAAAGTGATGGAGTTAAAACTTATACAATTGAATCTAACGACACTTTAAAAGATAGTGGTACAGAAATTATTTTAACTTTAAAAGATAACACTGATACAGAAGATTATGATAAGTATCTTAATGATTATGAAATTGAAGAATTAATTAAGAAATATAGTGACTATATCCGTTATCCAATCAAAATGGAAGTTACTACTAAAAAAGAAAAATTAGATAAAGATGGTAAACCAATTGAAGGAGAATATGAAGACGTTAAAGAAGTTAAAACTTTAAATTCAATGGTTCCACTTTGGAAGAAAAATAAAAAAGATGTAACTGATGAAGAACTTGCAAATTTTTATAAATCAAAATTTAATGATTATAGCGATCCACTTGCGTCTTTATTCATCAATGTAGATGGTGTTATTTCATATAATGCACTTGTTTTTATTCCAAGCCATGCTCCATATAATCTTTATAGTGAAAATTATGAAAAAGGGCTTGATCTTTATAGCAAAGGAATCTTTATTAAAGAAAAATGCAAAGAACTTGTTCCTGATTATTTAAAATTTATTAAAGGTGTAGTTGATAGTGAAGATTTTGATTTAAATATTTCTCGTGAAATGTTACAAAATTCTCCAGTTTTAAGAAGAATCAATGATAATATTGAAAAGAAAGTTATTGAGAAATTAAAAGATATTGAAGACACAGATTTCAAAAAATATATTGAATTCTTTAAAAACTTTGGTGATCACATTAAATTTGGAATTTATTCAAGTTTTGGTGCTAAAAAAGAACTTCTTGAAGATTTGCTCATTTTCCATTCTTTAAATTCAAAAGATGATGAGTTTATTACCTTAAAACAATATAAAGAAAAGATGAAAGAAGGCCAAAAAGAAATTTATTATGTTAGTGGTAAATCTCTTGAAGCCATCAAGCTTTTACCTCAACTTGAAAAATATCGTAAACTTGGTATTGATGTTTTGCTTTTAACTCAAAATATTGATGAATTTGCTTTAAGCATGATGAAAGATTATCAAAAAGTTGAATTCAAAAATATCACTAATGAATCAAGTGAAGATTTGTCAACTGAAGAAAAAGATAAGATTTCAACTTTAGAAGCCGAAAATAAACGTGTTCTTGATGATTTAGGTGAATCCTTAAAAGGAAAAGTTGATAAAGTAACTTTCTCAACTAAACTTGTTGATTCACCAGTTTGTATTACAACTAAAGATAACTATAGTTTAAATATGGAAGAAACTTTAAAGAATGATCCAAACAATAAAGAAAATAAAGATCTTTATAAAGCAACAAAAGTATTGGAAATTAATCCAGATCATGAATTATTTAAAGCTATTTCTAAATTAACAAATGATGATGATATTAAAAAATATGGCGCATTACTTTATGATGAGGCTATGCTTCTTGAAGGATTCGATGTTGAAGATAAATCAGCATTTGTTAAGAATTTAAACGATTTAATGCTTAAAAACATTAATAAATAATGTAATTATTATCCCTATTTTTAAATAAATAAAAATAGGGATTTTTTAATGGAAAATTATATTGATTCATATATACTATTAACGAGGTTTATTGATGATATGAAGAAGAATAATTTTTTAAAAGAAAATGGAAAAATAAGTTTAGTAGCACCATCTTTTGGATGTGCTTTTGATCCATATATAACAAGATTAAATGTAGCAATTAAAAATCTTAAAGATTATGGTTTTAAAGTTGATGTTGGACCAAATTGTTATTTAGCTAAAGAAAAAACAAGAAGTAATACCCCATCTTTATGCGCTAAAGAAATAATGAAAGCTTTTAAAAGCGATTCAGATTGCATTATTAGCGTTGGCGGAGGCGAAACGATGCTTGAAATTTTGCCTTATATCAATTTTGAGGAAATAAAAAATTTGAAACATAAATTTTTTATGGGATTTAGTGATAACACTAATTTAACTTATACATTAACAACGATAGCTGGTTTTATGACAATTTATGGCGTAAATGCGCCTGCTTTTGCTTTTGATTTAGAGTATGACTCTAAAGATTCTTTAGATTTATTAATGGGAAAAATTAAAAAAACTAAGGGTTATCCTAATTTTTTACTAAATAGTCAAAATGATTTTGATCCTGCAAGTGATCCTTTAAGAAAGGTATTTTATGATGAAAAGAAGGAGTTAAAATTATATCCAAGAAACAAAAACTTTAATGAAGTTGGTAGATTACTTGGTGGATGTTTAGATTGCCTTGTTAATATTTGTGGAACGAGGTTTGATAAAACAAAAGAATATTTAGAAAAATATAAAGAAGATGGTTTTATATGGTTTTTAGAATCATGTGATTTAAATTCTATTAGTATTGAAAGAGCGCTTTTTCAATTAAGAGAAGCTGGTTGGTTTAAATACGTTAAAGGCTTTGTTTTTGGTAGACCTCTTCACTATAAAGAAAAAGTTTTTGATGAAGACCATTATGAAGCAATAAAAACAATAATAAAACCATTAAATGTACCATATATTATTGATGCTGATTTAGGTCATTTACCTCCTTCAATGCCTTTTGTTACTGGTGCTAAAGCTAAAATAACCACAAAAAAAAGTAATATTTTTGTGGAATATCTTGATTTATAGATTACTTAAATAAGCAAAAATATTTAATATTCTTTAAATAAAAAAGATATTAAAATTATTAAAATTTTGCCTTTTTGATATGCTAAAAAAGAAGTTTTATGTATAATTTATATGTGGGTATTTTATTATGCAAAAAAACTATGATGTTATAATTGTTGGCGCTGGTCCTTGTGGGATTTATGCGAGTTATGAACTCTCAAAATTAGATAAAAATTTAAAAATATTACTTATAGATAAAGGATATGATATTTATCATCGTTCTTGTCCTGTTTTAAAAGGCAAAATTAAGCAATGTCCTCAAGATATATATGGAAATAGTGGGTGCTATCCAGCTTGTTCAATGACTAATGGTTTTGGTGGATGTGGTGCATATAGTGATGGAAAATTTAATATAACTAATGAATTTGGTGGATGGTTAACTCAATATTTAGATGATGATACTGTTTTAGATTTAATTAATTATGTTGATAAAATTAATTTAGAACATGGAGCACCAAAAGAAGTTACAGATCCTTATACTGAAAAAGTTGAGGAAATTGAAAGAAAAGGTATTGCAGTTGGTTTAAAACTTTTAAGAAGTAAAGTGAGACACTTAGGAACTGAGGTTAATTTAAAGGTTTTAGCCTCTATTTATGAAGAATTAAAAACACGCATAGATATGCTTTTTTCAACCGAAGTTGAAGATATTGTTGTTAATGATAAAAATGAAATTTGTGGCGTTATTACAAGTAAAAAAGAAGTGATAAACGCTAAATATGTTTTATTAAGTGTTGGTCGTCCTGGTGCTGAATGGCTTAGTAAAACTATGAAAAAACATAAAATTAAAGTCTCGAATAATCGAGTTGATGTTGGTGTAAGAGTTGAAACAAATGATATTGTAATGAAAGAAATAAATAAATACCTTTATGAAGGTAAATTTGTTTATTCGACAAGTGTTGGAACAACTGTTAGAACTTTTTGTTCTAATCCTTCGGGACATGTTGTTCTTGAAAATGATGGAAATGTTGTAACTGTAAATGGACATGCTTATAATTCTAGTGATTTAGCAAGTAACAATACTAATTTTGCTTTACTTGTTTCGCATGAATTTAGTGAACCATTTAAAGATTCTAATGAATATGCAAGAGATATTGCTTTACTTGCAAATAAATTAAGTGGTGGGACAGTAATTGTCCAAAGATTTGGGGATATTTTAGCTGGAAGAAGGTCAACTACTAAACGTATTGATGAAGGGTTTGTTAAACCAACTCTTAAAGAGGCGGTTCCTGGTGATTTATCGTTAATTCTTCCATATAAAACAATGCAATCTTTAATTGAAATGGTTAAAGCGTTAGATCACGTTACTCCTGGAATCGCTAATATTCATACACTTTTCTATGGTGTTGAAGCTAAGTTTTATAGTGATAAAATAGATTGTAATAATCATTTTGAAACGAAAATTAAGAATTTATATATTGGCGGAGATGGTGCGGGAATTACCCGTGGTTTAGCACAAGCTGGAGCTAATGGTGTCTCTGTTGCAAGAGATATTCTAAATAAAGTAAAAGGTAAGTAAGTTATGGATACGATTTTTGTAGGTAGTGATGGAAAATTTAATATTAATGGATTATTTGATTTTATTTTGACTTTATTTGCATTAATTGCAGTTGTTTTCTTTGTATTGTATTTTGTAAAAAGAAAATTTCCTACAATCGTTGTTTCATCTCTTGCAGGAGTAAATCTTTTAGCGACATTATTTGAATTTAAATTTTTAGCTATAGTGTCGGCCGTTTCACTTGCACTTGCTTCAGTTATTTTTTTAGTAGCAAATATGGCAGAAACAAGATCATTAGTGGCTAATAAATTTAATGCTCCTAAAAAAATAAAAAATACAATGGTTAAAGATAAAGAAGAATTTGATGCACCAATTGATAAAGAAGCTCTTTATAAAACGATTAATGAAGCAGTTTTATATTTATCAAAACATAAAATCGGGGCTATTATGACTTTTGAAAGAAAAGATAAATTAGATAATTTAATTAAAAATGGGTCTATATTAAATGCTCCAGTTACTTATGAATTATTAATAACTATCTTTTATCCAGGAACTAGATTACATGATGGAGCGGTTGTTATTAGGGGAGATGAAATAATTGCTGCAAGCGTTTATTATACGCCAACTACAAAACCTTTAATTGGAAAATATGGAAGTAGACATAGAGCAGCGATAGGTATTTCAGAAATTTGTGATGCTGTTACAGTTGTTGTAAGTGAAGAAACTGGTAGAATTTCTATTGCTTATGATGGCGAACTTGAAGGTTATAATCCAGATAGCTTCTATAAAGCATTTGATAATATTATGAGCGAAACTGAAAGTAATATTGGAGTTACAAGTGAAGAAGGTAGATAAATATGGATGAAAAAAGAAAAGAAGAATTAAAGGAAGAAAAATTCCAAGAATATTATGATTTTATAATTAAAGTATTGTCTATTTCTAAAATTGGTTTAGTGTTTTCAAAAGATCCATATGCTATTGATAATTATACAGAACTTCAAAAATTAGCAATGCATGAACTTGAAAATTTTGAACATTTAAAATTTGATAAACCAAATTTGTTTACGAGAGAAATATATCCTACACCAAATATTTCAGTAAGAACATGTGTTTTTAATGATAAAGGGGAAGTTTTACTTGTAAGAGAATTCCCTGAAGAGAGATATTCTTTACCTGGTGGTTGGTGTGATTTATATGATTCACCAAGTGAAGCTGCTAAAGCAGAATGTATGCAAGAAGCTGGTGCTAAAATTAAAGATTTAAAGCTTATTGGTATATTAAATAGAACGCCTTTTAAGGTGTTTCCAAGTGGAACACCTTTACATAAATCTGTTCCAGAATATGTTATTATTTTTAGAGCTACCTTAGATGGAGAGCTAAAAGAACATCTCTATGAAACAGATGCAGTAGGGTTTTTCGATGTTGAAAAACTTCCTGAATTAAGTCATAAGGTGACTGAAGGGGAAGTTAAAAAGATGATTTTAGCTGCAAAAGATGGTAAAGTAATTTTTGATTAGATAAAGGAGAAGAGTTATGTCAATTCATATTTTAGATTCAGCAAAATTTGCTAAAACAGTATTAATGCCAGGAGATCCATTAAGAGCAAAATATATTGCGGATAATTATTTAACAGATGTTAAAGAAGTTACGAATGTTCGTGGTATTTTAGGTTTTACTGGAAAAACAAAAACTGGTAAAGAAATTAGTGTTATGGCTAGTGGAATGGGTTGTCCTTCTATTGGTATTTATTCTTATGAACTTTTTAAATTTTATGGTGTTGAGAATATAATTCGTATTGGAACTTGTGGAAGTTTAAGTGATGATTGTCATGTTGGAGATGTTATTTTAGGAACGTCTGCTTGTTCTAATGGAGGATTTGCCTCACAATATGCGGTAAATGATATTCGTATGTCGCCGGTGGCGGATTTTGGGTTACTTTACAAAAGTTATAACAATGCTAAAAAATTAGGTTTAAGTGTTCATGTTGGACCTGTTGTTAGTAGTGATTGTTTTTATGGAGAAGATGCTTCTCAAAATGAAAGATTAAGTAATATGGGTATTATTGGTTGCGAAATGGAAGCTTATGCTTTATTTTTAAATGCTATGATGCTTAAAAAACATGCTGCTTGTATATTAACTGTTAGTGATAAACTTGTTGGTAAAAAAGAAAAAGATTTGACACAAATTGAAAGACAAACTATGTTACATAATATGTTCAATCTTGCACTTTCTTTGGTTGATTAGTTTTTAAGGAATTTTTATGAGAATGATAGATTTATTTAAAATCTCTTTTAATGTTTTATTTAAAACAAATTTACTTGTTGGATTAGAGATGAAAGATTTATTAAAAATTATCTTTATTTCAATTTGTGTAATTTTAGGATTATTAATTATTTTTATTATATTATTTCCTTTTATAAGAAGACGTTATATTTTTCGTAATTTTAAAAAGGTGTATTATAAAAAAATTAATAATATTGTTTTAAATCATGATTATTTATTAATTAATAATTTAACTTTAAATGATCGTGAAGGAAAAATTTGTACAATTGATCATCTTATTTTTGCTCATAAATATATTTATGTTATAAAAGATAGATATTACCGTGGTGCTATTGTTGGAAAAAAAGAAGATAATATATGGTTCTTTTATGGAAAAGATGGTCAAAAAGAAGAATTTGAAAATCCAATGTATATCAATAAAAAACGTATTGAGAAATTTTCAAATGTAACACATTTTGATAAAGAATATTTTATTTCAATAGTTTTAATTAATAATGATTGTGTAATTAAAAATTTAAAGTCTTTAAATGGTGGTGATAGTTATATTATTCCATATAGTAAGTTAAATTCATTAATTAAAACTATCGAATCAAAGGATGTACCTCCAATTAATCAAAAGGCATTGGAGAAGGTTGTTTTAGAAATAGCTGCTCTAAAGGGGAAGAGTGTTAATGACGAAATCGAATAAAAAGAAAATCTATCGAAAATATATTGATAATTGCCCAGTAAATCTACGATTTACGGCAATTATTTCTTTTGTAATAATAATTTTTTATGCTTTTATAGCTTTATTTTTGAATTATTTTAAGACTTCAACACAAATTTTTGTAGGAAGTATTTTATTAATCTTATTATTAATTTGTATTTCTTTATTGTTCAAACCTATTTTTTATAGTTTTTATATGATAACGCGCCTAGAAAATGATGATAAACTTGAAGGGAAGTTGAATTTTTATGTATTATCTACTACATATTTAGCAGGTAGAGATAAAATTATTTCATCTATTATGCCTGTTTGGCTAGTATTACTTAAAACATTTTTGATTTATTTAGTTCTTAGTTTAGTTTTTAGAGCAATAACTTATACAACTTTATATTTTGTTAATAGTGATTTTAAGTCTTTTTTTGATCAGTTAATGCCATTATTAATGAAACAAAATAATGTTGATGAGTTAAATAAATTTTTAAGTGTTAATAATAATTTAATAGATATACCAATATTATACATTTCATATTTTTCTATTTTAATTTCATTCTATTATTTTATTCATAATATTTGTGTTAATGTTTTTAGATATTTTTTAATTGTAAATGCAGGTTGGTGTAACAAAAAAGTTTTTAGTTCTCTTTTTAATGTAACTATTAAGAAGAACCGTAAACTTTTTTATAAGAACTATTATCAAGTTTTATTTCCATTTACAATTTTATTTTTTGTTATTTTTACTACATCGTACTTTGCTATTTATTTTTTAGCATCAAATAGTTTGTCAATTTTAGTTTTAGCCTTTACATCTATTACTATTTCGACTTTATTCCTAATTCCTTTTTTATCAATTATTTATGATTTTTATAGGACAATATATAGCGTTTTTGCGTATTTATTTTTATGCTCTATGCGCGAACTTTTAGAAGACCAATTTAAAATATTAAATAATGCTGATATTACAACTGAACTTAGTAAAGAACAATTAGAAGAATTTTATAAACTTAAAATTTATGTAAATGGTATATTGAGTTTAACTAATAAAGATAAAGAGGAAGAATTTAAAAGAAATTTAGATGCCTTAGAAAACGAAAAAAAAGATAACGAAAATGAGGATAAAAAGTAAATTATTAAAATTGTCCAATAAAAAAAGCGAGTAAATACTCGCTTTATACATGCAATCTGGAGCAGGTGACGGGAATCGAACCCGCGTACTCAACTTGGCAAGCTGATATTCTACCATTGAATCACACCTGCATGCTTAATTATGATATAGTATTGTAGATTAAAAATCAAGGAGTTTTATATGAATGAATATCAACTTGCAAATTTAATATTTCCAAACATTAAAAAATCTATTTTAGATTTAGAAAAGGAATATCCAGCTAGAGAATTAAAAGATAATGCGAAGGTAACAAGATTTGCCCCTTCACCAACAGGATTTTTACATACTGGAAGTTTATTTACTTCTTTAGTTGCTAGTAAATTAGCAAAAGATAGTGATGGTGTTTTCTTTACTCGTTTAGAAGATACTGATACAAAAAGAGAAATTAAAGGTAGTGGAGAACTATTAATAAAACAACTCGAAAGATTTAATATTATTCCTAATGAAGGATATCTTGGCGAGAAAGAATCTGGTAAATATGGACCATACAAACAATCTAATAGAAAAGAAATTTATGAAATTGTTATAAAAGAAATGATTGCTAAAGGTTTGGCATATCCATGTTTTATGAGTGAAGAGGAATTAGCAAATCTAAGAAAAGAGCAAGATGAAAATAAAGAAATAACTGGTGTTTATGGAAAATATGCTAAATACCGTGATTTAGATCCATTAGAAACCATAAAGATGATTAAAGAAGGCAAACCATATGTTATTCGATTTAAATCTCATGGTAATCACGAAAATAAAATAAAAGTTCATGATGAAATTAGAGGTGATTTAGAATTAACACAAAATGATCAGGATGTCGTTATTTTAAAAAGCGATGGTCTTCCAACTTATCATTTTGCCCATGTTGTTGATGACCATTTTATGCATACAAATCTTGTTACACGTGGAGAAGAGTGGCTCCCATCCTTACCAATACATATTGAAATGTTTAGAGCTCTTAATTTTAAAGTTCCAAAGTATGCTCATTTACCTGTTATTATGAAAATGGATAATGGAACAAGAAGGAAATTATCTAAAAGAAAAGATAAAGAAGCTAGTGTTGACTATTTCTTTAAAGAAGGTTATGAACCACATGCCTTGCTTGTTTATTTAATGACAATCGCTAATAGTAACTATGAAGATTATATTGTTAGAACAAAAGATTATAATCTTGATAATTTTAAATTCAGTCTTAAGAAAATGTCTCTTGATGGAGCTTTATTTGATAATGATAAATTAACTTTTTACTGCAAAGAAATTTTAAGTAAAATGACAAAAGAAGAAATTACTGAAAAAGCTTTAAAATGGAGTAAAGAATTTTCCCCTGAGTTATTTAATTTTATTAATAAAGATAAAAATAGATTCATGGGAATCATGAATATTGAACGTGAGAAGAAAAATCCAAGAAAAGATTATGCAAAATATAGTGATATTTATCCACTTGTTAAATTTTTTGATGATGATGAATATTTAAAGCTTTCTTCTAATATTCTTAACGAGATTAATCCAAATATCTCAAGTGAAGTAATGATTAATTTTATGAATGAATACAAAAATTCTTATGATGTATCAACTGATGAGCAAAATTGGTTTAATAACGTTAAAAATGTAGCATCTAAATATGGATTTTGTATTGATAATAAATTATATAAAGAAGATAAAACTAAATGGGTTGGAAACATTAATGATGCTTGTGAAATAATTCGTGTAGCTTTAACAACAAGAAAAGTGACACCAAATTTATTCTCAATTATGAAAATTTTAACTGACAAAGAAATTAAAGATAGAATCGACAATTTTATTAAAATTCTTTCAAAATAAAATATTTTTTAGTAATTTTTTAAAATTCTCCACATATTATTATTAAAGGAGAATTTATGTCTAAATTTAACGAAGATAGAAAATTATTTATTAATTATTTGAAATTGTCACGACCTAAAGATGATTTATATAAAACAGTTTCTAAAAAGAAACCTTTTTCCCAAGAATATTCAATTAAGGTCCCTTACTCGCTATATATGCGTTCAGCACCTTCAGTCGTAGGAACAGCATTTGATTATCTTGCTCGTTTTATGATTGCAAGAACAATCAATATTAATAAAGATCATGCGTTATTAAATCTAAGATCCGAAAATGGAATTGATTTTTTTAATGAAGATTATCAAGACGAATTATATGATAAGTTCGAAATATGTATGGATCAAATTGAACATTATATTAATGGTTCAAACGAGATTAATTTAGTTGAAGTAACGAAGATATGTTGTTTTTTAGCTCGTCTTGAACATGCCTCTAGAACTAATTGGGTGCCTAATGAGGAAACTCTTAAACTACTTAAAAAAGAGGATTCAGAAATTTTAAAAGAAGTTAATAGCATGGGTGTTGTTTTTTATGATGATTTTATTGCTAAAGGCATGGTAAAAGAAGATAGCGTAGTTGTTTTTAACCCAAGTTTTGGGATATGTTCAAAAAAATTAAAGGGTGCAGATGGTGATATTTTTATTGATGGAGTTCTTTGGGATTTTAAAACTACTAAATTATCTATAAAGAAAAGTAATGATTTTATTCAAATGTGGCAATATCTTGTATATGATCGGGCTTGTAAGATGTATAACGATTCAACTTATTCATTAGCAAACCATGAAATTAAAGCTTTAGCATTTTATAAAGCGAGATTTGGCGAAATTGAATATATAAAAGTTAGAGACATTAATGCTAAACAACTTTACGCAGTGAGTAGAACAATTGTTGAAATGATTCCATCTATAAATCAAAATTTAACAATAGATGAAGCATTAAATAAGACAAAAAGAGTTAAGATTTTTAATAAATAATTTTTTTATTTCATTTTAGTTATAAAATATTTATGTGCATAAGTATTTAAAATGGATAGATAAAAATTGTAATAAATTAAATGATGAAGTTGTTGTTATTACCGGCGGTTATGGAACAATTGGTTTTAATATTACTTATTATCTTGTTTACTTAGGAGCAAAAATTGTAATGTTAGCTAGAGATTTTAAAAAAGCTAACATTTGTAAAGAACGCATTTTAAAAGATTTTCCTAATGCCAAAATTGACATTTTATATGTTGATTTATTTGATATTGAGTCTATAGATAAGATACTTCCAACTTTAATAAAATATAAAATCAAATATTTTATAAGTAATGCTGGGATTTATCATCTTCCAAAATTAAAAAATAAATATGGTTTAGAGAGAACTTTTACAGTAAATTTTTATGCAGTTTATAAGTTAATAAATGGTTTAAAAGAAACAATTACAAGAAATAACGGGAAAATTATTTTACAATCAAGCATTTCTATTAATTTCGTTAATTTTAAAAAAATGGATTTTGATGATTTAAATTTTGATAATACTAAAAACTTGACATTAAAATATGCAAAAACAAAAGCCTTACTTACTATTTATGGTCTTTATTTAAAAAGTAAAGGCGTTAACGTTGAAATAGTTCAACCAGGTGTTGTTGCAACGGGGTTATTTTCTGCTTCTCGTGGTGGTTTTTCTAAATTATTTAATAATACTATTGTTCCATTAATGAAAGTATTATTTATTTCTCCGTCAAAAGGAGCTTTACCTTGTTTATTTGCATTAAATAAAAACTCAAAATATGGTTACTGGTTTGGTCCACGAGGATTTTTGAAAATTTATGGGTATCCAAATGTACAAAAAATAAACAAAAAAATTAAATGCAGAGTTCCAAGATATACTAGTTAAAAAATTAGAAGTAATTGATGAAAAAATTAAATCTCACTAATTAATTATTTATAAAGTTCTTTTAGTATTGTATAGTTAATATATGAACGAATTAATAAAAGGAAACAATTATGTTTTTATTGTTTTTAGTTCTTTACTTTTTATTAGCATAGTTGTGGAACTTGTTTTAGCATTTATGGAAAAAGAAAGATTAAGGAAAATTTTTAAGATTTTTCCATTACTTTTTTTATCAATAGTTGCGATATATTTAGTTCCCGAATATCCTTTATTATATGTTGCGTCATTATTAGGATGTCTTGGAGATTTACTTATTATATTTGAAAAGAGAAAAATTTTCTTTTATTTAGGTGGTATTTCTTTTTTTGTTGGCCACATTTTATATTTATTGTTAATGCTTGATCTAAGCGATGTCACTTATAATTGGTATCATTATTTAATAATTATAATTTCTCTAATAGGATTATTTTTTGTACTTTTTGCAATAACAAAAAATCAATTAGGGTTGATTGAAAAAATTGCTGCGTCTTTTTATTTTGGCATTCTAATTCTTTTATTAGTTAATGCAGCTTTTATAACTTTTAAATATAATGAACCTCGTACTTCATTGATTTTAGTTGGTTATATATTATTTATTATCAGTGATATTATTTTAGTTATTAAAGATTTTATAAAAGAATTTAAGCGTGATGATTTTTATGTCATGAGTACTTATATTTTTGCGGAAATCAGTATAGTGATTGGGTTTTTGATTACAATTTTAAAATAATTTTTAAAAACTATTTATTATTAATTGTTGTTTTTGTGAGATTTATTTTATATATTTCCGTTTTGCTATATTTTGATGTTATCTCTTTATATTTTTGCTTGGTAATTTTCTTTTTTAAGCCATTAAAACCTGTGTTTTTATATGTCAAAAAACACCATAATAAAAATTCTTGGGTTGCTTTTGTCATATAATAATATGGTAATTTATTTATTAAATAATCATATGGTTTACTTCGATTAAAATTTTTAGGATTATATGTTTTTGAAGCGCTTATAACGTCTGCTACATATTCTAAAGCATATTTATATGGCATAGTTTTAATAACCATATTTCCTTTATAGAAATCAACATAGTACTCCCAATGATGCTTATTTCTAGCTGTATGACGTTTACAAATTGTAGAATAATAACCATTATGAAGACGTTCATTAAAAACTGGGGATTCGTATCCTAAATAATATTTACTAGATACAATAAATTCACTTGGTGAGAATTTTGAGAGATCATGAAGTAAACAGTGAAATCCTATTCCAAGGTGACAACCATTTATAAATACTAAAAATCTATGTTTTGTTACGACTTTAAGATGCTTAAAAGGATGAAACATATGAATATTATATGCAAAAATTGTTTGTTTTAAATAAAATTTTGTTGTTTTTAATTGTTTTTAATATAATTTAAATTGTTTTTAAGAATATTTTAAAATTGATTTTACTTAATCATTATTGTTAATTTTTACAATCCATTTATCGTTATATTTCCAATGCAATAGCTTTTTAATTGTTATTATATTCATGCTATGAAAGCGCTTTCAAGCGTTTAAGTGCATTATAATTTAATACATAATATCGGAGGTTTTTAATGAAAGGAATTTGTGTTAAAAGTGAAATTAGGCCTTTAAAAAAGGTCTTACTTCACAGGCCTGGTCGCGAATTATTAAATTTGACACCAGATACTTTAGGGGAATTGCTGTTTGATGATATTCCATTTTTAAAGGTTGCTCAAGAGGAACACGATACTTTTGCTAAAGTTTTACGTGAAAATGGTGCAGAAGTTGTTTATCTTGAAGACTTAATGACAGAAGTTTTGGCTTTGCATCCTGAACTTGTTAAACCATTTTTATATCAATGGTTAGAAGAAGGTGGTATTCATACCGAGAAATGGCAAAATAGACTTTATAATTATTTAATGGAAAATTATAAAGGAAAAGAATTAGTTTTAAAGACAATGGAAGGTATTACCTTAAAAGAAGTTGGTGGACCATTCAATGATTCATTAGTCGATCTTTGCAGCGAACCTTCAAAATTAATTGTTGATCCAATGCCAAATCTTTATTTCACAAGAGATCCATTTGGTTCAATAGGAAATGGAGTTTCTTTAAACAAGATGCGTTTCCCAACAAGAAATAGAGAAACAATTTATGCTGATTATATTTTTAGATATCATCCAGACTTTGCTGGTTTAATTACAAGATATAGTGATAGAACAAGTCCATTTAATATTGAAGGCGGCGATATTTGTGTATTAAGCGATAAAGTATTAGGTGTTGGTATTTCTCAACGTACATCTCCTGATGCAATTGAACAATTAGCTAAAAAATTATTTGCAGCTAAAGATGAAAGTTTTAAAACAGTTTTGGCTTTCTCAATTCCTGTATCTAGAGCATTCATGCATCTTGACACTGTTTTTACACAAATTGATGTAGATAAATTTACTGTTCACCCAGGAATTCTTGGACCTTTAAAAGTTTTTGAGATTACTGATGCAGGTAACGGTGACTTAAATATTAAGGAAGTTAATTCTTCTCTAGAAAAGATTCTTGAACATTATTTAGAAATTCCACATGTTGATTTAATTAAATGTGGTGGTGATGATAGAATTGCAAGTGAAAGAGAACAATGGAATGATGGAAGTAATACATTATGTATCGCTCCCGGAACTATCGTTGTATATCAACGTAATGATGTAACTAATGCAATTTTAAGAAAACATGGTTTAAAGGTCATTGAAATTCCAAGTGCTGAATTATCAAGAGGAAGAGGTGGCCCAAGATGTATGTCTATGCCATTATGGCGTGAATAATTAAATATAGAAAGGATAAAAATAAATGGGTGTAAATTTAAGAGGAAGAAGTTTTTTAACATTATTAGACTTCACTCCAGCCGAAATTAGATATTTACTTGATTTGTCTCATAATTTTAAAGCTATGAAACAAAATGGAGTCGAGCACAAATATTTAGCTGGAAAAAATATTGTATTGTTATTTGAAAAAACTTCAACAAGAACAAGATGTGCTTTTGAAGTTGCTGGTATGGATCTTGGAATGGGTGTTACATTCCTTGATAGTGGCTCATCACAAATGGGTAAAAAAGAATCTTTAGAAGATACCGCTAAAGTTTTAGGTAGAATGTTTGATGGTATTGAATATCGTGGTTTCAAACAATCTGTTGTAGAAGATTTAGCAAAATATAGTGGTGTTCCTGTTTGGAATGGTTTAACTGACGATTTCCATCCAACACAAATGTTAGCCGATGTTATGACTATAGAAGAAAAATTAGGTCATAGTCGTGGTGTAAAACTCACATTTATGGGAGATGGTCGTAATAATGTTGCAAATTCTTTAATGGTTGTTAGTGCTAAACTTGGTATGCATTTTACAAATTGTGCACCAAAGGATTTATGGCCAAAAGAAGAATTAATTGAAAAGTGCCGTGAAATATGTAAAGAGACTGGTGGAAGTATTAATCTTACTGAAGATCCAAAAGAAGGCGCAAAGGATGCTGATGTAATTTATACAGATATTTGGCTTTCAATGGGTGAAGATCCTGCTAAATGGCCAGCAAGAATTAAGGATTTAAAACCATATCAAGTTAATAAACAACTTATGAGTTATGCTAAGCCAACATGTATTTTCGAACATTGCTTACCATCATTCCATGATTTAAATACAACTATTGGAAGAGATGTTTATGAAAAATATGGTCTTCCTGAAATGGAAGTTACTGATGAAGTTTTCACTTCTACTCAATCAGTAGTTTTCGATGAAGCTGAAAATAGAATGCATACTATAAAAGCTGTTATGTATGCAACATTAAAATAATTTAATATGAGTAAAAAATTAGTTATCGCTCTTGGGGGAAATGCTCTTGGCAAAACCCCTGAAGAGCAATTGGAACTTGTAAAAGAGACAGCCAAGACAATAGTTGATTTATCTTTAAAAGGTTATGACATTATTGTTGGACATGGCAATGGTCCACAAGTTGGAATGATAAATCTTGCGATGGACTTTAGTAGCACCCATGGTGGAAAAACTCCTGCAATGCCATTTCCAGAATGTGGAGCAATGTCTCAAGGTTATATAGGCTACCATTTACAACAAGCGATTCAAAACGAACTTTTAAAAAGAAAAGTTGACAAAAAGTGTGCAACAGTTGTAACTCAGGTTGTGGTTGATCCAAACGATCCAGGATTTAAAAATCCTACTAAACCTGTTGGTATGTTCTATTCAAAGGAAGAAGCTGATCGAATCGTAGCAGAAAAGGGCTACACATTCGTCGAAGATGCAGGACGAGGATATCGTAGAGTCGTCCCATCACCAATACCACGTCGTATAGTTGAACTAGATGTTGTAAAACAATTAGTAAAAGCTGGCGATATTGTTATTACGGTTGGCGGAGGTGGAATTCCAGTTGTGGAAACTGCTGATGGTTTGATAGGTGTTGCTTCTGTCATTGATAAAGATAGAAGTAGTGCCAAGCTTGCTTTAGATATTGGTGCTGATATGCTTGTTATTCTTACGGCGGTTGATAGAGTTTGTATTAACTTTAATAAACCAAATCAAGAAGAACTTGCAGAAATGTCAATTTCTGAGGCGAAAAAATATATAAGCGAAGGTCACTTCGCTCCAGGAAGTATGTTACCAAAAGTTGAGTCATGCATTGAATTTGTTGAAAAAAACGAAAACAATGGTGTAGCTTTAATAACATCACTTCAAAAAGCTGCTCAAGCTCTTGATGGATTAACTGGTACCATCATCAAAAAATAATTGTTTTCTTATTAATAGGAGGAAAAACAAAAAATGGCGAGTTTAGAAACAAACCGTAATACCAATGAAACTCAACCAAAAAAGAAATTTAAATTTCATATTGGTACTTTTGGTATTTTATTAATTGTTATTTTAGTTGTTGCCATAATTACTTGGTGTGCTAATGGTCAACCATATACTGGTGAAGAAGGCGCAGCCATTGTTAATGGCGCAAGACTTGATCAAATCTTTATGTCCCCAATTAAGGGTTTACAAGATGCGATCGGTGTTATTGGTTTCGTTTTCTGTTTAGGTGCTTTCTTAGCTTTAACTAATGCTACTGGCGCTCTTGAAAACGGAATTAAAACCTTAGTTAAGAAAATGCATGGTAAGGAAGTTATTTTAATTCCTATCTTAATGTTCATTTTCTCTATCTGTGGTACTACTTATGGTATGTGTGAAGAAACCGTTGGTTTCTATATTCTTTTAGCCGCTACTATGTATGCTGCTGGCATGGATCCACTTGTTGGTTGTGCAACAGTTTTACTTGGTGCTGGTGTTGGTGTTCTTGGTTCAACTGTCAACCCATTTGCTGTTGGAGCAGCTGTCAGTGCAGCTGGTGTTCCAGTCAACCAAGCTATTATTCTTGCAGAAGGTGCAGTCTTATGGTTAGTTACCTATGCAATTGCTACAACATTTGTTGTTCTTTATGCTAAAAAAGTATTAAAAGATAAAGGTTCAACATTCATGTCATTACAAGAATTACATGATTGCGATGAAGCTTATGGAAATGCTAATAAAGGTTTAGAAAATGTTAAATTAACCGGAAGACAAAAAGCTGTCTTAGTTATCTTTGCCTTTACTTTCTTAGTCATGATTATTGGATTCATTCCATGGCAAGATGTTGCTTTTGGTGGTGATGAAGAAAAATTCTTATCCGTCTTTGGTTGGTCACAATATCTTACTGGTACCCCTCTTGGTTGGTGGTACTTTGATGAATCAGCTATGTGGTTCATGTTCATGGGTATTATTATTGGCCTTGTTGGTATGGAAGATCGTAGTTTAATTAGTAAAACTGTAATTAATGGTTTTGCTGATATGTTAAGCGTTAACCTTGTTATTGCTCTTGCTCGTGCTTCTACAGTTTTACTTAATGAAACTGGTGCTGGTAGCTGGCTTGTTGAAGCTTCAGTTAACGGACTTGCAAAGAGTGGTATGCCAAGCTGGTTATTTATTGGTTTAGATTATTTATTACATGTTGGACTTTCATTCTTAGTTCCATCATCAAGCGGTTTAGCAGGATTATCTTCACCAATTGTTTCCCCAATTATGCAAGGCTTAATTGACAAAGGTATTGCTGGATATAATGGTGCTGTCGAAACATCTATTATGACATTTGTTGCTGCAAATGGTGTCGTTAATTTAATTACTCCAACTTGCGGAGCTATCATGGGAGGTTTAGCTATTGCTCACGTTAATTATTCAACATGGGTTAAATGGGCTTGGAAACCAATCCTTGTTATCTTAGGCGCTTCACTTGTTATCTTAATTGTCTCAATGTTAATTGTTGGTGCTTTATAATAATTATCCATTAAGCAATTATTTATTCCCTTTTTGAATAATTGAATAATGATAAAGCCGTCTACAAATGTAGGCGGTTTTTAATTGAATGACATTTTTTATATTTTTAAAATTGTAAATGAAATGTGAAAAATGTAAAATAATACATGAAGTTTTATGAATAAATTAACCACTTTACAGGATGGATATATTAGCGAAGTTGACCGCACCAAAATATGTTCCTTTGATAATGAAGTAATTGAAGAGCCAACAAGGCCGCTTATTCATCAAGCGGCACGTTTTTTATATTTTAAAAAAGGATATGCCACAATGGTAATTGATGGCGTTAAATATAAAATTATTCCTAATACTTTAGTTGCGATTATTCCATGGGAAATAAGTGAAATTACAGAAGTTGTACAAACTTTACAATTTAATAAACTAATTTATGATTATTCTTATTTAAATAATAGTCTTAAGGATAGTTTTATATTAAATTGCAACGATTCAGTTTCTGAATTATTTGAAATTATTTCAAGAAATCCTGTGTTGTATTTGAATCAAAATGAAACAAAGACAATTGAAGATATTCTTCAAGATTTAGAAGATGAAGTTGGTATCTCAAGTTTATTAAGCGACACTAGCAAAACAAAACCACTAAGTGATATTTTTGTTACAGCAAAAATCATTGAATTAATGATATTTTTTGAGAGGTTTTTAATTGACAATAAAGGTGAATCTGTTGTTAAAGATCCTGGAATTAATAAAGTACAAGGAAGATCAATACTTGCTTATATTTATAGTCATTCAAGTGAAAAGTTGACGTTAGAAAAGTTGAGTAAAGTTTTTTATATGTCTGAATCATCAATCTCAAAACATATTATGAATATTACTGGTGTTTCTTTTATTAATATTTTAAACGATATTCGTTTAGAGAAGGCCACAGATTATTTGATTCATACAGACTTATCTTTAAACGATATCGCAAATTTACTTGGCTTTGTTGATGCTTCTCATATCTCAAAATATTTTCAATCTAGCGTCGGATTAACACCTATAGAATATCGTAAATATTATCAAAAACTTCATTCAAGTAATGTATATAGTCGTACTACAAAAGATTATGCTTATATGATTACTAATTATTTATATAAAAATTATAATGTTGAAAAATTAAATTGTAATAAGGTTGCTGAAAAGTTTAATTTATCAACTACTGAGGTTAATAAGGCTCTTCTTTATTATACTGAGAAGAATTTTGATAACCTTTTAAATTTTATAAGAATAAATAAAGCATGTGAATTACTTGCGTCTACTAATGAACAAATTTTATATATCGCTTTAGAAGTTGGCTATAACAATGTTAAAACATTTAACTTAAATTTTATTAAATATAAAAATATGACACCTTCAAACTTTAGAAAGAATGTGACATTACAGTATACAAATGGAAACGAGATAAAAAATGATAAATAATAAGACAAAAAGAAGATTAAGTATTTTTGGTTTATGCTTTGTTGCTATTGCTTGGGGACTTGGGTATATTGGTGTTCAAAAAGCGTTAGATAATGGATGGTCATCGTATTCTATTATGCTCTTTAAAGGATTAGTTGGTGGGGGAGTTTGTTTTCTTTTTTCTTTTAAAGAAAAGTGGTGGTTAAGTAAAAAACTAATTATAGGTTGCTTAATTTGTGGTGTATTTACTTTTTTTGGGTATTTATTTCAAACCGAAGGACAAAAATTAACAACAGTATCTAGTTGTGCTTTTTTTACTGCCACCAATATAATTTTTATTCCGTTTATTTCTTTTATATTTTTTAAAAAGAAATTAAATGTGCGTTTTATAATAGCAACTTTTATTGCTCTTTTTGGAATTTTTATATTAAATTACGATGGTACAAAGTTAAATTTTGGCTGGGGAGAAATTTTAAATTTACTTGGAGCAATTTGTTTTGCAGTGCAGATTTCTTATATGGGTGTTCTTTCAAAAGAGGATAAACCATTTGGCTGTGCGGGAATACAATTATTTGTGATGGGTATAATCTCTGCAATATGTATGCCATTTATTAAAGAAAATCATTTTGGAAATAATAATTTTGAAGGAATAATTGGACTTATTTATGTTACTTTAGTTAGTTCAAGTTTAGCTTATATAATTCAAGCATTTAGTGAAAAATATGTTAATGAAACAGTTACAGGCATTATTCTTGCGCAAGAAAGTGTATTTGGAACTATTTTTAGTGTTTTAATAATTCATGAAGAGTTAACTATTTATCGAATTGTCGGTGGCTTGATTGTTGTTTTGACCGTTTTATTGTCTTCAATAGATTTTAAAAATATTAGAAAACAAAATAACGATAATTTAAATAAAGAACCAACTGATCCCCCTAAATAATGCTTTTTAAAATTTATTCATTTGTTATAATTTTAAAGAGGTGAAATATGGATAAGATTTTAGAATTGATAGATGTTTCAAAAAAATATCCAACATTCGAACTTAAAAAAATAAATTTTTCACTCGAAAGAGGAAAAATAATGGGTTTTGTTGGACGTAATGGTGCTGGTAAATCAACTACATTAAAGACAATCATGAACTTAATTTCTTTTGATGGATCTATTAAAGTTAATGGAAAAGAATTTAGAGATGATGAAGTTGAAAATAAACAAAATATTGCTTTTATTTTAGGTGGTGTTAATGTTTATCATTTTGTAACAGTTAAAACTCTTAAAAATGTTACAAGACGTTTCTATAAACATTGGGATGAACAATTATTTCAAAATTATATTAAATTATTTAATATAAGCGAATCAAAAAAAGTAAGAGAATTATCTCAAGGAATGAAGGTAAAACTTAATTTAGCTATTGCGTTATCACATAAAGCAAATCTTTTAATATTAGATGAACCAACAAGTGGACTTGATCCTGTTTCAAGAGATGAAATTTTAAATATGTTTTTGGATTTAGTACAAAAAGAAGACGTTTCTATATTATTTTCTACGCAAATTGTTAGTGATTTAGAAAAATGTGCTGATGTGATTACTTATATTAGAAATGGTGAGATTGTTGATAGTACAACTCTTGACGATTTTGTTAATAAATATTACTTAATTAAAGGTGATTTTAAAACATTAGATAAAGATCTTAAAAAATACATAATTGGTTATCGTGAACAAAGAACAAATTTTGAAGGTCTTGTTAAAAAAGAAAATATTAATTTTTTTGAAAATTATGAAAAAAATACTCCTTCTATTGAAGAAGTTATGGTTTTTGAAGAAAGGAATGCTAAACTATGAAAAATTTATTATATAAAGAATGGAAATTATGCATGAATCCACAAGCATATATTTTTATGTTTTTTGGTTTTTTTGCATTAATTCCTGATTATCCATTGTTTATTATTCCAGTATTCTTTTTATCTTCGATTCCAACAATTGTAGCTTTTGCTAAAGAAGCAAATGATATTTTTTATACAGCTACTTTACCAATAAAAAGAAATGATGTTCCAAAAAGTAAGATAATTTTCTTTGCAAGTATCGAACTGGCATTTATTTTGATATCTGGTGTTTTTATTTTTATTTCTTATTTATTGATGAAGTATCAAATTATACCAAATGGAGATGGTACATTTTATACAAAAAATTCTACTGGTATGAATCCAAATATTACTGTTTTTGGTATATATTTAATTACATTTGGTTTATTTAATTTAATATTTTCTCCTTTATGGTATAGAAAACCAGAAAAATTTGCTTTAGCTTATTTTACAGCTTTATTTATATCAATGATTGGTGCTTGTATTTTAGGTACATTACCACTTATATTTACTGATGTTGATAAATATTTCAATTTATTGACAAATGACAATTGGTATTTTCAACTTATCTTTTTAGTAATAAGTATTGGTATATTTATATTATTAAATTATTTAGCGATCATATTATCGAGAAAGAAATTTAAAAAACTTGATATTTAACATATTAACTAATAGAATGCTTGAAAATTAGCGTTAAATAATGTATATTTATTGTGCTGCGCTAATAGCTCAACTGGATAGAGTACTTGGCTACGAACCAAGGGGTTGCGGATTCGACTTCTGCTTAGCGCACCAATTAAAAAATAAAAGATGATTTAAATCATCTTTTTTTATTATTTAAGATTTATTATTATGTTTGTTTTTTGTTACGATGCTTTGTTCTATACGATAATCGGACAAATTTTGGATTCAAAGAAATAATGTTTAATATCAAATGATGTGAGACAAAATTGTTCAACAAAAAAGCATCTCATTTATAATTCAATTAGAAGATTCAATTGTAAAAGGAGATGCCATGTATAGTTTAATATTAGAACGTAATTATTTACCACTTGATATTGATACAAGATATCATGCTTGCCTAAGATATAAAGAATCTAAATAACCTGTTAAAAAGATTTTGTCT
>DKCJ01000017.1:0-10709 GCA_002451465.1 Caryophanales bacterium UBA6877
ATTTCAATAAATGATTGCTCAGGATTCCTTCTATGAATATCTAGAATTCGCTTAATAATTTCAGTTTTTAGTTTATTTGGATGATCAGAAAGTGGTTTGTGAGATTTATCTAACAAACTTCTCTTTGTACCATCAAAACTTTTTTAGCCATCGGTAGAGAAATGGTCTTTTGATATGATAAAAAGATAAATTCTTTTTAACAGGCCATTTAGACTCTTTATATCTGAGACAAGCATGATATCTTGTATCAATATCTAGTGGTAAATAATTACGTTCTAATGTTAAACTATACATGGCATCTCCTTTTACAATTGAATGTACTAATTGAATTATAAATGAGATGCTTTTTTTGTTGAACAATTTTGTCTCACATCATTTGATATTAAACAAAATTTATTGTAAATAATTTTATTTGTGAATTCTCAAAGTAAATTTCGTTTATTCTTTAAATCCTGCTTTTAGTCTAAGAATAGTACAATTAATATATCCTGTTGGTTAAAAGGAGGTTTAAGATGTCACATTTAACAGAAGAAAAACAGGAAAAAAATTAGTTCCATGCTTGCTCATGGTAATAAATGCTGTGAAATGGCAGAAGAAATTGGATGCGATCCAACAACAATCGAAAAAGAAATAAAACGGAACAGAATTATTTCTAAAGATGCCTCAAGAGGTCAAAATAAATTCCTATGTAGCAAAATTGATAAATGGCCATATGTGTGTGGAATATGCAAAAATAAGCATATAGATTGTAGGTTTATGCAAATGAGATATGATGCCATATTAGCCCAAAAGAAATATGAGGCAAAACTTCATAATTCTAGAAGAGGAATTAATCTAACAAAAGATGAATATGATCAATTAGTAGAAACAATCAAAGAAGGATTTAAAACAAAGAGATCTGTTTACGCTTCAATAAAAGCTAGTAAGGTTGATATATCTTTACCGACAAGTATATCGATATATTTCTAAAAAAAAGTTCCAATCTCAAAAATGGATTTGCCATACGCTGTCACATATTAAAAAGAAAGAGAAAAATATAAGAGTACGATTACCCTAACAATCAAATAGATAGGAGCAATCGTACTTATTTAGACTATCTTGCTTATATGAAGACTAGAATCAATGAAATCACAACTCAAATGGATTTCCTTGGCTCCATAAAATCAGATAGCAAATCTATTTTAGTATTAATACTTCCACAAATACACTTTATTTTTCTATATATAATCGAAAGGAAGAATTTATTTAATGTTGTTGAAACATTTAATTCAATTGAAAAGTTAATAAAATACAAAAAGTTTTGCGAGATCTTTCCATCAATATTAACGGACAGAGATCCAAGCTTTTCAGACATTCAAGGAATAGAGTTTTCAAAAAAATTAGGAGCTCAAAGAACATATTTATTCTTTTGCGATGCATTTAAAAGCAATCAAAAGGCGTCAGTAGAAAATATGAATAAACAAATTAGAAAATTCTTTCCAAAAGGAAAATCAATAGACAATTATAAGCAAGAGCAGATAAACCTAATTGCAAAAACAATAAATGAAACACCACTTTTTTCACTAGATGGTCATTCACCTAAAGAAGCATTTGCACTATTATTCGGTTTAGAAACATATACTAAATTATTTGGTGAGTAAATAATTAACAAGCCAACAGGAAACCGGAAATTAGTCTGAGAAACTGAATTTACTATTTGTTTTTAGCATGCTCAAAAACCTAAAAAAACAACTTTTCTCAAGATAAAGTCAGTTTTAATACCAAAAAACTGAATTTAGTCTGATAAAAAACTAACAATTCTAAAAAACTGAATTTAGTTTAAGAATTTACGGGGATATCAAATTTGATATTTTTATTATACCCCCCCCGCATAAGTCAAGAGATCATAAACGTTTTTTAAAATAAGTTGAAGTGCTATTAATAAAGTAGACACAATTTGACATTTATGTGGACAGTTATATGTCATTTGTAAACATTAATTTTATAATTGTATACAGAAAGGAGCTTTTATGAAGTATACAAAAGATGAAAAAATAGAAATTGGTCGTCAAATCTATACTCATTAAATCACCATAGGTGACGCTGCCGAGAAATATAACCTTAATTGGTATACAGTAAGAGACTATATGCGCCAATATAGAGATTTAAATCATCTTCCACCAATGTCTGATGGTAAAGATACTTTAAAAGTTATTAATAAAGCAAAGAAGAAAAATTTCGACGATCTAGAATTTTTATCTAGAGAAGAATTAATCGATGAAGCGATCAAAGCTCGTGTTGAAACTGAACGAGCAAAAAAAGGTTATGCTGTCAAAGGAGGTGGTCAGGAAAAGGAATTCATCAGTTTAAGCAATTCGAATTCGAAATAATTTACAAACTATCAAATGATTTTCCGGTTCAAAAATTATGTAAGATTATGGATGTCAATCGCTCTGGATTTTATAAATGGAGAAACAGAATGAATAATGTATCATCAAAAAAATTAAATAAACAATGATATCGAGTTATTTAGACAATATCATTTAATGTATCCTACACATGGATATAGATGGCTAAACGCTAAAATAAAGTTGGATTTAGGTAAAATTATGTCAGATAACTATGCTCAACGTTGCTATGCTTTTGCTGATATTAGAAGTGTTTCTAAAAGATGCAAATATGCTAAACCAGGCAAAAAATATAAAATTTATCCTAATTTATTACTTGCCGATTTAGCTATTAACCAACCTTATCAAGTTGTCGTTTCAGATATGACTGCATTTTGGGTTAATAAAGATTATTAAGAATTAACATTATATATGGACTTATTTAATAATGAAATTGTTACTTATGATGTCTCTACAACTAGAGGAGATAGAATTACTTATATTAATGGTTTAAATGAATTAATAGAAAAGAAAAAAGAATATAAAGATCTCAAAATGATTTTACACACTGATCAAGGATCTGTATATTCTTCGAAAAGTTTCAATGAACTTTTACCTTTTTATAATATCACACATTCCATGTCTCGTGCTGGTACTCCCACTGATAATGGAGTTATGGAGTCTATTAATGGTTGGTTAAAAAAAGAATTGTTTAATGATTTTAAAATAAAAGAAAAAGAAGATCCTATTAAATGCATTGAAGAATACATCTTTTTCTTCAATGAACAAAGGCCTTTTTATTCACTTAATTATCTAACTCCTAAACAATTTAAAGAGTTTTTTACCCCTTAACACTACAAAGTGTCTACTTTCTCTTGACTAGTGCAAAGTTATCTTTTAAATAAATGGTGCAGGAGGAGAGAATCGAACTCTTACTTAAATTAATAACTTGGCTTCTGAGACCAAGGCGTCTACCAGTTCCGCCACTCCTGCATCTTTCTAATTATAATAGAATTAATATTAATTAATAACAATTTTAAGAAGAAACTTATATAATAAATTCATGGAAAAGATTAAGGAATTAACTGAATTAATTAAAGAAGCTAAACATATTGTATTTTTTGGGGGAGCAGGTGTCTCTACCGAATCTGGTATATTAGATTTTCGTAGTGAAAAAGGTTTATATAATTTAAAAAGTAAATATGGCGTTCCATATGAAGTTATTCTCTCACATTCATATTTTGTAAATAATACCGAAACGTTCTTTAAGTTTTACCGAGAATTTATGATAAATAAAGATGCAAAACCTAATTTTGCACATAAATTTTTAGCAAATTTAGAAAAAGAGAAAGATTTAACTATTATCACTCAAAATATTGATGGACTCCATCAAATGGCTGGCAGTAAAAAAGTTATAGAATTACATGGATCGATACATAGAAATTACTGCACTCATTGTATGAGATTTTATTCATTAGAAGACATATTAAAAATGGATAATGTTCCAATATGTACAGTATGTAAAAACGTTATTAAACCAGACGTAGTTTTATATGAAGAACCACTTGATGAAAATGTAATAACAAAAACAATGATTGCTTTAGAGAGTGCTGATTTATTAATTGTTGCTGGAACTTCATTAAATGTTTATCCAGCAGCTTCATTTATTAATTATTTTTTTGGCGATAATATTGTTTTAATAAATAATATTCATGTGCCAATCAATAGAATTATAAAACTAGAAATTAACAATAAAGTAGGGGAAGTATTTAAAAAAGTTCAAGACATCTTAAAGGAGAATAACTAATGGAAGAAAATATATTGTTATTTTTATTACCAAAAATACAATGTGAATATGTACTAAATACTTTTACTATTCGTCAAGTAATTGAAAAGATGGATTATCATCACTATAGTGAAATTCCTGTTATTGATAAAGAAGGAAAGTACGTAGGAACAATTAGTGATGGAGATATCTTAAGATATCTTAAAAATAACAAACTAAATTGGGAAGATACAATGTCAACTAAAATTGATAAAGTACCTATTTTACACAAAATTAAACCAATACAAATTAATAAAAAAATGTTAGAACTTGTAGAACTTTCAATTAATGAAAACTTTGTTCCAGTTATTGATGATAGAGATTATTTTATTGGAATTATTACAAGAAAAGCAATTATTCAACATATGAAAAAGTGTTTAAAATAAATCGATTTTGATTTATTTTAAACACATATTTTTATAATGTACCAAATATTCTATCGCCAGCATCTCCAAGTCCTGGAAGAATATATCCTTTATCATTCAATTTTTCATCAACTGAGGCAATATATATTTCAGTATTTGGATGTTCTTTTAAGATTTTATCTAAACCTTCTTTAACACCAACTAAACAAAGAAGTCTTATATCTTTATATCCACGTTTTTCAAGTTGAGAAATCGCATCACTTGCACTCCCACCTGTTGCAACCATTGGATCGCATAGTAGAACTAAAGGATTTTTAACATGTGGTAATTTACAAAAGTATTCAACTGGTTTTAAAGTTTTTTCATCACGATATAAACCAATATGACCAATTTTCGCGTTTGGTAACATATTTACTACACCATTACTCATACCTATACCAGCTCTTAAAATTGGTACAATTACTAAGTCTTTATCTAATCTAATTGAATCAATTTCACATCCAGTTGGTGTTTTAATTTTTCCATTTGCATGAACTTTTAAATCTTTAAAAACTTCATAAGTCATCAAACTCGAGATCTCATCTAAAAGTTGTCTAAAATCTTTACTTTTAGTTCTTTCATCTCTCATCATATTTAATTTCATTTCAATTAATGGATGTTTTACGACATGTAACATAATTTTTATACCTCTCTATTAATTTTTATAAAAAAAGCCACTAGTAATGGCTTATTTATTCTCCTTTTTGGCTTTTGTACGTGGAGTTTCATCGCTTTCAGCGGCATTAGTTTTTGGAATAACATTTCCAACATACATATGACGTTTAATGTCATAAGTTAAATCACCAAATTTACTTTTAATTTTACTAGCAGCAAGTTCTGCTTGTTCATTAATCCATGTTTTATTTTTTAAAAGTTGTTTTGGTTTATTAATATGTATTAAATTTTGGAATTTAGCAAGATCAACAACAAACTTGTTCTTTTTAGCAATTCCACTAAGTTTACTAGCAAGTTTAACGCTATTTATAATATCAATAACCAAAACTCCACTATAAATTCCTAAAAAGAAAGTTAAACCAAAAATATGTTCATTAAAGAACCTAACTAATATTAAAACATAGGGTTCTACAAAAAACCAAAATAAAGCACCCGCCACTAACCATAAAAAGGAAAATAAAGGACAGATAATTCCCATAACATTACCTTTTAATGTTGAATAATCCCAAAGTTTAATTCTAAAACCTTTAATAAAAATAATTCCTGCAATAAATTCAAGTAAGGTCATACCTATACCAATTAAAACAACAACAATTAAACTAGTCCATAAAAAAGAAAGTGAACCATCATAGGTAAAGCTACTATCTACTTTATAAAAAGTAGGTATTCCTGAACCATTACATATATATTTTAAAGAAATTGTACAAATAAAATATAAAAGACATAATCCAAAACCATATAAAGGTAAACAAGGTCCTTTTAAAAATCCTGGATTTGTCCATTTCTTTTGAGAAAAAAATCTTCTAAAAAAGATTTCAAGTAACCAGCCTAAGAAAGAACCAATTATAAAAAGATATAAAAAAGACAAAAATATTCCAAGAGGACCATCACTATTAATCACTTTTTCAAGAATATTTATTTTCATGATTTTATTTTATCTTTTTTACGTTTATTTATAAAGAAAAAATACTAATTTCTGTTTATAATTAATTTATGAAAAGAATTAATAAGAAAACAATTAGAAAAATTCTTGTAGCAACCATTAATTTATATGGTGTACTAAGTATTCCAGACCTTTTTAAATTACTGGACCACTATTTTAAAGATTACGATAAAAACAAGGTTACTAAAGATATTTTATCTATATTTGATAATGAAGATCTTGGTTTTCAAATTGCAGTATTTGATTCTTTGTCTGATGATCCTTTAATAATAAATTCTTTTTTAGATGATAGCGAAATTGAAAAAATATTTTTATTACAAGAAGGAATTGAGATGTTTATACCAAGCACTTTAAAAGAATTTCTTAAATATAGTGATGGATTTTATGTAACAAAAGAGGAAAAACCTTTTTATAATAAACTTAAAATTTTTTTAGAAAAACATCTTAATGGTGAATTTTTTGAAATAAGAGATGAAAAATTTTCGAGAAAACGATACGTTTATTATTTAGTTTCTTATGTAAGATTTTTATTCAAATCAAGAGCGGATATAGATTATGTTGTAAGCTTTTTAAAAGAGGAAAAACTTAATTTTAAAACAAGAAAAGATTTAGATAAATTAAATGATTATATTTATAATGCTTTTATAAATATTAAAACATTTAGAAATAAAGGTTATTCTTTTTTAGAAATTTGGAAAATAGATCCATCAATTAAAATTGATCAAAAAATATACATATTATAAATTTAATTATTATTTTCTTTTTAAAATTAGAATATAAAATCCTTTCCCTTCATCGGCTTTTATAACATCAAAATCATCTTTAAAATAAAGAGCTTCATCGCTTGGTGACAATAATTCACATGATATATTATTTGATACATTTCTATGGATATTTTTAAGTTCGCTCCTTGAAAAAGAGTGAAGGATAATTACCTTTCCATTTTCTTTTAAGTTTCTTTTTAGTGCTAAAGATAATTTATTTTTATCAATAAAATGTGGATAAGCATTGTAAATTATAATATCGTCAAATAAAACATCAAATTTATAATCTAAAAAGTCACCAGCAATAAAATTAAAATCTTTATCGTTTTTATATTTTTCTTTAGCAATTTCAATCATTTTATTAGATATATCAATTGCGTATATTCTTCTTTTAGAAATATTAAATAAAAGTCTAGAAATTCTTCCAGTTCCACAACCTAAATCTAATACGGTATCGCCCTCTTTTATAGAACATTTATTAAGTAAAGAGATAATATCATTATCATTTTTAACTTCTCTTTTATCCCAAGTTGGTGCTAATTCGTTAAAAAAAATTTTTATATCATTTTGACTCATAATTCATCCTTAATTTATTTTTTGAAATCTTTAATCGCTAATAAAGGAATCATTTCACGATTATAAAGCAATCTTCCTAATTTAGTAAACATATATTTTTTATATAAATCAATTGCTTCATCATATTTTACTTTTAATGTTTTAAGATGAAATTTATTAATTTCATCATTAGTAAGATTATTTTCTTTAAAATTATTAACTTTACATAAAAAATAATGATTTAAATTCTTTCGATGTATTAAATTATAAAAGTCTATAACCTCACCTAAATAACATATAATTTTAACCTCAGCTCCTAACTCTTCTTTTAATTCTCTTTTTAAAGCTTTACGAAAAGTTTCGTTTTCATTAACGCCACCACCACTTGTTTCAATTAAACTACATTTACCAAACTCATCGTTTCGGGTTACATTAACAAAATAAAAATAACCTTCATCATCAAAAAGTATTGCTCTAGCAATTTTTCTTTCATGATTTATAAAACTATATTTATAACTTATATCATTAAGTTTAACTTTAAATGGCTTATAATCTTTAATTTCCATAAACCATATTATAAAGGTATATATAGGAAATTTCACATTAAATAACAAAAAACCATGCATTTATTTGCATGGTTTTAAGAAATTATTTATAAACAATTAATGTTTCAAACGCTTCAAGTTTTGTCGCGTTATTTATTGTTTTTGTAGGATTTATCGTGTCTAAATATAATTTATATCCTTCAAGATTAAGTGTCTTTAATGATGAAACATTATATCCATTGGTGTGAATTATTTTATAAGTTAAATTATTTAAACTATCTTTAATATCATAACTTATCATATTTCCATCGTTATTAATATTAATGTTAACTTTATTAACATTATCTTTATCAAGATGTAAACCATCAACAGTTTGTTTTAATTTAATAAGTTTTTGATAACTAGAGAATAAATCATAATTTTTAACTTTTAAAGAATAATCTAATTCATTAACTTCATAACTCGATTCATAAGAATTGTTATCACCTTGTTTAGTTCTTAAAAATTCTTCACCAGCAAGCATAAAACTTGTACCTTGAGAGGTAAAAACAAGAGAATTTGCTAAAGCATTCATCTTTTTAGCATCTGCTTCACTAATTTGTTCGGTAGCCATAAATCTATCATATAAAGTGTAATTATCATGACACGTCACATAATTTGTTGTTTTATCTGGATCATTAATTTCAAATACTCCAGGATTAACTGTACTTCCAAGTAACCCTTTTTGAATACGAGTTAAATCTATGTCGGAGGTCTTACCGATTGTATTATCAACCCAACCAAGAGATGATACACTATTTAAACCACCTTTAATTAATGAATCACGCATTTGATCGTTAAATTGACCAAATCCTTCAAATTTTGATGCATTTCTTTGAGTAGCAGTTTCAAATGTTTTAAGTTGAGCACTCATATCCCATGGTTCACCATAAATAACAATATTAGGATTAATTTCCTTTGCTTTTTTTGTTAAAGCATTCATTGTATCAATATCATGAATTCCCATTAAATCAAATCTAAAACCACCTAATTTATATTCTTTAGTCCAAAAAGCAATTGAATCTACCATAAATTTACGGTACATATACATATCACTTGCAGTTTCATTTCCACATCCAGAGGCATTTGCAAGTGATTCGTCGGCTTTATATCTAAAATAATAACCTGGCATTAAAACATCAAAATTGCTTCCAAGAGCTCCATTTACGTGATTATAAACAACATCCATAATAATATTTATGTTGGCTTTATTATAATTTAAAACTAAATTTTTAAATTCTTTTATTCTTTCATAAGCATCATATGGATTTTTAGAATATATTCCTTCTAAACAATTGTAATTTAGTGGATTATACCCCCAATTAAATTTATCTAAAGTTTCATCATTTGCTTGATCAAAAATTGGTAATAATTGAACGGAATTAACACCTAATTCTTTAATATGATCAAAACCAGTTTTTATAGTTTTTCCATCACTTGTATAAGTAGTTCCACTTTCATATAAACCAGTATATTTTTTCTTGTTTTCATAATCACCATTCCATGTTGCGCTACTTGTAACATCAGCAACATGAGTTTCGTAAACTGTCATGGCTTTTCTATCAATATTTAAAGGAGTTAACTCGTTCCAATTATCTGGATTTGTTTTACTAAAATCAATTATGGCTCCTCTAAGACCATTAATACCACATCCCTTAGCATAGGGATCAACAATTTCTTGTTCTTTATAAGAACTATTTGTTACAACATAAGTGTAATATTTATTCGATAAATCTCCACTTACAACTTTAGAAAATACACCTTTATCATCTTTTTCCATTGTGTATTCTTTAAAGTTATCGTTACCTTTTTCTTTATCAACTGATAAAGGAGTTCCATTATCATAAATTCTTAGACTAATTATAGATGAAATTGGTGACCAAACTTTGAAGACTGTTTCATTCTTAGAATAAATCGCACCAAGCTCACCATCATAATTATATTGTTTATTAAAAGCATCAGTTTTATATAAAGCTCTTTTAGAAATGGTTTTAGTTAATGTTGCTTTAGATTCACTAAATGTAACACTAATTTCATATTCTTTTTCAATTTTAGCTGCAATATTACCTAATTTAATTTGTACAACCGTTAAAGGCTTAGATAAATCTTTTTTATAAATTTCTTTTTTATCTTCATAAATAGCATAATTTGAAATGCTATTTGATGTAACAAGTGTTACCTCATTAGCACTTAAAAATTTAGCGGTTTTAATATCATCTTTTAACTTTAAATCAGGTGTTAAATAAATGTTGCTATCATTACTTTTTAAATAAACGTGGTAAATATTGTTCGAATCTTTTTCAAGATTAGAAAACTCAATAAATCTATCACCATCAGGATCTTTACTATTCCAACTTCCAGCAGATTTAACAATAAATCCAAGCTTCCCAGCGCTAGTTAATGAAAAAGATGATAAAGGATAAGCTGCGACTGCTCCAAATTCATCCACTCCATTAAAAGCATATTCTTTTCCTTCTCCACCATCAGGCCAAAGCCATAAAGCCCAATCAGAAAATTTTCTATCATTTCTTGCATAATGGATAGAAAAACTATCTTCATTATATTTTGGTGGCTCTTTAAGGTCGTTTGGTTT
>DKCJ01000017.1:10797-23190 GCA_002451465.1 Caryophanales bacterium UBA6877
TTGATAAACATAATAAATTTTTAAATAGTTTTCTTGCTTTATTCATATAATTTTTCCTTTGTTATAATTATATAAAATCGCTAACTAATTTTCTATGATACTTTTAAACATTAAAAAAATTGATGGGTAAACCCATCAATTTTAATTTATAAGTTATTTTACATCTTTTCTGGAGCACTAACTCCGACAAGATATAATGCGTTTTTCAAAACTATTGATACCGCTTTAACTAATCCAAGTCTTTCGTTTGTTAATTCAGGATTTTTTGGATCATTAATTTTGCATGAACCATAATATGAATGGAAATAACTGGCTAATTTTTGAACATAAGTACAAATCATATTAGGAGCACGAGTTTTTGCAGCATTACCAACAATAGTTGGGAATTCCATTAATGTTTTTAATATTTCTGTTTCTTTTGAATCAACTAATAAATCATATTTTGTAGGTTGAACAAAATTTTTAGCTTCTTTAAAAACATTATGAGCTCTAGCAAAAGCATATTGAGCATAATAAACTGGGTTATCACTACTCTTCTTACGAACTAAGCCTAAATCAAAATCCATGTGTGCACCAAGTTCACGAGCAGCAAAAGTATAACGTGCAGCATCAACGCCAACATCTTCACAAAGTTCTCTTAAGGAAATTCCATTTCCAGTACGTTTTGACATTTTTACTTCTTTACCATCTTCAACAAGTCTAACCATTTGTTCAAGATCAATGTCAAGTGAATTTGGATGACCAAGGCATGCAAGAGCAGCTTGCATACGTGCAACATAACCATGATGGTCAGCACCCAAAAGAATAATTAAATGAGGACATCCTCTTTCAAATTTATACATATTGTTTGCAATATCTGGTAAGAAATAGGTAAATGAACCATCTTTTTTAACAAGAACTCTATCTTTATCATCACCATATAAAGTTGTTTTAAGCCATAAAGCCCCATCAAGTTCATATAAAACGCCTTTAGCACGCATATCATCTAAACATTTTTTAATACGTGCATCATTATTTTGATAGAAGAATGATTCTGGCATCCATGAATCAAAAACAACTCTAAAGTTCTTTAAATCTTCTTCAATTTTTTTAAGTTCTAAATGCTTTCCAGTAGTTTTAAAATATTCAAGTCTTTCTTTAGGATCACTATTTAACCACTTGTCACCATCTTTTTCGGCAATTTTATTTGCGATATCTACAATATCTTGAGCGTGGTATCCATTATCTGGAATAGGATAATCATTTCTTCCAAAATGTTCAAAATATCTAGCAATTAATGATTCACCAAGCATATCAATTTGATGTCCTGCATCATTAATGTAGTATTCTCTTAAAACATCATAACCACTAGCAAGCATGAGTCTAGCAATTGAGTCACCCCAAGCAGCAGCACGGGCATGTCCAACATGAAGATCACCAGTAGGATTAGCACTAACATATTCAAGATTTATTTTTGGATAAGCTTTACCAACTTCATTATGACCATAATTATCACCAGCAGCAATAATTGAATTAATTGAGTCAGCAAGTGCACTCTTTTTCATTTTAAAATTAATAAAGCCAGGTCTTACAGCTTCTATAGTTTCATAGTCTTTTGCAACTTTTTTAAGTTCTTCAACTAAAGCAGTAGCTATAACCATTGGATTTGTTTTTAAAGGTTTAGCAAGACGCATAGCAATTGTTGTTGCGTAATCCGCAATTTTTGGGTCACGAGGTATTTCTACCACAATATCTTTAGTAAATTCTTCATTTTTATAAACATTAAGAGTAGCTAATCTTACATATTCTTTTAATGTTGTTTGTATATCACTCATATTCTTGCTCCTTATCAAAATGCACAAAAATTATACAATAAAATGTCTATTTATGCATTAAAAAACAATATTAAACCTTTAAAAACTATTAACAAAATAAAAAATGATACTAAAAATATTAATGGGGGTTTAGAAATGCTTACAATTTTATTGACGGCGTTTTTGTCTTTCAGTTCTGTTTCAAGCACTATGAATGCTAAAAGTCATGAACTTAATTTTGTCACTAAAGATGATTCGATTTCTGGTGATACATATCAACCAAAAGCTGATATCTCTTATGGTGAATATGATGTTGGTACAACCTACAATGGTATTATTGCTCGTCATCAAATGATCTCAATTGATAGTAGCGAATATCTTGGACCAATTGTTGTAGATAAGTTAACTAGCACTTATAATGCTGCAGCATTGGAAAATTTTCATTTTAATGAAAGAATTTCCACTGTTGAAGATTCAACAGTTTCAACATCAATTGAGTTATCTTCTGAAATAACATCAGGTTTAGGTGTCAAAATGAATATGGATGATGTAGTAATTTTTGGAAACTATGCTATTAAGGATATTTATAAAATAGAAAATACTGTAACCTATTCATATAGTGAAGAAATAACTAAAGATGTTTCTTATGATGTTAAAAAAAATTAATTGATGGCAAACATTTTTATCTAGGTTTGGTTGCTTATACATACAAAGTAAAGTGCCAATCATGGCAATATGATGATTATTGGTGGGGCGATTATGAAGTAGGTGAAAGTCGTAAGAAATTTGATACATCTTAACATTAGAACCTTATATTACTATATGTTTTAAAGGTGGTTCATTTATAAAATAGGAGAAAAAATATGATAAAAAATAAATTATTGAAAAAAATATTTTTAGTTGGTGTTTTATTAAATGCATTAGTTGCTTGTAATCAACCTGCATCGCAAGGTGATTATGAAATAATTGAGCAAAGTTATAATATTACTTATTCAACTTTATTATTGAATCAAAAAATAGGTATGATTAGTCCAGTCATAAACGTTACTGGCAGTAGTAAAATCTCAGCAACCCCAACTTGGATATACAAAAATAGAACTGGCTTAGTGTTTTTTGAAGATGATTGTTTATTTACTCGAGAAGAAGCTGAAGCTTATATGAGTGGACATGAAAGTGCTAGTGAAAAATATAAATGTGAAGGAACTAAATATTATTCATATGAACCAATAACTGATCAAAAAAATGGTGAGATTGGAACTCTTACATATGAATGTGATACAACTGGTCTTACTGGTTTATATGCACTTTATTATATTACAGATTTATATCAATATCTTGTAACTCCAAAAGATGGCAGAGATCCATTCAATGTCTATTCATCAGCTGGTTGGATTGGTTTAAGTCTTGAACCTTATGATAGAAATTCAACTGAAAAATAAATTAATATTTTATAAATAATTAATTTAATTTATTTTAGGTTTTATAACTTACTTAAAAGAACAAAAAAGTGCAGATTAATTATCTGCACTTTTTCTATGTTTATTTACTTTATTAAATTAATAAACTATATCGGCATCGCTACATCTAACAATAGCGCCACTTTCAAATGCACCATAGCCAAATGCATCTTCACCAAGACCTAAGAATTCGGCTTTAGTACCATCATAGGTTGCAACTAAATTTGTTGCTCCTTTAAAGGCATAATTACCAATAGATTTTATGTTCTTTGGAAGATTGATTTCTTTTAATGATGTGCAACCATTAAATGCATTACTATTTATTTTGGTAATAGTATTTGGTAATGTAGCACTTTCCAAAACCTTACAATTTTTTGCTATTTCACTTGGAACAGTTGCCAATTTTGTAGATAAAGATAAATCTAAAGTTTTTAAATATTTTGAATTTGCAAATGCTGAAGAAGAAAGTTTTTCTAAAGTTTCAGGTGTTTTAACTTTTTCAATAGCACTTGATCCACTAATTCCAGACCAATCACTATCGGCAAGAACATTTCTACCAATTTCAGTTACTTTATTAAAGTCAACTTCTTTTAAGTATTGAGCAGCAGCAAAAACATAATCATTTACTTTTTTAGCTTCATCAAGAATCTTATAACTTTCTCTTTTATTACCAAGAGGATATTCAACTAATTTTGAAAGATCTTTTGTATAAACAACGCCATCAACACTCTTATATTTAGTAACATTTTCACCTAAATTAATGTTTTCAATACTCACGCCATAAGAGAATAAACCTTTTGAACCACTGCCATATTCGACAAGTGTACTTGGGAAGACAACTTCTTCTAATTTAGGACATGCTGCAAAAACATTATCTCCAAGTTTTGTAACACCTTCTTCAATAGTTACCTTTTCTAATTTTAAGTTGTTTCTAAAGACTTGTGAATCAACAGTTTTAACATTTCCTGGAATAGTAACTTCAGTTAAATTTGGCAAATTGAAGAATGCATTACTGCCAATAGATGTAACTTTACTCTTTAATAAATTAGTGCTATCTACTTTATTAAATGCAGTACCATAAAAAGCACTACTTCCAATTTTAGTAATTTCATCAATATTTGAAAGACTTACTAATTTTGCACAACTATCAAAACATGAATTAGGAATACTAGTTACACTCTTACTCCAAGTGACAGATGTAAGTTCACTACAACTTACAAAAGCACCATCATTTATTGTTGTAACTGTATCAGGAATAACAACTGTTTTAAGCCCAGTCTTATAAAAAGCTCTATTTCCGATAGTAGTGAGCGCATCAGTAAATTTAAATTCAACGAGATTTGTACAAGAATCGAAGAAATAACGACCAACAGTATCAACTACATTATTCCATGTAAATGAAGTTAATTTTGCACAATCATCAAACACGCTAGTGCCTAATTCTTTAACATTCTTTGGTAAGGTAAAACTTGTAAAGCCTGTATTACTAAAGGCACTATTATCAATTGATGTTAAGCTATCTTCATTAGCAAATTTTAATGAAACTAAAGATTCACAATCTTCAAAAGCATCTTCGCCTATTTTAACAACAGTTGATGGAAGTGTAATTTCTGTTAAGCTTTTACATCCACTAAAAGTACTTTCAGGTAAGATTGTAATTCCCTCAGGTAATCTAACGCTTTTTAAAGATTCACAATATTCAAAGACACCTTCACCAAATTCATAAACTGAATCAGGAATGTAAATTTCTTCAAGTTTAGTATTATTATAGAAAGCTTGATCGCCTAATTCGCTAATACTATTTGGTAATGTGATACTTTTTAAATTTTCAGCATAAGTAAATGCTCCACTATCAATCTTAGTGACTGGTTTTCCTTGATAACTATTAGGAATAGTTATTGATTCTGCATCACCTAAATAATAATAAAGCATATAACCTTCTTCACCACCTGCCGAAACAGGAGTGAAAACAAAGTCTGTATTGCTAAATTCTTCATAAGTTGCGGTTACTAATAAATCTGATGTAACATTACTAAAGTCTTTATCCCAGCCTTTAAAAACATATGATTTTTCAAAATTAGATGCTCTTTTTGGCTCATTACCAACATATACTGCACTTTCGTTTGCTTTAACGCTTGTTTCATATAATAAAGTGCCATCATAATCAACAAATCTAACATCAAATGTAGCAGTTGATTTATCTTTTATAGTTACATCAAGTGTTGCTTTAACATCACTTCCTAAACTAGCAGTAACAGTCGCTGTACCAGCTTTTAAGGCTTTAATTAAACCTGTATTATCAACACTTAATAAATCATCATCGCTACTTGTAAAACTAACTTTCATAAAACTTGAATTAGTTACACTTACATATACACGACTCTCTTCACCAACATATAAACTTTTAACTCCACTTAAACTTATAGTGGCATCTTTATTTGTTTCTTGCTTATTAAAATAACTTCCAATATCAGTAGAATTACAAGAAGCTAATGTTAAACTCGCAAATAAAACTAAACCAGTTAATAATTTTCTTTTCTTCATAATATTACCTCTCATTATTTTGTTGTTTCTGTTTTAGAGAAGTCAACTTCACTATATTTAGCGTTATAAGTAATTTTATCTTCATCATAAAGTCTCTTTAAAATGTTATAACTCTTATTCTCTTCTGGGACATCGTCATTATCATCATAAACTGTTCCAACAGGAGACTCATCATATGAGTCAACTTTAGTCAAAAGTAAAGCAAATTCTTCTTTAGTGCCACCAAAATAGATATGCTCTAAACCAGTGTTTTCAAAGACCCATTCTTGAATTCTTTTTAAACTTGCTGGTAAATATATATCTTTTAAGGAAGTACAATTTTTAAAAGCAAAATTATCAATCAATTGGAATCCATCTGGTAATTTAAAGTTCTCTATGGCAGTATCTGTAAATGTACCAAAAGGTAAACCAATGTAATCAAAATTATTATCTTTAGCCTCAGTCAATAATGGGAAATCACCAACGATTTCTTTTAATTTTTTAGATCCATTAAAGACGCCATAATCCATAAATGTAATTTTTTGAGGGTTAACAAATGTAACCTTAGTTAATTCAGGCAAATCACTAAAAGCATATGTTTCGATTCTTTCAACGTTTTTAGGAATAATAATTTCTTTAACATTTGTTCCATCAAGTAATCTTTCAGAAATAACACGGAAACTTTCTGGAATAGTAAACTCAGTGATTCCTGTATCACTAAAGGCACATTCACCAATACTATAAACTGTTTCAGGAATAATTAATTCAGTTAAATTTCGTGATTCATATAAGAAATAACTTGGGATTTTACTAACTCCATAAGGAACTTCAAACCTAGTTATTCCAAGAGATTCGCTAAATGCGTATTCTTCCATCGTAAGTTTACTTCCATCCATCTCTTTATTAAATACAATTTCTTTAGCTGAATTACCCCAAAATGCATTACTTTCAATTAAAGTTAAAGATTTAGGTAAAACAATTTTTTGAGCTTTAGAATTTGTAGCAGAAAAAGATTTTATGGTCTCTACACCTTCTAAAACATTTAAATCATGAGTAAAGGCTGGAGCAACTGCATATAATGCTGTTCCATCTTTACTATAAAGAACATCATCAACTGCTTTGAAATGTTCATTTTCAGGATCAACCTTGAGTGTTAAAAGATTATTACTACCTAAAATTGCATTACTTGCAAAATCTTCTAAATCTTTATTTATAGTAAGACCTGTAAGACCTGTTCCAGAGAAAACATAGGCTTCAACCTTTTTAACTGTAGATGGTAAAACAATATCGCCAGTAAATTTTGCACATTTATTAAAAGCACTATTAAGTAAGTTCTCTACTTTACTTGGAAGTGAATTCATTACTAAATTAGTGCAACCACTAAATGCATAATTACCAATTGTTGTAACGTTATCAGACATTTTAACTGAAACTAAACTTGAACAATTTAAGAAAGCATATGGTTGAATTACAGTAACTGTATCTGGTAATGCCGCACTAATTAAAGATGTACATAATGCAAAAGCATATTGTCCTAAATAAATAAGTTTAGATGGGAAGTTAATGTGTCTTAAATTTGTACACCCGTAGAAAGCTTTATTGCCAAAATATACGTATTCATCTGGAATATTAATTTTTTCAACAGTTGTATTATCTTTAAAAGAACCATCATAAACACCAACAACTTCACGATAATTATATGAAGTAGGTAATGTTACTTCTTTTTCTGAACCAGAATATTTAACTACATATTTTCCAGCATAATCTCCTGAAGTAAATAAATAGAAAGCATATTCTTTAAAATTAATATCAGTTTCTCCATATTGTGCTACAAAAACGGTATCACTATTAATTGGAGAATCAAGATCTTTATCCCAACCTAAGAAGGTATAGTTTTTCATATCACTAGATAATCTAGTTGGTTCTTTACCATTATAATAAGCAAATTCTCCAGGATGAACTGAATCTTCCTCAAGAACAGTTCCATCATAATCTTTAAAAACTACTTTATAAACAATTTTAGTACTATCTATAACTTTAATTGTTACTTCATCATATGAATAATCATATTTTTTACTACTACATTTAATAGTAACACTACCTTCATTAACACCAGTTACTAAACCACTATCACTAACGGTAGCAACATTTTCATCACTACTTGTCCAAACAAGTTCATCATCTTCGCTTGAATTTAAAGCGCTTAATTGTAAAGTTTTACCTTTATAAAGATCGCTAGCACCTTGAATTAAAACGCCAAACTTAGTACTTATAACATTTTTAACATTATCACATGATGTTAAAAGGGTACTACTTAATAAAGCAAGCGATAAAATAAATGCACCTTTCTTTTTCATACTTAATCTCCTTTAATCTAAACTACTTATAAAGTTTTCAACAACTATGGCTTTAGCTGTGCCAATTTCATCAATTTTATGTGAAGTATAATAAACATCAGCGCCATAAACGAAGAAATAATATAAATCGAATTCACTTACTTCTTTACTTTCTGAATATTTTAATCCGCCGAGTCCTACGCCATAGCCATCATAATCACCATAGCCAAGAATTTTTCCAAAACTTGTCGCGATTTCACTATCAGTTAAGGCATATAAAGAAACATTATTTCCATCGATACTAAATTTGGTTGATTTATATAAATCTAAATTATCATTATTAAAGGCATCTGTTGATGAGAAATAATCATAATATTCAGGGAATGTATACCAATCATTATAATCAGTATCTTCTTCACCTAAAACGAATTTATCTTGACCATTTTCTTTTACAACAGTAAAGTTATAAACTTTGCTTCCATCATATATTTTGCCTGTATCAGTATATGTTGGTGTCTCTTCATCTTTAGTTTCATTTAAATACTTTAAATAGTCTTCACTATAATCAAAATATAAATAATTTGGCGTGTAATAGACATAACCCATATGGTAAGTCATTGGAAGGACACTACCAACTGTTACATTTCCCATATCAAATTTATAATGATCTTTTTTAAGAGCTTCTTGAACTTTAATTACTTCATTATAAGTATCAAGACCACCTTTCTCATCATCAAGATAAGCAGTTACCTTTGGTAAAACGCCATTAGGATCATCGATCTTACTAACAGTAAAAGTAACTTCTCCAAGACCTTGGTATAAGGTTAAATAAACTTCAAATGACATTTCATCTAAAACTTTGAATTTTAATTTAGAAACATAACTACCATATCCTGAAAGTCCAAGATAAGTCATAAGTTTTTCATTAGTTTCAGAATCATTTATTGTAAAGTAACCATTTATTGATCTTTTTGGAGCAAGTTCATAATCAAAAACTTCGTTAAAGTAAGAGAAACCTTCAAAATTACCCCACGAACTATGATTTATGTATGAGCCAGGAACAACTTCTCCTTTTTCATCTAATCTATATTCAAAAACACCTCTATCATGATAAGAAGCGGTACCTTCTTCACCAATAGAATATTGATAAGCGTAGCCTACTTTATTTTCGCCATTTTCTAAATAATAGCAATAATCATCATAATATTCTTTATAGTCTAATGCGGAAGAACCAATCTTACCTCTTGCTGAAACCATAAATTTATCAGCATATTCAAGAGATTCTAAAACTTTTGATAAACTTTCATCAACTGGAGCACTAACAACTTCATATTCAAAAGTTTTACTATCAGCACCTAAGTATGAAACAGTTGCGGTAAATTTACCAACATTTGCTAAAAGTTCACCTGATTTTGGATTAGTTACATAATCTTTTACTTCTTTTGTGGTCACTTTTCCATTTTCATCAGTTTCTTTTAAACTAACCTTTAATCCATCTAAAGAAAATGTTGAACCTTGATCATATTTTAATAAGGTTGGTAAACTATCAAGAACTAATTCTTTTTTAGTTTCAGTTTTATTTGTAAAATCATCATCAACAACATTTAAGGTTATTTTTGATTTATATTTTAAATCATCTTTTCTAGCACCAGTAATCGTAACCTCACCAACACTTAAGCCCTTAACAACACCTTTTTCACTAACGGTTGCAACACTTTCATTACTAGAAGAGTAAACAACTTCGCCATCACTAAGATTGCTTTTTAAAGTAAGTTCCTCTCCTATTTTTAAAACTAATGTGCTTGCAGTTAAGGTTATAGCATTACTATCTATTACACTAGAATAATTGTTACAACTAAATAGTAATGAACTAGTTAATAAACTAACAGCCAATAATCTTTTTTTCATATTTTCCTCCGTTTTATTTATATAATCCAACTAAATAATACGAAGAACTATAACTAGTGTGGTAGACAATAACACCAGTCTTTGTATCTTGATAAAATTTAATTGATTCATCAGAATTTGTTCCAATATAACTATAATCTTCAGATTTATTTAAAGCTTCTTCTAAAACACTATTGTAATAACTATCTGCTCCAAATGATTTAGTTGGAATTAAAATTAATCCACGATCATATGTGCTATCAAAATATTCTTCAGCAATAACATCTTTATCACCTTTTACTAATTGATCTAATCCTGGTATTTTAAAATCATCTCCAAAATTAAATCTAAATTTAAGATAATTATAAATATCGCTTACACTAGCGGATTTTAATTCAGTTATATAATTATTATAAAAAAGCTTAATAACTAATTCATCTTCGTCATAAGAAATATAAATTGTAAAGAATTGATCCTTAGAAACATAAATACTAACGTCTTTAGTAGAATTTTCACTATCTTTTACCCATAAATTAGTTTTTTCTAATTCGCTAGCATATTCTTCTTTAGTGGTTACGCTTTTATTAACGCTCATATAATAAGTATATGCCATAGTAGAATTATTATTAGTTAAATAACCACTACTGTAAGAGCCTTTACCATTAATTAAAGGAATTGTTTTAATATCACTCTTTCCTTTACTTTGTTTTTCAATCCAATTTTCAACATTATTTAAAATATTACCTGGGTGAGAATAACAAATTAATGCGTATCCACTCCAATAACTATTTGTCTTTTTAACATATTCGATAGTAACATTTAATAAATTATAGTCATAAGAATAGTTATACCTTCCATAATCACCATAATCGACATATTCGCCTTGATAGCCAAGTTTAACTAAAGAATCTACATATTTATCTAAATCTTCTTTACTAGAAACACTAACATAATATCCGCATACAGCATTATCGCCTATATAACCAGCTAAAATAGAACCATATCCTTTACCACTAGTAAATGTTGGGAATAAATTTTCATCATAATTATAACCTGTTACATTTTTATATGAATCTTTTACATCAGTTAAATTTAACGTTGTTGTATATAAAGATGCTAAAAGTACAGTAACCATATTTTCGCTATATTCTGCTTGAATTAAAGTTGAATAAGTTTCATCTACGGCATATGAATAATTACCATTAGCGTCTGTTTCAGGAGTCGCTAAATTATTAGCTTGTAGGCAATCATAGAAATCATTTACTGCATTTTCAGCATCAGTTGGCACATAACTAAATGTCTTATAGTAAGTTCCATTTTTATAAAGGTAATTCGTATAAAAATTTTTAGTTTTTGAAAAATCAACAGCATATAAATAATTTTCATTTAATACGCTTCTTACATCTTGAACAAAAAATTGACTTGTAACGAAATTACTTGGAAATTTATTTTGTTCATCATTAAAAGCATATGACAGCTTCAAAATCTTATTACTTTCATCATAATTTAAAGTAACATTATATGCTTTAAGTTTATCTAAATAAGTATTTTTACTAACTTCTTTAAATTTATATTTTCTTAATAAATCAGACTTAAAATTATCATATCCTTCTTTTTTAATATGTTTAAATGTAAGTTCTTTATAATCTTCACTAATTGTTGGCATCTCACTTGTAGATACAAATGGAAGAGTTGAATAACCTAAAGACATGAAATTGCCAAGATAGGTAGTAATACTTTGCTTTAATGCTTCTGTATAATCGCTAAAAACAAAACCAGCATAAATATTTAAGTCTTCTTTAACTATAAAACTATCAAAATCAAAAGCATTTTCTTTATTTAAATCATAAGCACTTTCGCTATCTTTAAACCATCCTTGAAATTCTCCGGACGAGTAATTCAAAATTTTATCATATTTTTCTTTAGCATTTACCATTTCATTATACTCAAGTGCTTTACTAATTGTATCGCCATACTTAACACCAATAGTAAATGTTAATTGATCTTCTTTTTTTGTTGATGTGACACTATCAACATTTAAAGTAACATTTAAAATCTTTTTATTATTAACTTTGTTATCTTCTTCCTCCTTTTTACCACAACCGCTTAAAATTGATACACTACTTAGTACCAATAAGCCTAATTTCAACAAACGACAACAACTCATTTAAAAACCTCCTAATTAAAATATTTAAAAAATATTCAACTTAAATATTTTAGATTATTAAAAAAAATATTTATTGTTATTACACAATTCTTAATAAATACTTAATAAACTAAAAAATTTTAAATATAAATATCCCCCAAATCTTTCTTATATAATATATTTTCTAAAAATTATAATCAATTTATATTTTAGAAATTAAATAATCAAAATGTTAGCTTTCAAATGATGTG
>DKCJ01000015.1:0-53387 GCA_002451465.1 Caryophanales bacterium UBA6877
TATTTAAATTTCATCAGCAAGCAAGTCATAGACAAAAGCGTTTTTAATTTTTATATAAACAACTTCGCCTTCGATATGTTCTTTGCTAGTTTGTAAGATTATTGATCCATCAATATCATCAGGTGAATTAAATGACGTTCTTACTTCATATTCATTATTACCTAAATTTTTAGTGATAATAGCTTTATAGGTTTTACCAACCATTAATTTATTTAATTCATATGAAATCTTTTTTTGAGCGTTCATTAAAATGTCTTTACGTTCAATTTTAACATTTTCATCTATTTGATTAGGTAATAAACTAGCTTTAGTACCTTCTTCTTTTGAATAAGTAAAAACACCTAAATGATTGAATTTTATTTTCTTAATAAATTCTAACAATTCATTAGCTTCTTCATCGGTTTCGCTTGGAAAACCAGAAATTAAAGTTGTTCTTAAAATTGCGTCAGGAACCGTCTTTTTAATTCTTTCATATAAATTTAAAATCGATTCTTTAGTATCATGTCTATTCATTAATTTTAATATTCTAGTAGAACAATGTTGTAAAGGAATATCAAAATAGTGGGTAATTTTATTTGAATTCTTAATTAAATTTAAAATCTCATCAGTTATGCCTTCTGGATAGGTATATAAAACTCTAATAAATTCTAAACCTTCGATTTGGTCTAATTCTTTTAATAATTTATATAAATTAGATCCATCCTTTAAATCTTTTCCATAACTTACTGTATCTTGTGATATAACTACCAACTCTTTAACGCCGTTTTTTGCGAGTTCTTTAGCATAAGTAATTAATTCATTAAAATCATAACTATGAAATCTACCACGAATTAAAGGAATTGAACAAAACGCACAAAAGTTATCACAACCTTCGCTAATTTTTAAATAAGCCATATATGATGGAGTTGAAATAACACGGTTAAATACATCAAAATCACTTTCAACAACATCATTTCTTAAAACTTTATTTATAATTTTTGGCAATTGAGGATATTCTTTTAAAGTTACAAAAGCATCAACGGTAGGAAATTCTTCCATTAAGTCTTTTTTATATCTTTCAACAAGACAACCAATTACAATAGTTTTCTTTTTGTATTCTAATACCTTTAAAATAACATCAATTGCTTCTTTTTTTGCATCTAAAATAAATCCACAAGTATTAATAATAATAAGATCAGCAATATTTAAATCCGTGACAATATTAAATTCATCAGCAGGCAACATTGCAAGAACTGATTCACTATCAACAGTGTTTTTTACACATCCTAAGGAAATAAGTCCAACATTATACATAATTAAATTCTCTTTGATGAAGTATTAAGTTTTAATATATTTGGTAAAACTTTTTTAAAATCATCATAATTTTTTAGTTTAAATTCCCAATTTGGTCTTCCGCAAATTCCAGGAACGTTCATTCTTGAATATGAATCTAAAGATAAGAAATCAGAAATAGGAATAATAACATAATCAGCAATAGAACTATAAGCATAGTTTAAGAATTTTTCAGTAATAGTTCTCCCTTTTACCTTTAAAACTTTCATTTTAAGTTTTACTTGATTTTGTTCTTCTACACTTAAAGATTTATACCAACCAACTAAAGTATCATTATCATGCGTTCCAGTATAAACAATTTCATTTTGCTCAATTTCACATTTTGGGTTTAAAAAATTGAATTCCAAAACATACATTCCAGGGAAATTAAATTTATTTTTTAAAGCAATAACCGATGGGAATAAATCTCCAAGATCTTCAGCAACAATATTAATTTTTATATTGCTCTTTTTAAGTTCATTGAAAAAATCTTCGCCCGGTCCATTCATCCATTTACCTACTTCGGCAGTTTTACAACTTGATGGAACTTTCCAATATGTATCAAAAGCTCTAAAGTGATCAATTCTTAAAATATCATACATCTTAGCTGCGCAAGAAATTCTATGCATCCAAAAATCATAATGATCTTTTTTAAGTTGATCCCAATCATATATTGGATTTCCCCATCTTTGACCAGTTTTACTGAAATAATCTGGTGGTACTCCAGCAATATATGTGAAATTATCTTGATCATCAAGCAAAAAATCATCTTGATTTTCCCATACGTCACTAGACATTCCACCAACATAGAAAGGAATGTCTCCCATAATTAAAATTCCATTTTTATTAGCGTATTCTCTTAATTTAAAATATTGTTTAAATGCTATAAATTGGCACCATTCAAGGAACAAAATTTCCTTTTTATATTTTGTATAATCAAACTTATGTTGATAAGGATCATATCTTTCAATAGTATCCCATTTATTCCATTCTAAATAATTGTTTTTTAGAAAAATAATATGAAATTTAGCATAATTTTCAACCCATTTATTTTCAATAACAAATTTTCTAAATTCTTCAGTTGAAGTATCTTTTTGATTTTTAAAAGCTAAACGTAAATATTTTTCTTTAAATTCTCTTACTTTTTCATAATCTACTCTATCAGTATCGTTATTGAATTTTTTAAAAGTTTTAAAATATCCTTCATTTTTTAATTCTTCAAGAGAAATATAAATTGGATCGATAGCTTCACCACATTCTGATTGATAAGGAGAATTACCATATCCAACAGGATTTAAAGGTAAAACTTGCCAAATCTTTATTTTGGCAGATTTTAATAAATCTACGAATTCGAAAGCAACTTTTCCAAAATCACCAATTCCTTGCTTTCCTGGAAGAGATGATATAGCCATTAATATTCCATTAGTTCTCATAACATTAGACATTATAATTAAATAGAACTAAAAAAGGTAGTAAAAACGCATTTATTGTAAATTTTCATGAAAATGGATTTTTTCCAATAATAAGAACTAAATATATGTAATATATTTATGTGGAAAAATGATTATTTTTATGGTATTTTATTAAGCGTTGTTTAGAAAGAATGGAGGATTTATTTATGAAAATGAGAAATGTAGCCATTATTGCACACGTCGATCATGGTAAAACTACTTTAGTTAATCAACTCCTTAAATGCTCAAATACTTTTAGAGAAAATGAAAAAATTCAAGATCGTGTAATGGATAGTGATCCTATTGAAAGAGAAAGAGGTATTACTATTCTTGCAAAAACAACTTCAATTTTATATAAAGACACAAAGATTAATATTCTTGACACTCCTGGGCACGCTGATTTTGGCGGCGAAGTTGAAAGAATTATGCATATGGTTGATGGTTGCCTTCTTCTTGTTGATGCTTTTGAAGGAACTATGCCACAAACCCGTTTTGTTTTAAAAAAGGCCATTGAAGCCAATGTAAAACCAATCGTTGTTATCAATAAAGTTGATAGACCAAACGCTAATCCTAAAAAAGCCGTTGATGAAGTTTTACAACTTTTTATTGAACTTGGCGCACCTGATGATTTCTTAGATTTTAAAGTTGCTTATTGTAGTGCCTTAAATGGAACTTCTTCTTTAAGTCCATTATTATCAACCCAAGAACCAGGCATGAATCCAATATTTGATTTAATATTAAGTGAAATTCCTGAACCACGTGTTACTCACGATGGTCCACTTCAAATGCAAATTGCTATGCTTGATTATAACGATTATGTTGGTCGTATGGGTATTGGTAGAATTCAAAGAGGTACTGTTAAAAATGGTACTCTTGTAAGTTGCGCAAGAAGAGATGGATCAGTAAAACAATTTAAAATTCAAAAAGTAATTGGTTATTTTGGTCTTAAAAAACAAGAAATTGAAAGCGCTGAAGCAGGGGACATCGTTGCAATTGCTGGCTTACCTGATATTAATGTTGGTGAAACAATTTGTGATACCTCAAAAGTTGAACCACTTCCACCAATACATATTGATGAGCCAACAATGACTATGACATTTGGTACAAATAGTTCACCATTCTCTGGTCAAGATGGGACACTTTTAACCGCTAGACAAATTCAAGATAGATTAAATAAAGAAGTTCAAAAAGATGTTTCTTTGAAAGTTCAAAGAATTCCAAATTCAGAATCTTGGATAGTTGCTGGACGTGGCGAACTTCATTTAGGTATTTTAATTGAAAATATGCGTCGTGAAGGTTTTGAACTCGAAGTTTCTAGACCTCAAGTTATTATTAAAGAAATCGATGGCGTAAAATGTGAACCATTTGAAGACTTATCAATCGAGGTTCCAAATGATTATGTTGGTGATATTATGACCGCTTTAGGAACAAGAGATGCTGAACTTGTAGATATGGATGCTGGAGATTCTAACACTAAGATTAATTACGTTATTCCTTCTCGTGGTTTATTAGGTTTTGTTTCAAATTTCTTAACCTTAACTAAAGGATATGGAATTATCTCTCATACATTTAAAGATTATCGACCTCTTGAAAAGAAAGATTTAGGTGAAAGACAAATTGGTGTTTTAGTCGCTACTGAAAAAGGTATGGCTACACCTTACGCAATTCAACACGTTGAAGAAAGAGGCGTTATGTTTATTAGTCCAGGCGTTGATGTCTATGAAGGAATGGTTGTTGGAGAAAATAAATATGATACTGATCTTGCCGTTAATGTTTGTGCAACTAAAAACTTAACCAACCAAAGATCTGCTACTAAAGACTTCACAGTTGTTTTAAAAGTTCCAAGAAAAATGTCTCTTGAAGCTTGTCTTGACTATATAAATTCTGATGAATTAGTAGAAATTACTCCAAAGACCTATCGTATTAGAAAGAAAATATTAAATACAGCTGAACGTAAAAAATATGATGCACGTGTAAAGGCTGAAGAAACTAAATAATTAAATCCATGCGAGAACCGCATGGATTTTTTTATTTCTTTAATATTTATTCAACTGATTTTAATGATTCCGACATTGAAATTTTATCAATTTTTCTTGTTATAACAATATTTACAATAAGTGCAGTTAATACTGATAAAATAAAGCCAATTGCATAACTAATTGGAGCAATATAATAAGCAAATGAAACAAGCGGAGTTTTATTTACATATAAAACTATATAATTTAAAGGATAACCGAGGAACATACCTATAAATGCACCAATAATTGTTAAAATCATTGTCTCATAAATTAAAGAAGCAGCAATTTCTCTCCTCTTAAATCCCAAAACCCTTAATGTTGCAATTTCTCTTTTTCTTTCTTCAAAATTTAAGACTGAAAGATTTACTAAAACTATAATTGCAAGAATTATTGCAAATGTTTTAACAACAATTGTCATTTGACTAATTGCCGAAACATATCCATTAATAGTTTTCATTCTTCCATCACGAGTAACGGATGAATTTACTCCACTAATATTTTTAATATCACTTGATATTCTATTTGTGTCTTCATTTTGATTTACATTAACCCAAGCATTTGTTGAATAATTTACAAGATTTGGCAATGTTTCTTTATAAATAAATAGTCCTTTAATAGAGAATGTATAGAATATTTTATTTACTTTAGCAGTATAATTTTCTCCATTTAAAGAAAAAGAAACTTTATCTTTTTCTTTTAAATTTAAGTCTTCAGCAATTGTTTGACTAATAGCAATTCCATCATTTTCCCATGTGGCATATTTAAAATTAGTAGAATCATATTGATCAAAATATATGATTTGGGTATTTAAAAAGTTTTCTTTTTCTTTATTAGATGCTTGGACTTGAACAATTGTATATTCTTCACAATTTGTTACACCATCAATATTTTCAATTTCAGTTTTTAAAGATTTAACTCCAGGATTGTATGTTACATTAACATCCGTACAATAAAAACTATTCATATCTAAGTCTTTTCCATAATATATAGTATCATCAACACCAAATCCACAAATTAATAGTCCAGTACAACCCATAATTCCAATTATAACCATAAGTGATTTAGAAAAATGAATTTTAATATTTCTTAAAGCCATCATTAAAGAAGTGTGTTTAGTTTCTTTTTTAGTCTTTTTAAATTTATATGAAGGGGTTTTTGGCCTCATTGAATCAGCTGGTGATAATTTTAATTCATTATGAATAATTATTAACGTTAATAAAGAAACAAGAATTGTAACTATAAAAACTAAAATTAAAGTTTCTTTAATTGGCCAATAATAGTTAAACTTTGGGAGAGTATATAATAATTTATATTTTGTATCCATTACTTTAGCGATTGTTAAAGGTCCAATTATTGCCCCTAAAATCGTACCAATTAAAGTTACACTCGTCATTAAAGACATATAATAAAATAATATTCTACCTTTAGAGACGCCAAGTGATTTTAATGTACCAATTTGTATACGTTGTTTTAAAATCATTTGAGAAATTGTTGTTAAAACAACAAGAATTGCTACTAAAAAGAAAATAATAGGGAAAACTAAAGTTAATTGTTTGGCTTGTTTAATATCATTTTGAATAACACTATTACTAGGTAAATTATCTTTATTCATAATAGATTTTAAACGGTTGTTATTACTAAAATAAGAATTAACATTATCTATAAAATCATCTCGATTAATGTTTTTATTAAGTTTTACAATGTATTGATTATTAAGTTTAAGCAATGCTTCATTAATATCGGCATCGTTTTCATCTAATATTTTATTTTTATACATTTCAAGAAGTGATTTAGTAAAGGCTTCGTTATCATTTTCATATGTTGACATTATTTTATCGACAGCTTTATAAAGAAAATATCTTGAATTTAACATAAAATATGCACTATTAAATTGGGCATTTTGAATATTTTCTGGTTGATTCATATATGAAGTAATTTTAAAAGAAAGTTTTGTATCATCTTCTTTAAATGCTTCATTAATGTGATTATTTATTTCTTCAAAAAGAGAAGGAAAAGGATATTTTTCTTTTAACGCTTCCATTGCACTATAAAAAATAGTTTTAAGAATTTCTGAGTTATAAGAAATTGAAACTTCATCCCCTAATTTAGAATGAGGAAATCTAGTTTTAAATTCATAAGGAACATATAAGAAAAAGAAATCTTTATTTTCTTCATATTCATTATTTGTTTCAACCTCATATGCTTTGTTAATATTTGGTAATTTATCATATATTAAGCCATAAGTTGAATATCCATCATAGGTTGCAGGTGTAATGAATCTTTTTTCAATTAAAGTTTCATTTTCATCATTATTGTATTTTGCAATACTTGAATAATCATCACTATTAAATTCATTAACCGTTATCCAAACATCCGCTAAATTACCATGATTTTCATCATAAACAATATTAACTCTTTGGTCAAATTCATAGGCATTAGCTGTTAAACCTAAAAATAAAGAAGTGCATGTTATTAAAATAAAAATAATTGCACTAAATTGCAAAAGATTTCGAGTTATATCTCTTCTTAACTTTTGAAGCAAAACCCACGATGTTTTTACCATACAATATCTTCCGCTTTCTTTGGATTTAATATAACTTCATTAGAAATTATTTTACCATCTTGAACTCTTATAATACGGTCTGCAATAACAGAAATAGCTCTATTATGAGTAACAATAATTACAGTTTTCTTTTGTTCTTTAGCAACTTTAAGCAAAAGAGAAATTATTTGTGCACCAGTTTTTGAATCTAAAGCACCAGTTGGTTCATCACAAAGCAATAAAGTTGGATTTTTAACTAAGGCTCTAGCTATTGCAACTCTTTGTTGTTCCCCACCGCTTAATTGTGATGGGAAATTCTTTTCACGTTCTTTTAAACCAACAAGCTCTAAGATTTTATGAACATCATAAGGATTTTTTACAAGACTAGCTGCTAAATAAACATTTTCATAAGCATTAAGATTTGGCATTAAATTATAAAATTGAAAAACAAATCCAATATCTTCTCTTCTCACTTTAACAAGTTCTTTTTCATTCATTTTAGTAACATTTTTGTAACTTAAATAATAACTACCAGAAGTTGCAGTGTCCATTGCTCCTAAAATATTCAAAAGCGTTGTCTTACCAGCGCCACTAGGACCTAGAATAACAACAACTTCGCCTTTTTTAATTTCAAAATTTGCATCTTTTAATGCAACAATTTCTACTTCACCTTTCTTTTTATCACCATATATCTTAGTAATATGTTTGCAAACTACTTGATCCATAAAACACCTCTTTAAAATAATGTCGAAATAATTCTTAAAATAGACCAATAAATACGCTTAAATTTAGAAATATTAAGATATTTATTTGTTTCTACCGCTTTACTATCTTTTAACATTTCTTCTAAGTCTTTCGTCATTTCATTAATCTCTTTAACGCCATAGAAGAAAATTCCATTTTCATAATGAAGATATAAACTTCTAAAATCAAAATTAAATGTTCCAGTTTCAGCCATAATTCCATCAACAACAATCATTTTTTCGTGATTAAATCCTGGTTGATATTCATATATTTTTACGCCATCTAATAAAAGTGGTCCATAATTACTTCTTGTGCATTGATAAACGATTTTTTTATCAGGTGTTCCAGGAGTAATAATTTTTACATCAACTCCAGACTTTGAAGCTAAACGTAATGCACAAATTAATTCTTCATCTAATATTAAATATGGCGTAGTTATATAAATATATTTATTTGCTCTATTAATCATCCCTAAAAAAACATTACGACCAACTTCTTCTCCATCAAATGGTTCATCACCAAATGGCACGACAAATCCTTCACTTATTTTAGATTCTCTTAAATCAAAAGCTTTATTAAAATCATAAGAATAAATAGAGAAATCTTTTAAAATATCTTTCTTTTTAGTACGGTTATCAAGTAAATTCCAAATTGATAAAAAAAGATTTGTTAAACCATTAACAGCAGGTCCTTTTAACATTACACAATTATCTTTCCATAAACCAAATTTTGAACCAATATTAATATATTCGTCTGCAAGATTTATGCCACCCGTAAATCCAGTAACTCCATCAATGACCATAATTTTTCGATGATCACGGTTATTTTGTCTTATATCAACAAATGGACGAATGAAATTAAATGGATAACATTTAATCCCTGCTTTTCTAACTTCTAAATAAAAATAGGATGACATTTTGCTAGAACAACCAAAATCATCATAAATAATTCTAACGTCAACTCCCTCTTTAGCTTTCTCTTTTAAAACATCAAAAATAGAATCAAAAAAATGTCCGGATTGCATAATAAAGTATTCAAGGAAAATGAATTTTTTAGCTTTTTTTAATTCTTCCACCATTGGTTTTAAACTTAAATCACCTATTTTATAGTAGGAAACCTCAGTATTTTTATAGCAACCACTATAAGCACTTAAATATAAATAATCAGCAATTTTGCTAGCATCTTCGTTTTCATTTTTTAATTCATTCAACTCTTTAATAGAATTTGGCCTTTGACTAATCATTAATTTATCAATGATATTAATACGTTTTTTCTTCATTCTTCTAGTGGTCATTTTATTAGCAAAAAGTAAATATAAAACGCCACCAGCTATAGGAAAAACTATTATAATAACCAGCCAACTAATCTTAAAATCAGCTTCAACTCTTGTATTTGCGATAAAAAGACTTAAAACTATATCAAAAATAAGTAAAAAGATTATTGGTAAAGCTGCATAATATTCACCAAGTGGAAGTATTATAAGACACACAAAAAATCCTATAATTAGTAGGATTTCTAGTAAAACAATAAGAGCGGTAATAAATACTCTAGGTTGGAAATTCTTTCTCTTCTTCATATGAAAATATTAACATTTTTATAAGCAAAACAATAAATATTATTATTTTGTAGATTTTATGATATTAAAAAGTTCACTATAATCATCAAAAGTTTTAACGCCAATTTTAAGAAGTCTTTCTTTTGAATTATGTCCCTTAGTAAATAAAATGCACCCAAAACCTAAGGCATTTGCTACATCATAATCATGATAAGTATCCCCAATCATAACTGTTTCACTAGGAACAATATCATTTTCTTTAGCATATATTTTTCCATACTCAATCTTTCCATAGGCAAGATCATTTCTAGCACCACATACACCATCAAAATACTCATATATTTTAAGGAATTTAAGTTGATTAATTAAAATTTTTTCTTCGCTTGCAGATAAAACAAATAATCTATAGCCATTCTCTTTTAATTTTTTTAAGCAATCAATAACTCCATCATAAAGATGAGTTTCTTTTTCCCATCTTTTATTATATTGTTCATTAAAATAAGCTGCAGATTTCAAAAAATCTTCGTCTTTTATACCAATAAATTTATAGTATTCTCTAACTGGGAAAAAGAACTTGTCTAAATATTCTTTAAGGTCGTATGGTTTTATTCCATTTTCAATCATCAACACTTCTTCGATATCTAAACAAAGTTTAACATCATCAATAAGTGTTCCATTAAAATCAAAAACAACATTCTTTATCATAACTATTGTTTAAATAAAACATCTAATAATGTCATATATTTTTTATATAAAGATCTCTCTTCTTCTGAAAGATTTCCTAATTTTAGTAAATCTTCTAAACTTAGAATTACTTTTTCTTCTTCTAAAGAGACATCTAAATCTTTAATAACTTCACCGTGAATTTTATTTTTTAATAAATTAATTAAATTTAAGGTAACTTCATCAGTGTGTTTTAAAGAAAGTAAATTTAAAGAGTTATATAAATTACTTCTTAAAGTAACTTTATCTAATACATTATGTTCGACTTTTTCTTCTTCAACATGTTCTTCTTTAACATGCACTTCTTCTACATTATTTTCTTGAGGAGCTTCATGATTAACTTCTTCTTCAACTGGTTTTTCTTCTGATTCAAGATTTTCTTCATGATGTTCTTCATTTTCTTCGTTCATGGATTCACTTGGTTCTTCATGAACTTCTTGAGTTATATAAACTGGACTTTCTTGAATTGGAGCAGCAGTTTCTTCATCATCAGTATTTTCACCATTATTACTACTTGTTTCTTCAAAAGAAACTTCTTTATGATCTTCGTTATTAAATTCGTTTTCAATAACGTGATTATCTTCGTTTAAAGTGAAAGCATTAGCGACTTCTTCAGGAGTAATTTTAAATCCTCTCTCTAAAGCTGTTTTATATAATTCATCAACTTTATTTGGATCTGGATTTTCAATAGAATCTAAAGGTAAAACTTCACCATATTTTTTAAAGTAAAGCGTTTCTAAAGTATCATTTAAATCGCCGGATTCGCCATCATTTTCGATACGTGGAGCACCAAATTCTTGTTCACCATCATTATTTTCTTTTTCATCAAATATTGGTTGAGCTTGAGTAGCCTCTATTGGTCTATCAAATAAGAAAGAATTTTTATTTTCATAATGGACATGCTCATATGGTTGATGTTCTACAGGTTTATCACTTGAATTTTCTTCACCATTTTGAATATTAATTGATGAAGTATCTTCAACTTTTCTACTATCTAAATTGTATAAACGTTGACTACCACAATATGGGCAATAATCACCATTTTCGGTTTCTCTACCACAAACTAAACAACGATAATGCCCTGTTTTACCTTGTGAATCAATAGGAACAATTTGAGAGGAATCACTTCCACAATATGGACACATTTCATTATTATCAATGATTTGTCCACAAACTAAACATTTATATTTCATAATTTACTCCTTATATAACATTGCTTTTTCTATATCATTAACTTCTTTAATAATATTCCCAGAAAGACAATAACATCCATCATCGGTAACTAAAATATCATCTTCAATTCTTACACCAATTCCTAAATCTTTAAAATATAATCCAGGTTCATCAGTGATGATATTTCCACTTACAAGTGGAGTTGTAAGATTCATTGGATCATGGCAATCTAGACCTAAGTGATGCGAAACACTATGATAATAAACTTTTCTAATATCTTCTAAGTTTTCAATCAAATTCGCTTCTAAACATTTTCTTGCCATAAAGTCTACGGCTTTTTGTTGTAATTCTCTTAAAGTAATGCCTGGTTTAACTGATTTAATAATCATTTTATTGCAGCCAAGAACAATTTCATAAATTGTTTTTTGAATGTCGCTAAACTTCCCGCTAGCAGGAAATGTTCTAGAAATATCACCACAATATCCATTATTTTTTGCACCTAAATCAAATAAAACGAGATCGTTTTCTTTGATTTTTGATGTTCCATCTGGATAGTGAAGAATAACTGCATTCTCACCACTTGCACAAATTGTAGGGAAAGATAAATCGCTATTATCATAGTCAGAAATAGTATATTTAAATAATGCTGACATTTGATATTCAAATAATCCAGGTTTTAATTTCTGAATAATTTTATTAAGACCAATTTTCGTTTTAGCAACGGCCTCTTTTACTTCCTCGACTTCTTGAGCACTTTTTATTCCTCTTAAGTCGCAAAGAGTTTGATAAATATCAAAGAATCTTAAATCTTTATATTTATCTTGCATTTTTTCCATTATTTCTCTAGTAGTTGTTCTTTCAGCTACTTTAATTTCCGCTTCAAGATCAAGATAAACTTTATCAAATACACCAAAAGTGTGGGTTTTTTTATTTAAAATCATCGAAAGTTGAGCATCAAATGTATTTAAATATAATACATTATTTATCCCACTAATCTTACAAGCATCTTCGTTTTTAAGTCTTTTACCAGTCCATTTTTCTTTATTTTCATCATATTCTGAGATAAATAAAAATTCAGTAATAATACCATCACTTTTAATAACTAATAATATTGAACCTTCTTGTTCAATATTAGTTAAATAATAAAAGTTTCGATTAGCTAAAAAAGGATATGTTTCATCAGCACTACTTTTTTTAGCAACACCGGCATAAAGAATTAAAACACTATTGTCTTCTAATAAACTATATAACTTATATCTTCGTTCTTTAAATTCTTTTACGCTTATCATAAAAGCTCCTTATTTAATAATTTTTTCTACGATATCTTCAAATTCCTTGAATTTAATTTCTTCAGCTTTTCCTTCATCTATTAAATCACTAACACCAACTTTAATTGGTAATTGACCAAGAAGTTCAATTCCTTCTTCTTTAGCAATTTCTAAAGCATGTGATTTACCATATATATTAATATGTTCATGGCAATTTGGACACTCAACATATGACATATTTTCAATTAATCCAAGAACTTTTATATTCATTTGTTTAGCCATATTTAAGGCTTTTTCAACAATAACTTTTACAAGGTCTTGTGGAGAAGTTACAATAACTACGCCATCTAATGGAATTGATTGGAAAGCTGTTAAAGTTACGTCTCCTGTTCCTGGAGGCATATCGATTAATAAATAATCTAATTCTTCCCATAAAACATCCGTATAAAATTGTCTTAATAAGCTAGAAATTAATGTACCTCTCCAAATAATTGGATCAGTTTCATGTGCTAATAACATATTTGATGAAATAACTTTAATTCCAGTTTTAGTAATCGCAGGATAAATAAGACTTACGCCATCCCCCATCGCTTGTTCATGAATATTAAAAGCTTTAGGAATCGATGGTCCAGTAATATCTCCATCTAAAATTCCAACCTTATAACCTTTTCTATTTAATTCAACTGCAAGCATGGTTGTAACAAATGATTTTCCAACACCACCCTTGCCACTTATAACGCCAATTACATGTTTAAAAGAACTATGTATGTTAGTTTTTAATTTTTCAATCTCATTTCGTGAAGCACAATTTTCAACATTACAACCTTCACAACTATGATTACATTCTTGCTCGTTTGCCATTTTTTAATCCTCTTTAACGTTTTCAACTATTTTTTTATCAATTAATTTCAATTTTGGATAAAACACTGAATTTAGATCCTCATTGAAAGATAAAGGAGTTATAAAAACTATAAGTATTTTATCATTAAACACGACCTTTTTTATATTAAAAAAATTTTTATTTAAATAATTTCTAAAGGTGTCATAAAAATCAATATCGATTTCAACTGTTATTTCAAGTTCTTGAACCATTTCTAATAATTTTGCTTTATCAACAACAAGTGATGCACTTGTTGAATATGTTCTTAAAAGTCTTCCACTTCCAAGTAAAGTTCCACCAAAATACCTTACAACAACGATTGCGCAATTATCTAAATTTTTGTTAGTAATAACACCTAAAATAGGCTTACCAGCCGTCCCTTGAGGTTCACCATCATCGCTATATTTTAAAACATTGCCAATTTTATAAGCATAACAATGATGTCTTGCTTTATTATGTTCTTTTTTAATTTTATTAAATTCATTTAAGAAGTCTTCTTTGCTTTTTATTGGAAAGAAATAAGCTAAGAATTTAGATTTTTCAACATCAATTTCATTATAATATAATCTATCAATTTCAAGTTTCATATCTAAGTGCCTTTTCTTAATAATTATATTATAATAATCGGGAAGGAAAAAGAATGAACGAAAAAAAGAAATGTCCAAATTGTGGTCTTTTAATAGATAGTGATATGAAGAGTTGTCCATATTGTGGTTTTATATTGGATGAAAAAGAAGACGACAAAGAAGAGAATCAAATAGATAAAAATAGAGTTGATGAAAAGAAAATAGTTCAAAGACTAACGAACGAAGAAACTAAAAAACCTAAAGTTAAGTTTCTTAGTTCCAAAAATGAAGAAAATATTTCTTATATTAAAAGATTACTTTTATTCTTCTTCATGATAATTGGTTTATCATTGATTAGTAGTTTAGTTGTAGTTATATCAAATAAAGTAAATCCTTATTTTTTAAAAACCTTAACTGGTCAAGCTATTATTAATTTTAGCCTTTATTTTGTTGCTTTTGGTGCTTGTTTATTAATTTTAAACTCTGATTGCATCAAAGTTTTTAAAAAATACACAAAGGGTAAGACATATTTAAATGGAATTAGTTATGGAGTTTTATTAATAATTCTCTCTTCTACATATAACGTAATTATTCATTTTTTCTTCCCTGACTTAAATAGCAACAATAACGAAAATACAATCAATCAAATTGTTGGTGCATTTCCTATTTTATCAATAATTATTTTTGGTGTTATTGGACCAATGTGTGAAGAATTTGCTTACCGACTAGGTTTATTTGGCTTTTTAAAAAAATATAATCGAATATTTGCCTATATTATTTCTGCACTTATTTTCGGTTTTATTCATTTTGATTTTGAAGGAGACATGTTTACTGAACTTTTAAATATCCCTTCTTATATTATGTCAGGGCTATTCTTATGTTATGTCTATGATATTAAGGGACTTGAAACTTCAACAATTGCTCACGCAACCAATAACCTTGTCTCAATTATTCTTACAATTTTTTACACATTATAATATATTATGAATTCTATAAATTCTTCTAAAAAAGGACTTACAAGTCTTGTATTAAAAATCATAGCTATTATATCGATGACCTTAGATCATATAGGGTATTTTTTAAATAATGTTTTTAGTGTTACTTCTCTTTCAACTTTGTCTTATATTTTTAGAGTTTTAGGCCGTCTTTCAATGCCGCTATTTATATTTCTTTTAATTGAAGGCTTAACACACACTAAAAACATTAAAAAATATTTATTAAGACTTGGAATTGAGGCTTTATTAATTTATTTAGCAATCACATTAATTCAAGTGTTATCTAATAAATCGATTAATTTAATGTATTCAGGAAATATTTTTGTAACTTTATTTTTACTAGCCTCAATTTATTATTTTCTTTATAAATCAAAGTTTAAAATTTTAGTTATTTTGCCAATTATTTATATTATTTTAAATTTTATTACAAAATTTATTTTTATTAATGGATTTTACACAATTAATGAAGTTAGTGCATTTATTTATTTTAATGGATTATTTTTACAATATGATATTCTTGCTCCAAGTTTCTTTTTATTAATATTACTTGGTTACAAAATTTATGATTACGTTATTAATAAAAAAGCTGCTAATAATCAAAATTTAATTAATGAATTCAAAGAAACTAAAGATTATCAAAGATCTAAAAATATCATTGTATGCATCATTATTGCTTTATTAACACTTATTTGCTATGTTATTACCTATCTTCCAATATATGAAGAAGGATTATATAAATTAATTGATGGAGCACTTCAAACATATATGCTCCTCTCAGCCTTAATTATTTACTTCTATAATGGAAGAAAAGGATATTCAAGTAAAATTATCCAATATGGATGTTATATTTATTATCCATTACATTTATTTGTTATTTACTTAGTATGTTATTTATTATTTTAAGGAGAAAATTATGATTAAAGAATTATTACCAAATGAAAATTTTGAAGAATTAACAAAAACTGGTGTTAGCGTTATTGATTTTAATGCTACTTGGTGTGGTCCATGCAAAATGCTTCATCCACATCTTGAAGAAGTAAGCGAAGAATTTAAAGATTATAAGTTTATTTCTGTTGATGTTGATAAATTTCCACAACTTTCAGCAACTTTTAATATTCGTGCTGTTCCTACATTATTTGTTATTAAAGATGGTAAGATTTTAAGAGCTTCAACTGGATATATGGATTCTAAATCACTTAAAAGTCTTATATCAACTGCTGTTAAATAATATTTTTATATGAAGCTATGTTGAAGAGAAAATATACCTAAAATCAACATAGCTTTATAATAATTTACTGAATTTAATCAAAAAAATATTGATTTAATGAGAGATATTCATTAATATATTTAAGAACGTAGAAAGAGATGCGCTCGCTTCTCACCAGATTCATCAAGTGAATTGGTCAATAAAGCTACTAAATTAATATTTAAAATGAGCGCACTACTTCCCGTTAGTGCTTTTTTTATTTTAGGAGGAAAAAAATATAGCTACTGTTAATACTAATCCAAATTCGGATCGTAAGCCAAAATATGATAAATATAATGGCGACATTGTTAATGAAAGAATTCATTTTCCACAAGTTCGATTAATCGGACCAAATGGAGAACAATTAGGAGTTGTTAGTCGTTATGAAGCGATTAAAAAAGCAGAGGAGTATGAATTAGATCTACTTTGCGTCGCACCAAAAAGTAATCCACCAGTTTGTAAACTTATTGATTATGGAAAATATCGTTTTGAAAAACAAAAACAAGAACGTCAAAACAAAATTAATTCCAAACGAAAAATCATTGAAGTTAAAGAAGTTCAACTTACACCACAAATTGGCGAACACGATTTATTAACAAAGGTCAAAGCAGCTACTAATTTCCTTAAAGAAGGAAATAAAGTTAAAGTCGGCGTCCGCTATAAAGGCAGACAAATGTCACATATTGACATTGGGGAAGCAGTCTTAAATAAGTTCTTAGACTACGTTAAAGATTATGGTACAGCTGATGGCAAACCTGTCTTAGATGGCAGATGGTTAGGTTGCATCATAACTAGTAAAACAAAAAAGTAGGAAGAGAAAGGAATTAAATTATGCCAAAAATGAAATCAAAACGTGCCTTAATTAAAAGAATTAAAATTACTGGCACTGGAAAAGTCAGAAGACATCACGCTTATGTCGGTCACCTTATGAGACATAAGTCAACAAAACAAAAGAGACATTTAATGAAACAAACATCTGTCAGTAAGTCAGATTTAAAGAGAGTTAAATATCTCATTCAAGAATAATAGGAGGTAGCAAAAATGCGTGTTAAAGGCGGTAATGTTACACATTTAAGAAGAAAAAAAGTATTAAAACAAGCTAAAGGTTACTTCGGTAGTAAACACTTATTATTCAAAACTGCTAAAGAACAAGTCATGCATAGTAATCAATATGCCTATGTCTCAAGAAGAGATAGAAAAAATGACTTCAGAAAATTATGGATTAAAAGAATCAATGCTGCTTGCAGAATGAACGATATCTCATATAGCAAGTTCATGCACGGATTAAAAGTTGCTAAAGTTGATGTCAATAGAAAGATGTTAAGCGAAATCGCAATTCATAATCCAGAAGACTTCAAAGCTTTAGTTGAAGTTGCTAAAAATGCAAAATAAATAAAGGATTCGGAGTTTATAACTCCAAATCTTTTTTTATGTTAATTAATGCTTGAAACAAAAAAATATTGCATCAAATTATATAGAAACAAATATTAACCCTAGCAACAAAGCATTTATAATTTATATTTCTATTTTCGTTATAAAAAATGAAACTAAATTTTAAACTTTTGTTGATTAAGTTGAATTAATTTTCTACTCAAGGTTTTTAGTTTGCTTAAACAATAAGTTGACAAAATAATATTACACCACTATACAAAAAATAAAGTAAATAAAAATTATATCTATTCCGAAAAAGTGCAATATGTTGCATTTTTTCGTAAAACTAATAAATATAACGAAATAAGATAAGTGATATAGGACAGTAAATGTTTATTTTCTTATGTATATTATCTTCTAATAGTCCAAACTTTTTTCATCCAGTAGAAAATCGTAAATACTCATAGTAATAATACCATTTTCATCACGTTTTCGTTTTATATCATCTTTTACAACAATAATTTTTTTGAAAAAATCTTTAATATTTAGCAAAGAATTATTTTCTTGCGCTTGTTTTTCTTCGGTATTCATTGCATAAGCTGATTGAATATAGAATTTATTATTTCCTCGATTAGCAACAAAATCCACTTCAGCATATTTACGAACGATTTTTCCTTCTGCGTTGTGCTTTGAAGTTTCTACAATCCCTACATCTACTGCAAAACCACGTTTAATTAACTCAAGATAAATAACATTTTCCATGATGTGATTCTCTTCTTGCTGACGAAAATTAAGAGTGGCATTTCTAAGTCCTAAATCAGTAAAATAGTATTTCGAAGGAGTGGAAAGGTATTTTTTACCTTTAACATCATAACGTTTAGCTTTATCAACTAAAAATGAATTTTCTAGATATTTAAGATAATTTGAAATAGTTTTATCCGTAATTGATAAATTAACTACGCTGCGAAATGCGTTTGAAAGTTTTAATGGATTGGTAAAAGAGCCGATGCTTGATGCAAGAATTTCTAATATTGCATTTATTTGCTCTTCATTCCGAAGGTGATTGCGGTCAATAATATCATTTAAGTAGACATTTTTAAGTTGGCCTTTTAAATAATTCATTTTTGCTTCTTCGCTTTTTTGTGCAAGAACAAGAGGAAGACCACCATAAGTGTAATATTCTTTCCACCCATCTATAGGCGATCCATTATAAACAGACATAAATTCAGAAAACGAAAGTGGTAAAATGCGCACTTCATCTCCGCGTCCGCGAAACTCTGTAACAATATCGGTTGATAAAAATTTAGAATTGCTACCAGTAACATAAATATCGACATTCGAAAGTTTCAAAAGTCCATTCAATACTCCGACAAAATTATCAACTAGCTGTATCTCATCGAGCAGAATGTAATATAATTCATCATCAACAATCAAATTTTTAATGTGCCTATTTAATTCTTTTGGAAGAAGCAAGTTGTTATTTATATCATCATCAAGAGCGATTTTTATAATATGATCATCTTTTACACCTTTTTCTTTAAGAAATCCATAAAAAAGATTGTTAAGAAGATAGGATTTACCACAACGTCGAATCCCTGTAATTATTTTTACTAAGCCATTTTGTTCTCTATCTATTAATCTTTGTAAATAAATATCTCTTTTAATGTTTTGCATATCGCCTCCGTTATGAAAAATAGCAATAATTTATTAATTATATTCAAATTATTGCTATTAAAAATGTAAAAGTCAATGAATCATTCCGAAAAAGTGCAACATGTTGTAAAAATTTTTCCACAATATACTTTTGTCTAATAAACCATTAAAAATAAATTTAATTTTTAAAATAATCAATTTATCACTAAGTTCTAGCTTTGGCTTTAACTAATTGCTCAATTTCTAATTAAATTCTCTTTTAACAACCTTTAATTCAACATTCTTTACACATTCATCAACTAATGTTTGATAATCAAATTTTTTCTCTATTTCTTTACAAACATCAAGATGAGGTGCGGTTTTTGGCTTTACTGGAGCAAAAATCGTGCAACAATCTTCGTATGGTCTAATTGATATATCATATGTTCCAATATCTTTTGAAATTTGAATAATATCAACTTTATCATAAGTTGCTAATGGTCTAATAACTGGCATATTCGTGACTTCATTTATAACATTCATGCTTTCAAGCGTTTGACTTGCAACCTGACCGATAGATTCTCCAGAACAAATAACCGGAATATGTTTTTCAATAGCTAATTTAGAGGCAATTCTATACATCATTCGACGCATAATTGTAATAGGATAACCAACATCGCTATATTTATAAATTTCTTCTTGAAGTTTAGTAAATGGAACAACATAAAGTTTTATTTTTGTTTGATATTCACTTAAAACACTTAAAATATCAACTAATTTTTGAATAACACCACTATTTGTATATGGTGGAGCCGCAAAATGAATAAAAGATAATTCAACACCACGTTTTAATAATAAATATGATGCAACAGGTGAATCAATTCCACCACTTAACATCATTAAACCTCTTCCAATTGATCCTTTAGGATAACCACCCATTCCTTTAATAGTTTCGGTAAATAAATAAATTCCTTCAGTATGAACTTCAATAGAAAGTAAAATATCAGGATTATGAACATCAACTTTTAAATTAGTGTTTCTTAAAATTTCTCCAGCTACTTCACGATTTATATCATCACTTGTATAAGGATAAGACTTATCAACACGTTTGGTTTTTATTTTAAATGTTGCTCCTTTTTCTAATTTAATCTCTTTAAGAGCAATAGCCTTAATATTTTCTAAATCAAAATCATCAGTAATTTTGTAACATAAAGAAAAACTATACATTCCTGGTATTTCTTTAAGTTCTTTAATTATATCTAAGTTTTTTTCTTTTAAATCAATATAAATATGATCATGCCTTACAAGCATCGTATATTTATCTTCGAAAGCTCTTAAATTTTGTCTTATTGAACGAGCAAGTGTAAAAATGAAATCTTTTTTATTTTTTCCTTTTGTAGACATCTCGCCATATCTAATAATAATTGAATTATAATCCATTTTAACTCCTTACTTTCTCTAAAATATCTTTAAACTCTTTTATAAATATTTCTGCTTCAGACATAGTGTTATATAGCCCTAAAGATATACGAATTGGATTACTTGCTTCTTTTTCGCTACAACCAATTGCTTCAAGAACATAACTTTTATCACTTCTTTTTGAGTAACACGCTGATTCGCTGTTTACAAAAATATCTTTATTTGATAAAGCTTCGACAACAACTGAAGCTTTTTTATTTAATAAACTTAAACTAACAATATATGGGCTAGAAGTTAAGAAATTATGAATCTTTACTCCATCAATTTTTGATAGTTCACTTACAAGATAATCATGAATTTCTTTAACATTTTTATATTCAATATCTTTATTTTTTATTAAGTTATCTAAAGCTACATTAAATGCGCAAATTGATGGATAATCAAGAGTTCCACTTCTTAAGTTATTTTGTTGTCCACCACCAAAAATAATTGGTTCAATATTAAGTTTTTTTCTTTTAATTAGTACTCCACACCCTTTAAGACCATTAATTTTATGTCCAGTAAAGGTAAACATATCAAGTTTATTTAAATCAAAATCAACTTTACCTATACCTTGAACTAAATCACTATGAAAAACATTATTTTCGCCAATAATATCACGAATTTTATTTAAATCATTTATCGTGCCAATTTCGTTATTAACACCCATAAAAGATACAAAAACTGGATTAGAATCGAGATGATTTTTTAAATCATCTAGGTCTATTACGCCTTCTTTATTAACTTTAATATAATCAACTTTAAAACCTTGTTTTTCTAATTCTTTAAAAACATTCAAAACACTTGCGTGTTCATAAACTGAAGTTAAAACATGGTAAAATCTTCTCTTGTTTTTTAAGCAAAAACCTAAAATTGCAAGATTATTTGATTCAGTTGCTCCACTTGTAAAAATAACTTCATAATCTCTATCGCTTAGTTTTAATTTTCTTAAAATATTTAATTTAATTCTTTCAATATTAGCGCTATTTTCCATAGCTAATTTATGAATAGAACTTGGATTTGCGTAATTATTATTTGATGTCTTTAAAAATTCATCAAGCACCTCTTTACGAGGTTTACTTGTTGAAGCATTATCAAAATAAATCATAAATTAATCGTGAAGTTTATCCTTTGATTCAATTTTATGTTTAATGTCTTCAACCATAGTTTCAGCTTGAGCATAATCGCCATTTAAGAATAAACTTTCAGCTTGTGACAATTGAATATTAATATCACTAAATTTGACTCTTTCACGGTTTAAATACATTATTTCTTGTTCGCAATAATCATAATATTTTTTAGCTTCATTAACTCGAGAAAATACACTATCTGTTCTTGTTTTAAGATCTTCAATATTTAAATTAACTAAATTAACATTAATTGGAACTGTTCTTAATAAAATAGTAATATCATCAATTGTTTTATAAGATTTATCTATATCGTTATTAAATTTATCACTAAATTCTTCATTATAGAAACCTCTTAAAACGGCTTCATATTCCTTTAATTTGAAATATAATTCATTAATTAAAGTAAAAGCAGTTTCCGTATCAGTTTTTAAAGAAGCAAGATAATCTTTAAATTTTGAAAATCTATCAAGTAAATCATTTGTTCCGTTATCTAAATCTCTCATTTTTACAACTAAGACAGTATATGGAGTTTTTTCAATAGAATGTACATACATATCAAGTCTACGTTTATCTTTTGAAACGTCATCAAGTTCTTTTTGAATATCTTTAAGCTCAGCTTGATGAACATCATCAACAATGTAATATTTTGAATATTTAATCATGTTGTTACGAACTTTAATAAATTCTGTTTCTAAATTATTAAAAGCACTATAAACATGATCAACATTGCTATTATATTCGCTTGCAGCTTCTTCTTCTTTAATAAGTAAATCTTCAGTATTACGAATTAATTCTTCTAAATTATTAAGTTTTGGATCAATACCGGCTGTTTTAAGTTCTAAAAGCTCTTTACGTAAATCTTCTAAACTTGTTGAAACTTCTGTATAAATCTTATCAAAACCAACATGTTTTAATGGATAACCATTAGTTATTAAATTGTCGTAATGAGTTTTTAAACTATTTAATTCATTTGGCACAATTTCATTAGTTCTTTTAATTAAAATTGGCATTGCATCAATTAATTTATCAGAAACTTTTAAAACTTTACTAACTTCTGGTAGAAGGCTATTAGCTTCATCATAGTCAGCTGTTTCAATTAAATTTTCAAATTGAGCAAATTTTTCATCAATTAATGAAAAAACTTTATTAAATGTTTCGTTAACAAAACTAAGCTCTTCTTCTTTTAAGTTATATTTTGATTTAACTTCTCTAAATCTATCTTTCAAGACTAAACTATTTTGTCTAGCATCTTCTTCAGGTTTAATAACTCCTAATAAATCTTCATTAAAATTATTTACAAGCTCTTCAAAATTATTAATAAGAATGAGGGCTTGTTTATACTTTTTCTTAAACTCTTTAATATTAGTTTTATTTAAAGCTTTGGTTAATTCATTTATGATATCATTAACTTCGTTTTCACTATTATTATGAAGGTCATTATATCTTTTTAAATAATTAGAATAAATGTCTGCATATAATAAGTTAGTTCTTGAAATAATTTCAATTCTTTGAACATATTGAAAATCTTGCCCAGTTAAAAGCGATTTTAAATATTCAAACTTATTTTCAAGGGATCTTAATTGACTTTTACATCTTCTCTTTGCGAAATAATATTTATCAAATAAAAATAATAAAACAATTAATAAAATTGTTGCTACTAGACCAATTACTACATAAATAATAAATCTACCAGTATCTAAACTATCTTCTAAAAACATAGGTTTTAAGTTAAAAATATTCATACAAAATACCTTCTTTTTTCTCTATTTAGTATTCTATACTAAAAATCAATTCTTTACTATTATTAAAGAGTGATAATTCTTTATTTTTGTAGTGTAAATTAATTTAATTATGTTATTAATAAAATTAAATGTAAATTTCGTGTTTCTAAAACTATATATCTAGAAAAAACTATTGAAAAAAACAATAAAAATTAGTATATTAATTGACGCATATAAATGAAGCATTTAAATACTTCTTGTCTGATGATGTAACCAAATGGAAGAAAGTAACCTACGCTTAACGGCGAAATCTTAAATTACTTCAGTCGAAGAATGGAATTTAAACCGATCTTTATGTGCAAATATAAAGAAAGGAGAAAAAATATGAGAAATACTAAACCTGTATGGAAGCAATCTAGAAGATTAGGTTTTTCACTTCTTGGAACTGGAGAAGAACTTAGAAAAAGACAAACAGCTCCTGGTCAACATGGTGCTGATAAGAAAAAAGTTTCAGAATATGGAAGACAATTAACTGAAAAGCAAAAATTAAGACATATGTATGGAGTTAACGAAAGACAATTCCGTAGATTATTCGAACTTGCTAGTAAATCAAAAGGAATTACTGGTCTCTCATTCATGAGAATCCTTGAATCAAGATTAGATAATTTAGTTTATAGAGCTAATTTTGCTCCTACTAGAAAAGCTGCAAGACAACTTGTTAATCATGGACACGTATTAGTCAATGGTAAGAAAGTTGATATCCCAAGTGTTCTTTTATCAGTTGGTGATGTTGTTAGCCTTAAAGATAACAGCAAAGATTTAAAGATTGTTAAAGAATCACTTGCTAAAAACAACCCAACAGTAAAATATGTTGAAGTTGATGCAGAAAAGAAAACTTTGAAATTCTTAAGATTACCAGAGAGAAATGAATTACCACAAGATATTCAAGAATCTCAAATCGTTGAATACTATAACAGATTATTATAGTTTAAGTCTTATAAAGAGAACCATTACGGTTCTCTTTTTTTAAATAAAAAATATGCATAAATATCGTCATTTATGCATATTTTTATTTTTTTAAATTTAATAATTTATTATTTTAAAATTTTAATAAATAATAATTCTTTTTACCTCTTCTTAAGATTAAATATTTATTGAATAAAGCGTCTTTAGAGGTAAATACTTTATTCTCATCTTTTTCTTGAACACCATTAATTAAAATAGCGCCATTTTTAATAAATTCTCTTGCTTCACGTTTAGATTGAGCAGCTTTAGCTTCAATCAATAAATCCACAAGACTAAATTCATGATTAATTTCATGAATCATGTTTTTAGGGAATAATTCTTCAATTTGCTCTTCTTTAAGATTTGAAAAATCATTTTTAAATAAGCATTCACTCATAGCAATTGCTTCTTTGGCATTTTCTTCACCATGAATTTCTTTAACAACTTCATAAGCTAAACGCTTTTGAGCAACTCTTTTACCTAAATTAGCTAAATGTTCTTTTTCAATTTCTAAAATCTCTTCTTTCGATAAGAAAGTAAATACTTTTAAATATTTAACGCTATCTTCATCACTTTGATTAATAAAGAATTGATAAAGTTTATAAGGTGAAGTTAATTTAGGATCTAAAAATAAGGCTCCATCTTCTGATTTACCAAATTTCTTACCATCGCTACGAGTAATAAGATTAGCTGTCATAACTTCACACTTAGCTTCAGGTTCAAGTTTTCTTATTAACTCAAGACCAGCAGTTAAGTTTCCCCATTGGTCGCTACCACCAATTTGAATATTGCATCCTTCATTTTGATGAAGATGTAAAAAATCAATTGATTGTAAAGTCATATAGGAAAATTCAGCTAAACTAATTCCTGCTTCTAATCTACTTTTAACAATATCTTTACTAATCATATAGTTGATATTAAAAAACTTTGCATAATCTCTTAGATAATCAAGTAAAGATAATTTTGATAACCAATCGTAGTTATTAAGTAATACACCTTTTTTTGGATCATCTAAATCTAAAAATCTTGCAAGTTGATCATGTATTGCCTTTGTATTTTGTTTAGCAGTTTCTTTATCTAATAAATTTCTTTCTTTACTTTTACCACTTGGATCACCAATCATTCCAGTAGCTCCACCAACTAAGGCAATAATTCGATGACCAGCTCTTTGAAGTCTCATTAATATTGATATCATAACAAAGTTACCAATATGTAAACTTTTAGCGCTAGGATCAAATCCACAATATATTGTTTGTGGAGTTGCTAATAATTCACGCATTTTCTCTTCATCACTATAATCTTTAATAAGACCACGCCAATTTAAATCATCAATTACATTTGACATAATAAATACTTCCTAGTCTCTATATCTAACATAAGTTAATCGACCATCACTATCTTTTTGAATAATCGAAACTATATCTTTTTTATTAATAACAACATCATTATTATTTTTGTCTTTACAATTTAATTCATCTTCGCTTGCTTTACTAACAAAAGTAATGAAATTTTCATGGCTATTATCAATTTGAAGAATATCACCTTTATGTAATCCATAACTTACAATCGCTTTAGTAGGAATACCTAAATTTTTATATCCTTGTAAACTTCTTAATTCTATTAAAAATAAAGCCATAATTGGAACACCACCAGCTTTTTTAACAAGATTAATCATCGCTTTAGCGCTTCCGCCCGTAGCAATTAAATCATCTAATATAATTACACGGTCACCAGGATTTATAGCACCTTCTGGTATTTCAATTGTGTTGTGTCCATACTCTAAAGCATAGGTTTCACGATAACCAACAAGTGGTAATTTATTTGGTTTTCTAGCAAGAATTAAGCCTTTATTATTAATAGCTGCAAGTGGGGCACCAAAAATAAAGCCTCTACTTTCAGCACAAATAATTTTGTCATATTTATCATATGATGGTAATTCTTTATTTAAATCCATTATGACTTGATGGAAAGCATCACCATTTGCACAAAGTGGGGTGATATCTCTAAAATTTATTCCCTTAATAGGAAAATCGTGAATTGAACGGATAAAAGTATCATAAATATCCATATTTAAAACTCCTTAATTACAAATAATATTATACAAATTTAAATAAATCTCACAACATTAAAAACGTGTAGAATCTTTCTTAATATAAATTGATTCGAACTTATATTGTTTTTCAACTAAATTATTGTTAATTAAATCAATTAACATATACATTGCTCTTCTTCCAACATCTTGATTATCAATAAACATATTACTAATTTGTGGACGAATTATACTACTATATTTAGTCCCAATTATTGATAAAACCTCAATGTCTTCAGGAACTCTTAAACCACTATCAGTAGCAGCATTTAAAACTGCTGCAGCAATTGAATCACGATAAGCAATAACGTATTCACGATGACCAGTTTTAAATCTTTCCATAAAATCATGATATGTTCTTTTATAACTATCGTCACAATTCATAATATCGTATTCTCTATCAGCTTTAATGTGGGTTGTAATAAAGGCGTTTTCAACACGAGCTAAAAGTCTGCCAGCATTATGAACATGCAAGAAAGTCATCTTTTTATCGCCTCGATTAAAATAATCTTGAATAATTGATTTAATTAAATGTTCATAACCAAAACTAATTGAACCGATTTTACTAGCAGTAAAATCATTATTAATAGCAATAACTGGCACAGAATATGAATTAAAAATAATTAAATCATCTTTCCCAAGCTCATCATCAAAAACAATAACGCCATCAACATGTGATTTAATAACTTTTTCAAGGCAAGAAAGAGCATCTTCTCTTGAGTGAGATGTTGTATAAAGAGATACACTAAATCCTTTATCTCTACAAACTTCACAAATACCATTTAAAAGATTTGAAATATAAACATAATTTGCACTCGGAATAATAACACCAATATTGGTAGTTTTATTAGTCGCTAAAGCTTGTGCTAAACCACTAGGTTTATAACCAAGCTTTTTAATAACGGATAAAACTTTTTTCTTAGTACCTTCTTTAACAGATTCGGAATTATTAATTACACGCGAAACTGTAGCTAAAGAAACTCCACTCTCTTTAGCAACTTCATATATTGTTACTCTTTCTTTAAGGTTATCCATACAACACCTCCAAAAGTTATTTTAATTATAACAAAAGAAATAAAATAATGTAACAAATTATGAAAATTTACATTTTTACAAAATTATTTTCTTTCATTTTATTTTAATAATTTGAATATTAAAAAATCAGCATTTCATCGAGTGAAATGTTGATTTATAAATATTAAAGTTAGTTATATTAAACTAAATTTCCTTGAAAAAATCTGATCCAACAACTGCTTTTTCATCAAGTTCTAAAAGACCATGCTTATTTTCATACCCTGGAAGAGCAAGTTCTCTACCACTACAAAGCATTCCATTAGATTGAACACCAAGTAATTTTGATGGAATAATTTGTTGTCCATTAGGCATAAAAGTATAAGGAAGAGCACAAACGCACTTTAATCCAACTCTTGCATTATATGCGCCACAAACAATATCTAAACATTCTTTGTCTCCTACATCAACTTTTAAAATATGAAGATGTTCAGATTCAGGATGTTCTTCTAAATCTTTAATTATAGCTACTCTAAATCCTGATTCTTTTTCTTCTTCTAATGGAGATAAAGAAGCATTAACTAATAAATCATTGACTACTTCTAACATCTTTTTATTAATTAGAGGAATAAAGCCATCAACTTTAAGTTTCATTACATCACTAAAGTTCAAAATATTAATACCAATTAAAGTATCATCTTTATAAAGAGCAACAACATCGTTTTTCTTAACAACTCTATCAGGTTTTGCATTACTATTAAAAACAATCATTAACACATCCCCAATAGTTTTATAGTTATAATAAATTGCGTATTTCATTTTCTTTTGTCCTCACTAATGTATCTTTAGTATTGCTAACTACTATTCGATAAATTTTATTTCCTAATCCTTTAAACTTTTCTTCATACTCCGTTAGAGCATCAAATTCACAAAGTTCATTATATTCTAAATTAATTTCATCGATTTTCCATTTAAATTTCTCATACATTTTTAAAGAATAATCAAAAAGATCTTTATTGTCGGTTTTTTGATAAATTTTTCCATCAATTTTTAAAATGTATGAATAATTAAGCAAAAATTTTTCACTTGTTAAACGACGATTTTCGTGTTTTCTTTTAGGCCATGGATCACTAAAGTTTAAAAATATTCCTTCAATTGAATTCTTTTCAATTTGATTTGCAAATATATAAAAATCTCCCGCAACAAGTTTAACATTTGTTAATTTACTTTCATCAATTTTTTTAAGACAAATTCCTGCAATAGTTTTATTTAATTCAATAACTATAAAATTTAAATCTTTAAATTTTTCGGCTAAAGATAAAATAAATTCACCTTTTCCTGGACCAATTTCAATATATGTTTTCTTACTTTTAATAAAAGAAGAGATTTTTTCTTTATCTTCATCTTTTAAATTAAATTGATTATCTTTATGATCTAGTAAATAATCAACAGCCCATCTTTTAAATTTAACACGCATTATTTTAATTTACCTAATTCTACAATTGCATGAGCATAAAGAGGCATACTTAAATAGAAATCTTCTAAATCAATTTTTTCGTTTGCTCCATGAATTCTATCTTCTTTACCAGGAAAGTGACTACCAAAAGCAACAATATTTTTAGCTTCTTTAGCATATGTTCCTCCACCAATCGCCATTGGTTTATTCTTTGTGTCATGAGTTTCATCAACATATACTTTTTCAAGAGCTAAAATAAATGGCGTAGTTTCTGGATTGAAATAAACTACAGGTTGAGCTTGATTTTTATGAATTGGTAAATCTAAAAGTTTACCAATTTTATCAATAACTTCATCGCTATTAACGTTTTCTGGATATCTAAAATTAACAACAAATTTAAAATCACCATCTTTATAAGAAATCATTCCAACATTATATGTTGTAACGCCAAGAAACTTAGATTCATAAAAAGCATCTAAATCTCTACCATTTGGATCCTTATATAAATTATAAAGTTTATTAAAAAGAGGGATATTATAACATTCACCAACTGTTTTTAACATGATAAGACCAGAATTAACTCCAAGTTCAGGAGTTGATCCATGAGCCGAAATACCAATAAATTCCACTTCTAATATATTTTTATCTTCTTTTAAAATCTTATAATTTATATCTTTATTAACTAAATATTCTTTTAATTTTTGACCATCTTTAAGTGTTACAATTGCGCTATCAATAACGGCATTTGGTGCAACACCAGCTTTAATTTCAATAATTGGTGATAAATCACACTTACCTTCATAATAATAATCACGAATTCCTTTTTCACCATAAATTAAAGGGAAATCTCCATCTGGTGTAAATCCATAAGTAACATCTTTTTTCTTTAAAACATGGAAATAATAATCTAGACAAGAAGAACCCCTCTCTTCATCTCCGCCTAAAACAAGTTTAACTTTAAAACCTTTAATTAATCCATTATCTTTTAAAGCTTTAAGTGCATAATAAGCAGCTATAGCTGGCCCTTTATCATCACTTGTTCCTCTTCCATACATTTTATTATCATGAATTTCTGCACCAAATGGAGGATACTCCCAATCTCCGCTAACAGGAACAACATCAAGGTGAGCAAAAATACCAACAACATGTTCACCATCTCCATAAGAAATTTCTATACAATGACCATCACATGTGTCAACATTAAAACCATCTTTTAAAGCAAGACGATTCATGTATTCCATGACATCATGTACGCCTTTTCCATAAGGCATATCTTTATTAACAGTCGCTTCATCATAAACACTATTAATGTGAATAACGTCTTTTAAAGTATCAATCGCTATTGACTGATAGTTTTTCATTAAATTTTTATAATCCATAATCACTCCTTTTTATTTTCATTTGTATTACTAAGATTATTAATATGATAAATTTTATTAACTGCTAAGTAAATAGAAGGGACAACAATTGCCGCTAAAACCGCTTCTAAAAGCGCTCCTACTGTTACGTTAGCTCCAATAAATATAATAAATGTTGGATAAGCTTTTAAAAAATCATTTATTAATGTTCCTAAACCTAACATACTTGAAATGTTAAACACATCAAGTAGACCAAAAACATATAATGAAGTTAAAGTTAAAAAACTATGAACAATTGTTAAAATAAACGCTAAGACAGGAACAAGCGAAATAAATAAAGAAAATTTCTTAATTTTCTTTAAATAATCAAAAGATACCCCACTTAAAAAACCAAAAAGAACTCTTGGCAAAATAGAAATAAAAGGATTAACAAAAAAATAGTCAACTGTTGAAGGAAATTGTAAAGCTTTTAATAAACTTAAAAAACCAAAAACAAAGCCAAAAAGAGTTGATTCTCTTACACCAAATAAAGCAGCACTAACTAAAACGATAACATGTATTGTTGTAAAAGAAATTGGCCCAATCGTAATATAGCCAACATATGGAACAAAAGTGAAAATTATAAGTAAGGCAATAAACAATGCATCAATTGTGATCTTTTTTAATAACTTAATATTTCTCATATTTATTTCCTATTCATCTTATAAATTTCATATAACCCTTCAAGAGTTAAATATGGCTCATATTCAAAACAAACTATTTGATTTTTTATAACTTCACTAAATCCACCAGTTAAAACACGGTTTAATGAATATCCTAATTCTTTTTCCATTCTTCTAGCAAATTCACTAACCATAAAAGCTTGCCCATAAACAATACCAGATTGAATGCATTCCTTCGTATTTTTTGAAATTATATACTTTGGTTCTTCAAGTGGCGTTTCTAAAAGTTGCGAAGTATTCTTCACTAAACTTTCTAAGCTTATTTTCATTCCACTCGTAATCATTCCACCAATTAAAGCACCATTTTTATCAATAACATACATTTTTGTTGCTGTCCCTAAATCGGCAACGACAAGTGGCGCTTTAACTTTTTTTAAAGCGCCAATTGCTCCACATAAAAGATCACTACCAAGTTCACTTGGATTATCAATCTTTATTGGAAGCCTTGTTTTTAGGTTTTTGCTTACAATTAAAGGTTCAATCTTATAAACCTTCTTAATTGCGTTTTTTAAACAATTTGTAAGAAGTGGAACAACACTTGAAATAATTGCTCCGCTTATTTCTTTTTCGTTAAGCATCGTAGAAATTTCTCTAGAATACTCATCACTACTAAAACTTCGATTAGTATTTATTTTAAAGACGCTCTTTAAAGAGTCGCCATTAAATAACCCTAACTTTATTAATGTATTTCCAATATCAATGACTAAAATCATTTTTAATTCCTTTCTACAGTCCTAATAGGTACCGTGAATTTATATATATAAATATATTTTATTTACCAACTTGCTTAATTGAAAGACTAATTCGCTTTTTAGCGACATCTACTCCAATTACTTTAACTTTAACAATATCATTTACATTAAATAAATCAGCTGGATCTTTAACAAATTTGTTAGATAACTCACTTATATGTACTAAACCATCTTGATGGACATTAATATCAACAAATATTCCAAAATCCATGATATTTCTAACTGTTCCATTTAAGACCATACCAACTTTTAAATCTTTAATGTCTTTTACATCATTATTTAATTCAACAATTTTAACCTCATCACGAACATCTCTTCCAGGTTTTCTAAGCTCGTTAATAATATCATTAAGTGTTTCTTCACCAATATTAGTTTCTTTAACAATATCATTTTTATTTAAAGTGTCTAATTTAGCATTTCTTGTTTCTTCATTATCTTTTTTAAGATCAATATTGCACTTTTTTAATATTAAATCAGCAACTTTATAACTTTCTGGGTGAACAGAGGTATTATCTAATGGATTGTCTCCATCAATAATTCTTAAAAAACCAGCCGATTGCTCGAAGGCTTTAGCACCCATTCCTTTAACTTTTTTAAGTTCTTCACGGTTTTTAAAAACATGCTCAGTTCGATATTCATAGATATTTTTTGCTAAACTTTTTGAGATACCAGAAATATATTTTAATAAAGAAACTGAGGCGGAATTAAGGTTAATTCCAACCGTATTAACTGCATCTTCAACAACATTTGTTAAACTAAAATCAAGTTTCTTTTCATCCATATCATGTTGATATTGACCAACACCAATGGCCTTTGGATCAATTTTTACAAGTTCAGCAAGTGGATCTTGTACTCTTCTTGCAAGAGATATCGCACTTCTTTCTTCAACAGCTAACTTTGGAAATTCTTCTTCACCAAGTTTTGAAGCACTATAAACTGATGCTCCACTTTCATTAACAATAAAAATCTTTATATTTAAGTTATTATCTTTAATAATTTTATTTAAAACAACTTCAGATTCTCTAGAAGCTGTACCATTACCTAAAGCTATATAATCAATTTTATTATTCTTAAGAAGTTTTGTTAATTCTTCAATAGATTTATTAACTTGATATTCTGAATTAGCAGTAATGTAGGTGTGTCCTATTAAACTTGGTACACCATTTTCATCAACTAAAGCATATTTACAACCTGTTCTAAAACCAGGATCAAAACCTAATATTTTTTTACCTTTTAAAGGTGGATACATCAAAAGTTGATAAAGATTCTTTTTAAAAACAATAATAGATTTATCTTCAGCTTTTGAGAATAAATCATTTCTAATTTCGTTTTCTACACTAGGAAAAATAAGTCTTTTTAAACTATCATCAATTGCTTCAATTAATAAATCTTTATATAAACTTTTTTTAATAGTATCTTTTTTAATATGATCTTTAATTAAGGTATCGTCATAATCTAATTTAACTTTTAAACATTTTTCTTTTTCACCACGATTAATAGCAAGAATTCTATGAGCAGGAATCGATCTTATAGGTTCTTTATAATCTTTATACATTGAATAGGTATCTTTTTCATCAGGAGTTAATTCTTTTGTGATGATAAGACCTGAATTATAAATAAACTTTTTAATATATCCTCGATAATCAGCGTTATCGCTAATCATTTCGCTTATTATATCAAGAGCACCTTGAAAAGCATCTTCTCGCGTTAAAACTTTCTTTTCTTCGTTTATAAAAGAAGAAACATATGAATCAAAATCATCAACTTTTTCTTCATTAAAGATAGTATTTGCAAGAGGAAGAAGACCTTTTTCTCTAGCAATTGAGCCTCTTGTCTTCTTTTTAGGTTTATATGGTCTATATAAATCTTCAAGTTCCGCTAAAGTTTTAACATTTAATATCTTATCTTTAAGTTCGTCAGTTAGCTTCCCTTGTTCTTCAATAGATTTTAAGACAACATCCATTCTCGCTTCAAGATTTCTTAAATAAAGCAATCTTTCTTCTAAATTTCTTAAGTCAACATCGGTTAAATTACCAGTTGCCTCTTTACGATATCTTGCAATAAAAGGAACTGTATTACCTTCATCTAAAAGTTTAATAGCACTTTCAACGCTACTTTTTTTCAAATTTAATTCATTTGAGATTATTTCACTAATATTCATTATTTCACCACTATATTTACAATTCTATTTTTAACAACAATTACTTTAACAATTGTTTTACCTTCAATATTTTTCTTAACATTTAAAGAATTTAAGGCTTGTTCTTTAACTTTTTCATCATCACTATCTTTTAAAATCTCAATGGTATCTCTTAATTTTCCATTAACTTGAACACCAATTTTAATTTTATTTAAGACAAGCTTAGTTTCATCATAAGTTGGCCATTTTTCATAAGTAATTAAGTCTTTATGACCGAGTAAAGACCAAATTTCTTCACCAACAAATGGACATATACAATCAAACATCTTGATAAAACCTTCAAAATAAGGTCTATAGATTTCTTTTGCTTTATAAACTTCATTAATAAAAATCATCATTTGAGAAATTGCGGTATTAAATTGTAAATTCTCAAAATCTTCAGTGACTTTTTTAACAGTGAAATTATAAACATAATCAAGTTCACCATCGTTGGTGTCTTTAAATTTATTTTTCATTTCATCTGTATCAATGATTCTATATATACGGTCAATGAATCTTTTACTACCTTCAAGTCCCTTATCATTCCATGGAAGTGAGGCTTCAAGTGGTCCCATAAACATTTCATATAACCTTAAAGCATCGGCACCATATTCTTTAACAACATCATCAGGATTTACAACATTTCCACGAGATTTAGACATCTTTTCGCCATTTGAACCAAGAATCATTCCTTGATGGAATAATTTTTTAAATGGTTCTTTTACTGAAACAACTCCCATATCATAAAGGAATTTATGCCAAAATCTTGCATATAAAAGGTGAAGAGTTGCGTGCTCTTGTCCACCAACATAAAGATCTACTGGTAACCAATGATCTAATAATTTTTTACTAGCAAGTTCTTTATCATTATGTGGATCAATATATCTTAAGTAATACCAGCAACTACCAGCCCATTGAGGCATAGTGTTGGTTTCTCTTAAAGCATGTTTCCCATCTACTATAACATTTACCCAATCTTTTAGTTTTGCAAGTGGAGATTCACCATTTCCACTTGGTTCATATTTATCCATTTCTGGCAAAACAAGAGGGAGTTCACTATCTTTTACTCTTCCTAAACTACCATCATCAAAATGATAAATTGGGATAGGTTCTCCCCAATATCTTTGTCTTGAGAATAACCAATCACGTAATTTATAGTTAACTTTATAGTTGCCTTTATGCATTGAAATTAATTTTTCTGTAACAGCATTTTTTGCTTCCGCAATATTCATGCCATTAATAAAATCACTATTAATATGTTTTCCATCTTCTGTATAAGCTGACCCACTAATATCGCCTTCAATAACTTTTTTAATTGGTAAATTATATTTTTTAGCAAAAGCGTAATCTCTATCATCATGAGCAGGAACCGCCATAACAGCACCTGTTCCATAACTTGCTAAGACATAATCTGCAATAAAAATTGGTATAACGCTATTATTAATTGGATTAATAGCATAACTTCCAGTAAATACTCCAGTTTTATCTTTATTAAGTTCGGTTCTATCTAAATCGCTTTTATGACTTGCAAGATCAATATATTCATTAACAGCCTTTTCTTGTTCTTTACTTGTAATCTCTTTTACAAGAGGATGTTCAGGTGCTAAACAACAATAAGAACAACCAAATAAGGTATCAGCTCTTGTGGTAAATACTTCAAAAGTTTTATCACTATCTTTTACGTTGAATGTAATGATTGTTCCTTTACTTTTTCCAATCCAATTACGTTGGAGTTCAATAGTAGATTTTGGCCAATCAACAAGGTCTAAATCACTTGCTAAACGATCTGCATAACTTGTAATTTTTAAAACCCATTGTTTCATAGGTTTACGAATAACAGGATATCCACCACGTTCACTTTTCCCATCAATAACTTCTTCATTTGCTAAAACTGTACCTAAAGCAGGACAAAAATTAACAGGTTTATTTGCAATATAAGCAAGATTATTATCAAACATCTTTAAGAATATCCATTGTGTCCATTTATAGTATTTTGGATCACAAGTGGTTATTTCTCTATCGTAATCATATGAAAAACCAAGGGATTGAATTTGTTTTCTAAAATGATTAATATTCTTTTCTGTAAATCCCCAAGGATGTTCATTCATTTTCATTGCATATTGTTCAGCTGGAAGACCAAAAGCGTCCCAACCAATTGGATGAAGAACATTAAATCCTTGCATTCTTTTCATTCTAGCAATTATGTCAGTTGCTGTATAACCTTCAGGATGTCCAACATGAAGTCCTTGACCAGATGGATAAGGAAACATATCTAGAACATAATATTTTGGTTTTGAAAAATCACTAGTATCACATTTATATGTTTTATTTAATAACCAGTATTCACGCCACTTTTTTTCTACATTAATAAAATCGTATCCCATAATAAAACTCCTAAATGCTTAAGGACGTATATTTTACGCGGTACCACCTTAATTCATTTATATAAAATAAATGCACTCATTAATTTCTAACTTTTTTGTGATGAGATTTTATTAATAATTATTAGTTTTCACCAACCACTAACTCTCTTAAAAATTACTTAATAAATTAGTTCACTATTAGACTTAAATATCTTATCACAAATGAGCCTTAAAAAATATAAAAGGACTTACTTAATAATGAAAAAGTGTGCATTTTTAATGCACACTTTTGTTATTTAAGTAAAGCTTTGTTATATAAATCAATATATTTTTCAGCACTTAATTTCCAGGTATTATCGCGCTTCATAGCGTTATGAATTAAAGAATGCAAAACTTTTTTATCCTTATATACCATAAAAGCTGTCGCACAAGTAGAAATTGCATCAATCACATTATAATTATCAAAACCAAAACCATCGGCTTGTTTTTCATTATATAAATCAGCTTTATAAGGTTCAACGCTATCTTTTAAGCCACCCGTCCTTCTTACAATAGGTAAAGAGCCATAACGCTGAGCAATCATTTGACCAAGACCACATGGTTCAAAAGCGCTTGGCATAATGAAAAAATCACTAGCTGCATATAATTTATGAGCGATTTCATCATTATAACCAATATAGACAAAAGTATGATTTGGATTTCGTTTAATTAGGTTATTAAAATAATCTTCGGCGTATTTTTCTCCACTTCCTAAAACCGCAAAAATCCCTCCATTATTGGTAACAAATTCTGCCATTTGAAACATTAAATCTAAACCTTTTTGTTCACTAAGACGGGATACAACTGCAAAAAGAGGCATTTTTGGATCAAGATTATGCTCTTTTAAAAAGCTCACTTTATTTGCGTGTTTGCCAGTAAAAGCATCTTCTATATCATATTCTTTATAAATTAGCGTATCGTTTGATGGATTAAATTCACCATAATCCATGCCATTTAATATACCAACAAAATCATCTTTTCTTAAAATCAATTCATACCATAAACCTTTGCTACCCTCAGGAGTTGTAAGCTCAAAAGCATGAGTTGGGGAAACGGTAGAAATCTTATCACTGTAATAAATAGCTGCTTTTAAAGTCGAAACTTGATTATCAAATTGCACACTGCCATCTTCATATAAAGAATAAGGTAAGCCATATAAATCAAAAAGAGCACTACTTCCAACATACCCTTTAAATAAAGGATTATGAATAGTTAAAACTGTTTTAATAGTATTTAATACCTTATCTTCTTTATATTTTTTCTTTAATAAACAAGGAATCATTCCTGGTTGCCAATCATGAACATGAACAATATCAACCTTAAAAGGTAAAACCTTTAAAAGTTCAATAGTGGCATTACTAAAGAAGGCAAATCGTTCACCATCATCATAATAACCATAGTAATTTCCTCTAGAAAAATATTGATCATTTTCAATATAAAAATATTCAATGCCATCAATTTCTTGATTATAAACTTCAAAATCAAAATGACGCCAATTCATCTTTACTTTTAAACTATAAATTGGTTCAGCTTTAATTTTTTCTTGATGCCCATTTTTTTTATAATAAGGAACAATAATTGAGACATTGTGTCCAAGTTTAGCAAATTGTTTACTTAAAGCATATATAACATCAGCTAATCCACCAGTTTTATAAATAGGATTAGCCTCACTTGCTACCATTACGATATTCATAAACTAAATTCTTGCTCCTTGAGGAATATATAATGGCTCATCTTTAGTTCCACTGACTTCCTTTTTATTTTCAAAAACACAATGTTTATCAACAACGCAATTTTTTAAATGAACACCTTTTTTAACAACAGTATTTGTAAACAAAACAGAATTTTCTACAATTGCTCCTTCTTCAATTACCACGTCACGTGAAAGAACAGAATGTTTAACCGTTCCATTTATTGTACAACCATTAGCAATTAAAGACTCTTTTACATCGCACTTTTCACCATATAAAACTGGTCTTGTATCGTGAGTTAATGTGTAAACTGGCCAATCTTTAGGAAATAAAATATCTTCAATTTTATCTTGATTATCAATGCAAGCCATTGAAATATTAAAATAATCACTTAACGAAGCTATTCTTCTAAATACCCCTTTAAATTCAATAGCATTAACTTTTTCAATATAAGTTGATAAATATTTAACAAGTTCATTAATTGTAAATAATTCTGAAATATCATCAGCTTTTCTTAACATTTCTTTTAAATAATCAGCATTAAAAATATATGTTTCAAGACAAATTGTTGCTTTTTTATTTCTTCCATCATTTGTTTCAAATTTTTGTACATCACCAATTGGATCAACCGTGCACTTAATTGCTCGATAAAGAGATTGATCATCAGCGTTATTAACATTAGCAACGATACAACTCATTTGACGATTTGATTTAATATGTTCTTCAATAACTTCGTTATAATCGATATATCCTAAATAATTAACTGGACAAATAAGAACATATTTAACATTTGTATCATATAAAAACCAATCATTTTCTTTAATATTATGGATATCGGTATTAAGTTGAGGATTAAGTAAACCTCTTTCATTTAAGAATAAATTTTGGAATCCAGTTTTTGGATTTTTTAAATAAGTATTTTTACCACCTAAATGTTTAATAATTGATCTACTATGATCTTGAATTAAAATTCCAATTTCATCAATACCACTATTTGTTAAATTAGATAAAGCAAAATCAATAAAAGCATAACGACCTAAAAAGGTGGTTGAGGCTATAGGACGTTGTTTAGTTAATAAACCTAAATTAGCATTTCCATGTAAATTAATAAGAGCTACGACATTATTCATATTATTGTAAACTCCTCTCGTAATCAATTAAAACAACTTCATCATTATCTTTATTTATAACATCTTTTTCTTTAATAGTTGCGCCTGGTGAGATAATTGCGTTACTAACATAAGCATCTTTTTTAATAGTAACACCTGGCATTAAAACACTATTTTTAACAACAGCCCCTTTTTCAACAACGACTTCATTAGAAATAATGCATTGATAAACGTCACCATGAATAACTGCGCCTTGATTAACAAGACAATCTTTAACACTTCCATCTTTTGCAATAAATTGAGGAATGGAGTGAGTATCTTCACTAAAAATTGTTGGATATTCATCAAAATCAATAGTTTCATTATTTCTTTTTGATGGAAGAAGCTCCATATTTGCTAAGTGAAGACTTTGTAAAGTTCCAACGTCTCTCCAATATCCCTTAAATCTATAAGCATACATTGGTTTATTTTGTGCTAAAAATGTAGGGATAATATTTTTACCAAAGTCATGTTCACTTTTTTGGTTTTTATGATCTTCAATAAGAGCCTTTCTAAGCTCATTATAATTAAAAACATAGACACCCATCGAAGCTAAATTTGATTTAGGTTCTTTTGGTTTCTCAACAAATTTTGTAATCTTATCATTATCATCAACTTCTAAAATACCAAATCTTGAGGCCTCTTTCCAATCAACTTCAATAACTGAAATAGTACATGCAGCATTATTTTTTTCATGTAATTCAATCATTTCATTATAAGTTGTTTTATAAATATGGTCTCCCGATAATATAAGAACATAATCAGGATCTTGACTATCTAAAAAATCAAGATTTTGATAGATGGCATCAGCTGTTCCACTATACCAGTTTAAACCTTCCTCAGTTTGTCTTGGAGGAAGTGCAACACATAAAGATTTAACACCATTAAATCCCCACTTTTCGCCATCCCCAATATAGTTATTTAAAACAACTGATTCATATTGAGTTAAAACACCACATATTGAAATACCAGTATTTGCTACATTTGATAAACTAAAGTCAATAATACGGTATTTCCCTCCGAAATAAACTGCAGGTTTAGCAATTTTTTTAGTAAGGGCATGAAGCCTTGTTCCCTTACCACCAGCAAGAATCATTGCTACAACTTTTTTAGCCATAATAATCCTCCTTTAATGATTAATTATTTTTGCCTTTTTTCATAGAGTCTTACGCAACTACTATTTTTATCATGAAGTGTAACAAGTGTTTCATCAACAAGTTCACTAATATCAGCAACTTTATCACTTGGAGCACTTAAAATAACCTGTAAATTAAATTTTCTTAATAAACGAACAGCTTCTTTAATTCTGCTTCGATCCATCTTTGAGAAAGCTTCATCAAAAATAATAATACGAATTGTATTACTTAACTCGCCATCATCATGGACATGGTATAATTGAGCAAATGATGATAAGACACTAATATAGAATGGAGTTTGTGTTTCGCCACCACTCTTTTTCTTAAGCATTTTAGAAAGTCTTTGTTCTTCATTTGTATCGATATTTGTAACAATTAAATCAAAATCAAGATAACTACGATAATCAGTGAATTTTTCAATATTAGTCATTAATTCACTAGTCTTATCTCCTTTATTATTTATATCAACAATTTGTTTAAAAAGATCTTCCATGACATCTTTATATTTATTAATAAATTCAGTCTCATCATGATCGCTTTCTAAAATTAAATCATCTTTAAGCATATCGTAATACCTACGATAAACTTGGCTTGGTTTTACTGTGAATCTATATGAATCTCTACCAAATTGGGATTGTTTTAAAGCTTCATTTAAGTTTTCAATTTGATCTTCAACATCTTCAATAGCCGCTCTTAATTTAAAGATGAAATCATCTTTAAATTGTTGAATGGCTTTATTATAGCTATCTTCAATCTTTTCTTGATATTGAGGAAGTTCAACATCTCTAAATTCTTTAAGTTCGTCTTCAAATTTAGAATTATCATCAATTGTAACATCATATGATAGATGATAATCATTTACATAATCTCTTCTTAAAGTTCTAACTTGATTAAAAATATTATTAACAAGATATTGTAAACGTGAAAGATTTACGTTGTAATCTTGATAAATTTGTAAATTAGTTTTGCCTTTATCTAATTCTTCGTTATATAAAGGAATAGCTTTTTCATCAACAAGGAATGGATCATATTGAGTTTTTAAATTCTCTTCTTTAGCTTTAATTTTAGCTTCTTCTTGAACAATCTTTTCATTTTTAAGATTTTCAATTTCTTTTTCAAGATTTCCTTTTTCAATTAAAGATTGTTCTTTATTATTATTTAAATCTTTAATATCTTGTTCAACATCATTTAAACGTTTATCTAAGCTTAAAATTAAAGTTGTATCATGTTCTTTTAATTGTTCATCAACATAATTTATTGTGTTCTTTAAACCATTAATTTGGGTGGTTCTTTCAATTAAAACAAAATCATTTGCAATTTCGTTACTATTAATAACTTCAAGTTCATTTGCTTTATTAATTAAAGCACTTAATTTTTTATAAACATCGAGGTTACGAACATTAGCTTCAACTTCTTTTCCTTTTTCTAATAAGAAACGTTGATCTAAAGTACTACCAATAAATGATTCTTGATATAATCTTGGATTAATTTGTTGTAAAGAAAAACTACGGTATAAATCACAGTTTTTGGTAATACCATTTGTCGAATTTCTTGCTTCTTCAATTGAATTTGCCTTATAAAGTCTACCAATTAAATAGTTGGTATAGGCTCTAGCACCTTCATGATCTGTAATAATTTCATCAGCTAAACTACCATTTTGTGCTTCATAGTGTCTTTCAATAATTCTTTCTTGATCAACAAGGCTAGTTCCATAATATTTATATTCTAAAAGTAAATTTTTAAGAATTTTATAAGCATCTATAAAATATTTTGGATCAACAAAAAGATTAAATTTTTGACCATATAAATATCCTTCAATAGCGTTAGACCAACTTAAATCTTTTATATCTATTAAATCAGCATAAATATCAACATCAATATGTTTATTAAATTTATCATAAAGAGCATCTTCTAAACGATGCTTAATATCAATTAAACGTTTATCGTAAGATTTTGAACCTTTTTTAATATTAATTTCATCAACTTTTAAGGAAGCAATTTTCTTTTCAATATTAAAAATTGTACGAGATAAAGAAACTGATAAAGATGAAACCTTACTCTTAAAATTTGCTAAAACTTGTCTAAAGTTTTCTAATTTATCTTTAGTTAAGTTTGCAACATCTTTTAATTCATGATCTTTAAACATTAAACAAAGATCATTAACAACTTTTGCGTCATGCTCTAATTCAATTAATTCTTTTGCTCTATCATCATCAAGTAAATCTTTATTAATAGTTTTAAGTTCATCCATTAAAGATGAAGTTGCTGAAAGATATTCATTGCAATATTTAAGAAGATTTTCCTTAACAAGATTTTCATCTTTTAAAATTTGATCAATCTTATTCTGGGCATTTCTTTTTTCTTCCATTAATTCGTTAGTTAAACGAATAGTATCATTATCGGCTTTATCTTGAATTATTCTTAAACGTCTTTTTTCAAGTTCAGCTAAATTGCCATTAAAATCAGCAATACCCAGTTCAATTTCATGAATTCTCTTACTGCATTTAAATACTTCGTCTTTATATGCACCAAGTTTTTGTTTACTAGATTCAAGTTCACATTTTTCAATAATATATTTTGCAACTTGGAAATTTTCTTTATGAGCTTTATAAATATCAAATAAATTTTTGATTTCCTCTAATCTTTCAACTCTCTTTTTAATATTTTCAGCTTCATTTTCTAAACGTTTATAATTAAGAATATTTTCTTGAAGATGAGAAAGCTCAATATTTTGTTGAGGATCGCAAACATATTGAGTAATAAAAGAGGTAATATCTGTAATTGGTGTAAAGGATGTAGATTTCTTTAAAAGACTAAAATATTTATCTTTTAAACCACCAAATTTACGCTTTAAAAAATCTTGATATTGTCTATTACTATCAAAGAATTGATATCCATCCTTATAATTTTCACTTAAGAATTTATTTAACTCTTTATAATCTAATGGAACTTTGTCTTTAACAAAACCATTTTCAGGCATCTTACCATTCGCTGAGAAGAAATGGTGTTCTTCACTTCCATCTTCAAAAGAATCAAAAACAATACCCATTAAAAAATATTCTTTATTAACATCATCATATATTTCTAAAACAATATAGGAAGTAAATCTTCCATTTCTTAAATATTTAAAGCCATTATTATCAACATCATCGCCAATTTCACCTCTAAGATATCCTCTTAAAGTACGACTGGATTTTTCAAAAGCAGCTTTATTAAAACTACGACCACTTGTATCACCTAATAAAACAACTTCCATAGCATCAATTAAAGTTGATTTACCACTACCATTAACACCAGTTAAGAAAACAATAGGTTTAATATCAATAGTTTCATTCCAAAAATAATGCCAATTAATAATTCTTATTTTGGTTATTGTTTTCATAATTTACCTCCATCGCTATTTAAATTATCATTCAAAAGGTTGACATTATTTGCTTCATTATTAATTTTATCAATAGCTTCGCTCATAGCGACAATCTTGTTATTATCAAGAGCATATATTATTGATGGAAGTATATAAAAACTTACATTGCCTTCATCATAACTACCACTAACTTTTGAAATAATATTATGATTTGCTAAAAATCTAAGAGATTTAGCAAGTTGTCTACCACTTAATTTTCTTCCAGGCATTGTAATACCATGTTCAAACATAATTTTAATTAACCCAGGAGTTGTAATATAAACTGAATCGTTTGTTTGTGCCCCTTCTTTTTTCTCATCTTCAAAAATTAAACGCAAAGTAAATAAAAGAAGAGACGTTTCTCTATCAAGTCTTAAACGATTATCTTCATAATCATTTGTTAAACAAATAACGCCACTAACAACATCTTTTTCGATATGCCAACCACTAAATTTAAGATAATCTTCTATTAAAGAAAAATATCTTTCAATAAATCTATAGGTAGGATTAGTACGCATCATTTTTTCTCTAGCATCAAAAACATCACGGACAATAAAACCTTTTAAAAGTAAGGTATTTACAACGTGAGAAAATTCACGTTGATCACTAACAGGTATTTTAATAAATTCTTCTTCAAACATATTATTTATCAAGCCTTTCTTCTAAATATCAAATTTGGAATAATATAATCTCCATTTTTTATCTTCTCATCATCAACTATTTCTACTGTATAGAAACAACTCTCATCATCTTTTTTAATAGTTGCAAGTATTAAACAAATAAAAGCATCGAAATTTGGAAGCAAAATGTCTTTTGATTTTAAAACATCGTCTCCCCCAAAAGCTTTTTCCATGAATTCATAAATTCTCTCATCAGTATAAATATCTTTAGTTTCTTCTAAAAAATTATCCATGATGAATTGACTTGCATCATCAAAATTTACAATTTCAAGAGGAGTACCATCAAATTTAATTTTTCTTAACATTGGTAAAGAAATAGATTCGCTATCAATATAACCTTGTTCATTGAATCCTGAACAATCTTGCATCATTGATAAAATTTTTGCTAAATTTCGATTATTCGAGGTATTTTTAGCATAGCTTTTAAAAATATTTTCAAGATGTCCTTTAATAGTTCTATCACTATTATTAAGATATAAAATCTTACTGGCACTACTTTTTGTGTAAGCACTATTTTCTTTATCAATAGAAGCAATTAAATCATTAATTGTTTCATAAGTATCAGTAATATAATTGATCTTTTCAATAACATCACGTTCGATTTCTTTTTTATTATTGTTTGGAGCAATTAAAGCTGCTTGGGCAACAATCTTTTCTCTTATTTCTTTATTAGAAACCCATTTCTCTAAAACTTTAATGATAGGTCGTTTAAATTTAGCTACACTATCAAAAGTTTTAAGAGGATGATAATATCTATCAATAATTTTGGATTTATAAACATCAAAATATGAATGTAAGACAGTATTAGTATCAAACGTTTTTCCAAGACGAGTTTGGAAAATACGAATCGAATGTATAAGAGTTATTAATTCTACTTTAAGTTTTTTAGTATTTTCATAACATCTTGTTAAAGTTGCAAACATTAATTCATCTGGTTCTTCATCTTCTACTTTAAGTTCGCTATATGTAGAGTGAACAAGAGATAAATATGGAGCACTTTCATCAGTAATAATATCATTAAAAGCTCTTAATAAAGATATTGAATATTGTGGCAAAATTATTGTTTCTTCAAAAGTTTCTGGATCAATAGCAACATTAATCCAACCAGTTTCTTCTAGTCTTCTTATTATAAAAGCTGCTTTACTAGCAACGTTTTGATTAACAAGAATATCCTCTCCTTGTTCTAAAAAACTTAAATCTTCGGCAGTATAATCTAATTTATCAATAAAATTAGCACGTTTATCTTTTAAAGCCTTTAAATAATCTTGCTTATTAATTAAAGCTTCATCATTTTGTAACAATTCAAAAAGAACAATTAAACTTTCTGCATAAATTGTTCTATTTTTACCTGAAAATATTGAAAAATAATTAGATGGTAATATATCAAATAATTCCATTAAATTTAACCCTATAAATACAAAAAAATTATACCATATGCAGCCGTTATTAAAAAGAAAAAATCAAATTTTAAATTTGTATTTTTTCACTAATTTTTTATTAATAAAAAAGTTATAAATGTAATGATTTTTTAATATAAAATGCACTATTTTATAAATCAGAAAAGCTAGTTTAGAAATTATTACCTTGTTATTTTTTACGAAAACATTATAATTTATGAAAATAATAGATATTATTAGCAATAATACTTGAAAATAGTTGCTATTAATGATACTATTTAAAACGCTGATTTAAAGGAGGTTAACGAAATGTCAAGAGTATGTCCTATTACAGGAAAAGGTCCATTATCTGGAAATACTAGATCACACAGTTTAAGAACATCTCGTAGAAGATGGAATGTAAATTTACATACATATAAAGTCGAGATTAATGGCGTACCTTATAAAGTTAGAATGAGTGCAAGAGCATATCGAACCCTCAATAAATCAACTAAGGAAAACTAATTAAAAGCCTTCTTTGTTTAGAAGGCTTTTTTAATAGCTAATTATATTAATAAAAGTATTACTATTTATATAAGGAGTATCTTTATGGAAAACAAAACAAATGTTATGAGAATATTGGATAAAGAAAAAATTAAATACGAAGTAATTGATTGCACTTCAATGCCTTTTGTTTCGGCAAATGAAGTATGTAAAACTTTAAATATTAATCCTGATATTGATTTTAAAACATTAGTAACAATAGGGAAATCAAACAACCATTACGTTTTTGTAATTCCAGCTTCTAAAACATTAGATCTTAAAAAAGCCGCAAAAGCAGTAAATGAAAAAAATATTGAAATGATACCTTTAAAAGATTTACTTAAAGTAACAGGTTATATGCATGGAGGATGTTCTCCAATTGGTATGAAAAAACATTTCACTACTATCTTTGATGAGTCAGTTACTAACCATAAAGAAATATATTTTAGTGCTGGAAAAGTAAATGAAATAATTAAGATTTCTGTTGAAGACATAAAAAAAGTTATCCCTTGTGAATTTATAAATGTTACAAAAGATAACTAATAATATTTAAAAAATTTAAAGCAAAATATATCACATCCAGAAAAATATAAATCCTAAATGGTAAACAATTATATAAAAAATTGTGTATAAAAAACTTGGACAGATTATATATAAAATTAATAAAAATACATAAAAAAGTGTAGTTAAGACAGACAAAGTCACACCTATACACCCTAGAATAGGATCGATGATTGAATTATTTTTTGAACCTTTAACAATCGCAATTATTCCAAATATTAAAGAAACAACTGGTACATATGCAAATAAAATTGAAAGAATTCCAAGAATTAAACCAACACTATCATTTTTTTGCTTATCATTAGTATTAGTGTTTTGTTTTTTACCACATTTTGTGCAATATATAGCGTCATCATCTAACTTATTTCCACAATAAATACAATATTTCATAAAACCTCCTAATAACCTTAATTATTATAAATCTATTTATAGTTGTTAGTATAAAAATTAAACAGTTTCTCCTAATAAATAAGTTTTAACGTCTTTATAATCAATGTTGAGCCCAACTGAAATTAAACTAAATATTATTTGTTCAGCTCTACGCATAAAATTTTGATCTTTAATTGTAAGTTTAATGACATCTTTATGTTCATAAAGAGCTTTTAAGTAACTAAAAATAGTAGGTATATCAGCATTATAAAATATATTTTCATATACTTTTATTCTTTTCTTTGATTCAGGAATCCATATAGATTTTATATTTTTTAATTTATCTATTAAGGTATTCAATTCACCTTTATTTGGAAAGCTTGAAATCATCTCACAATTATCAACAGGTAATTTTACTCTTGTAGTTTCATTTTGTGCAAAAGGCATAGATAAAACATAATATTTAATTTTTTCATTATTTAATTCGATTGTCTCAAAGCCCTCAACAAAAAGAACCCCATAAATTTTATGAAAAACGTACTCATTTAAGTCGTACATAAGTTTCCTCCAAAAATTTAATGATGATTTCTTTTGAAAATATCAATTTATAATTATATTATCATAAACATTATAATATTCGTAAGTTTAATATGAAAAATATTTAAAATTCAAAAAAAGAGCTCAATTTAATTTGAGCTCTTTATTATATTTTTCAAAAATTACTTATTATCAACAACCCATGCAGCATCATATGCTAATGCATTTTCTTTAGCTACCTTAACAATTGTATATTCACCATTTGAAACACAAAAGCCGTTTGCATCATATTGACTAACAGCTATTTTTATTGATCCAAAATATTTTAAATTTTCATTAAGTGATGTTTTTAATGTTACTAATTTGCTAGTTTTATCATATTTATATAATAAGAAATCGCCTTCTTCTAATTTAAATTGACTAATCTCTGAGAAAAGTTCAACACTTGTTTCTCCTTCAGCAAATGCGGTATCACTAATGTATGGATATGAATTTGTGATACTCTTATCAGCATCTTTACCATCTTCATCAACTGAAGATTTATACATTTGGAACCAAACTTTATAACTTACAGCGCCTTCAGCTTTATCTACATAATATTTATTATCATCTTTTTTAGTTGGGTTTAATTTAGAAATTAATGTAACATTATCAGAAGCTAATGTTTCTTTCTTTTCTACATCAGTTAATTTTGTTCCATCCTTATAAACATCAAATAAATTATTACCTATGTATGCCCATGCCGAGTATAATAATGCATTATTTTTTGTCGATGAATCAGGCAAATAACCTTTTACTCCTTTAATTCCATCATACGTTGCACTATCAATATTAAGTGTAAGTTTGTGATTATCTCCTGGATAAGGATATCCAACTAAAACACCAAATGCAGCAGCTTTACTTATAATAACGGCATCAGAACTACAATTTTTGAAATTTAAAGTATAATCGAAACCTTCTTTATCCATATTACGAGGTCCATAGTTTACAAATCCACCAACATTATACATTCCTTCAATTACACCACTAAGTTTAACATTTTCGAAGGTAATTTCTTTAGCATAAGCAGTAAAAACTAATGAACTTCTTGCATTTGTTTCAACATTTAAGTTTTTAATAGTAACGCTATCATCTTTACCAGAACCTAAATTATAGAAAAGCGATTTCTTTAAATTTGTTAATGTAACACCATTGCCATCTAAATTACCACTAAATTCAAGATAAAATAATTCTTCTACAGTGCAATCAATAGTCTTAATGCTGCTGTCCAACTTATAATATTTGTTTGCAGTATCACCACTTAATGCTAATTTCAAATCGCTAGCTGAAGTAATAATAATAGGATCATCTTCTTGTGTTCCATTACTGAAGTTAGCTTGAACAACATAACCATTTTCTTTCATAGTAGTTGTATATGTGTATGTAGTATCACTAACAACATCACATTCTGCTCTACTATAAGTTTTATCGTTTAAAACAAGCGAATTAAAAGTATAACCAGCATTTGCTTTTATGGTGAAAGTGATTTCACTACCAACAACAGCACTACCAACACTAGGAACTACATAACCACCTTCACTTGGTAAGATGGTATTGCTCCAAGCAGTTTTGCCACTAGCACCGGTATCACCTTTGTCACCTTTATCGCCTTTTTCACCTTTTTCGCCAGTAGCACCGGTATCACCTTTTTCACCTTTTTCACCAGTAGCACCGGTTTCGCCTCTGTCACCTTTATCGCCTTTTTCACCTTTTGGACCTTGATCACCCTTTGGACCGACTGGACCTGCTGGACCTTCATTACCAGTTTCGCCTTTTAGACCTTGATCACCTTTATCGCCTTTTTCACCTTTTGGACCTTCAAGACCTCTTGGACCTTGTTCGCCACTACAACTTGCTAAACCGATTGCGCTAACAGCTAATAGGCTTAAAACAGCTAATTTAATTTTTTTCATTATAATTCCCCTCCCTAAATTAAATTAAACATTTTATCAACTTATGCAAAAATGTTATTCTTATTATATAAAATTTTATTCTGTTTGTTAATTCTAAATAATTCTTTTGTTATAAAATGTACTTTTTCTATAAATTTTGAATGGAAAAATAAACCAAATAATAAAATAAAAATCACTAAAATTGAAATGTACCTTTAATCATTAATAAGTCAATCAAATTATATGGTAAATTATGTAAAGCCATAGGTGTTTCCGTAATTTTAAAAGGGAGACATCCATTTTGTTTAACTTTCAATCCTTTCGCTGTTGTAATAATTGATATATCTTCCTATGGTATTATAAAGATCTACAAAGTCTTGAGTTTATATTCATAAACACAAAATATTTCATTCTTTATAGTTCTGAAGGATAATTCCACAATATAATTGTCAATGCAATTTTCTTATATATACATTGATTTAATAATACCTTTTTCTTTTAGTTTAAATTGATATGTTGGATGTTTATATTTCCTACCCAAATCACTTTGCACAACAAGATCTTTTAGATTTAAATATTTTTTTAAATGCCATTTCTAACATTCTATTTATTTGTTCTAAATTTGGTATAACCATTCCAAGAGGCGGCGATAAATATACTTTATCAAATAATTGGTTAATCTGTGATACATCGGTTATCCATTTTTTATTAGTGCTTTCGCTTATAAACTTTCTATTGATGATATTTCTTGCAATATGTCTAACTTCATCTTAATATGAATGATATATTTGACTTTTTTCTAAGAGAAAAGACATTTCATCCATTAGTTTCTGTGTTTTTTTATGATTTATGAGTATGCCTTCATTTCTTAAGGAGACATATATTCTACGAACTCCATATCTTTCTTTATTTTTATAAAACATATTTTTAATATGCTTCTTTAATTCTTTATCTTCATCATCTTTATTAAATTATTGTAATTTAAAATAATAAGTTGATTTATATAGACCTGATATTGATAAAAGAATGGTTAGTAGACTCAATTTGGATTATTCTTTGATGGCTTTAATAATTCTTGCTTTTATGTCTTGTTTAATCTTATTGTCTTTTCTAATTCCAAGTCTCCATTTTTTAAATTAAGATTCTCCGCTTCTAAATATGTATTCATTTCTCTAAGCAGCTTGACCTCTTTTTACTCGGTTGAAGTTAATTTATTTTTCTTAATACTTCTTTACCATTGATAGAACTAGACTCTAATAATGTAAGAGAAACATTTATTGCAACTTTTCTTATTAAATTACCTGCAATAACTTTTGCTACAAATTTAAATCTTTGCTCTTTAGTCCATTTTTTTATTTACTTAATTATATTTTAATCAATCTTTTCTAGGATCATAAATGCCTTTGCCCATGATAATATAGATGATAAAAAAATATGGTATTTATACCAGACGAGACAAAATCTAGCCTTCCTTCTTAATACTTAAGGATGCAATCAAGTTTAAATTTCCAATCGTATTTTATAAAAAACACCATCTTCTTATTTCGTCAAGGATTAGGTACACTTCAAAATTTAAATAAAAAAATTAGATAAATTTATTTTTATATTAATCATTAATAAATTTTTCTTGTTTAATTTCTTTAAAATAACAAATTTGTATAACTATTTTCATTTGTAAGTCATCTTAAAATAAAACAAAAGGTATATTTTTTATAACTATCTACAAATAATTACCTTATAAATAAATAGTATGATTTTTTATAAAAAAATGTATTTAATAAGGATTTTTATATGATAAAATAATTTTGATAACATATTTGTTATCGCTTTTTCAAGCAAAAAATGATATTTTTCCGGAAATTAAATTATTTTAAAAAATTAATATTATCTTAATATTCAAAAAAGGAGAAAATATGGAAAATAACCTCACTCAAAATAGCGATTTTATGTTTTTTGGTATAGATGGAGATATTAAAAACATTATAAGATTAATAAAATTTAGAAGAATGGAGAAAGGTTATTCTCAAAGAGACTTAGCATCTATTACAGGTATTAAGCAAAGCGCAATAGCTAGATTTGAATCCAATAAAGTAAGTCCAAGATTAGATACTTTAATAGTCATTTTAAGGGCACTTGAACTTAAAATAAACATACAAAAAGTATCGACTGGATGGAATAAATTCGATAATTAATTAAAACTAAAATATAAGTTTCATATTTATTACTTTCATCAATAGAAATTTTAAATTATTTTATAAATCCACTAATCAAATAAGTAATATTTATTTTGCTTTTACTAAAATAAAAAATATTTCTATGAAATTCGTTGCTTTTTTTAAAAAAAATTTCATCCTTATTTTATATAGGCACTTTCAAGTTCAAAAATTAATTTCAAATAAGGCTATTTAATGATATTTTTTGACCAAAAAATATTCTTTACTTTAATAGATAATTACTTATAATTTAAGCATATAGAACGCTACTTAGCGATTTTTGCGAACTTTGTATGATGCTATATAGATATAAGGTTAGCGAAATAAGGTAGGTTTCGGGCTATACTATGTAAAATTGGGGAATACCCATAATAAGGAGAATTTTAAGAATTATGAAGAAAAAAAGTTTATTAAAAGTCTTAGCCCTTACTAGTATGCTCGCTCTTTCAGTAGGTGCAGTTACTAGCTGCGGTACACAAGGCGAACAAGGTCCTGTTGGTCCAGCTGGTGCAAAAGGCGACAAAGGTGACAAAGGTGAAAAAGGTGACAAAGGTGAAAAAGGTGACAAAGGTGATACCGGCGCACAAGGTCCAAAAGGCGACAAAGGTGATACCGGCGCACAAGGTCCAAAAGGCGACACAGGTGATACCGGCGCACAAGGTCCAAAAGGCGACAAAGGTGACCAAGGTGATGCATATTACCCAGTTGTCATTTTAGTTCCTGGCGTTACCGTTGATAAAGTCGATGGTAAGCTTGGTGATAAATACACATTAACATTCACTGATCCAAATTTAACACAAAGTGGCGTTATCAATCAATTAACTATCAACTACAAAGAAGTTGAAGTTACTGATGAAATGATTATGAGCAGTACATATACTGGTACATTTGAAAAAACCGAAAATAGTAATGGTTCTGTTATTGTTTCATCCGCTAAGTTTGGTACAGTTGATACTTACTTTGTTGGATTATTAAATCAATATTATGATGAAACTTTTGCTAAAGTTGATACTGATATTGCTGCTAGAGAAAATGATGTTA
>DKCJ01000015.1:53465-75076 GCA_002451465.1 Caryophanales bacterium UBA6877
CTAATGTTTCAACAGCTATCAAGAATGCTGAAGGAACACAAGCAAGATTAGCTGCTGGTAAAACCGCTTTAGCTAACGCTAAAGAAGCTTTAGATAAAGCTTATGCTAAATTAGTTGCAAACGCTAAAGAAGATGCAAAAGCCGGTCTTGAAAAATTATATGCTGCTAAAGCTACCCCAGATACTTTAACTGGTAGAGAATATATGAGTGATGCTGATAGAAAAGCTTTCCTTGAAAAAGCTACAGTTGCTGTTGAAGCATGCACCACTTTAAATGCTATTGGTAAATTAGTTGGTAAAGGTACTAATGTTGAAACCAATCCTGCTCAAACAGGTTTATACAACAAACTTGAAGAAGATAGAAAAGCAGTATTTGCAAAGATTGATGACGCTTTACTTGCTGTTAATGGTAAAGATGCTGCATTTGATACTGGAAAAGAAGATACATATGATACATTAGTTGAAACCTTAACAAAACTTGGATTCACTGAAGAAGAATTACCATTAGGTGTTGCTAATAAATATAGAGCACAAGTTAGTGCTGCTGAAACAATTGATGTTAAAGCATTAGGCGATGAAGCTTATAAAGCAATTACTGATGCTTATGATGCTGTATTAGATAAACTTCAAGCTCAAATCATTAAAGATTACGATGCTGAATTTACAGCATATCCAGATACTGATGAGGATTGGTTTAGTACTGCTCACGGTTATGTTAAGAACTTAATTAATAACTGGGTTAAGATGGATCGTGGAAGTGATGGTAAAGATTTTGCAAAAGTTACTGTATCCAACATGCTTTCATACGTTTCAGTTAATGAAGGCACTGAAGAAGATCCAGTTAATAAACTTGGTGGTTTACAATATATCGAACAAGAATTAGCTAAATGGAATGTTCCATTCACAACTTGGAGATTAAGTGTCATTACCGGAGAAGTCAAAGCTGAACTTAAAGCTTATGCTAAGACATTCACAGATGCTGATGCTGTATATGCAAGTTTCTTAACTAGCGATAAAGACAACTCATTAAAAGGTACCGATACTGAATATTCATATAACGTTACTGTTACTGCTGAGAAATGGGAACCAACCACAAAAACAATTGATGGTATTAGAGGCGAATTAGCTGCCGCTAGAGAAAAAGTTAAGAAAGCTCATGCTGATGCTTTTGAAGCATATTTAACTGACTGGAATACTTTACATGGTGTTACACAAGGCGCTAATGTTGCTACCTTAGAAGGTGTCGAATCATTAACTACTGATGAAGAAAGCAAGGCTTTACTCGTTACCGCTTATAAGAACGAAGTTAAAGATACAAAGATTGTTGCTGAAGACTTTGCTGCTGTTGATGCATGGGTTGCTAAAGTCAATGCTCAAGCTAAATTACTCAATAAGTTAGTTGAAGATGTTGCTGCTAGTGCTGATTATAAAGCAGCCGTTGATGATGGTATGAAAGATGACATGGATAAAACTGTCGAAGCATTCAAGGAAAAGATTGTTAATGGTGAAGTTACAACTGAAGAAGAAGTCAATAATTTTGTTGCTAACTTAGGTAATGTCCACAAAGAAAAAGTTGCTGCTTTTCTTGTAGATGCTAGAGATGCTCTTGAAAAAGTTTACTTTGCTGCTCTTTCAACTATTTCAACAGTTGAAAAGGTTCAAGAAGTTACTAAAGTTTATAATGATCAATTAGCTTTATTAGAAAAAGGTGAATTTGAATATACCGATGAAAAGGGCCATAAGGAAACACTTAAGACTAACTCAAAATCTAATATAGACAAGTGGTTCAAACAAGCTCAAGCTGCAATTATGGTCGCTGCTAAATAATTAAAATTTTTCTAAATAAATTTAATAAAAAGCGAGTTTATCTCGCTTTTTATTTTTATAATTTTTAATGCAAATAAAAATCCTAATTTATTTCTAAATTAGGATTTTTGCATTCTTTATTTTCTCTTTTTTCTTTTCCTTTTAAACACTAAGCTAATTATAAATGAAATGATTATTAAAAGACCTATTACGTAATAAGGATAATACTTAGGATTTAATAAATCTTCATACCAAGCAACATCTTCTTTATTATCATCTTTTTTAGGTTCATCTGGATCTGGTTTAGGATTATCTACATTATTATCAATTGTCTTAGGATCATCTTTTTTATTAACTTCACTATTATTTAAATCAAAGCATATTCTTGCCCATGAAGGATAATCAATAAATGGATTACGGTTATTAGAAATATTTGTATAAACAAGGTTATTGCGATGAATTTCTGCATTACTTACGGGATCAAGTTCATTCCAAGAAAGAAGATCAGTTAGCATACCATATGTAACAGGATTATCCTTTGTTTCACTTGCAGTAATTGATTTTTTAGCGTTATATAAATCAAGAGGAGTATCACTAAGTCTTAAAGCAGGGTTATTATCTAAAGATGAATCATAAGTATGATATCTAGTTGCCATATAAAATATCGAACGAGCAATATCACCTTTATCTTTATCAAGAGGTTCATATACTGGTATACCATTTTTATTCTTACCAAGATAACCAGTTACTTTACCACTAATAGATGATTTAATACCTTTTGATGTATTTTTATCAGCAACATTACCAAATGGATAATTATTATGTCCATCTTGGTTGTTTTTTGCTTCACCCATATGTAAATTATGCATATCAGTTGCAGCATATGGTAAAAAATCTTTTCCACTTTTATTTGCGAACCCATAAGATTTAGGGAATACGTGCTCTCTATTTACTTTACTGCCAGGATTCTCTTTTTTAATAAATGTAAAACTATCATCATAAAGAGGAGAACACACTACATTATCAATTTTCCATTCTTGTTTAGAAATTTCTTCATCACTTAATGGATCTTTAGTATAATCCCTATCAAGTAAAACATAATATTTCCAAGAATGAGCATCTGCAGCAGATACTTCCTTATTATCTTTTTTAAGTCTTTGCTCTAAAGATAATATTAAATCCTCTTTAGATACATTTTCTTTAACATCTTTATAGTATTCTATAACTTCTTCTTTTGTGTAATCTTTAAATATTCCTAAGTTAGGTTTACTAACATTATTTGGTCTAGCAAAAGAAGAAAGTAAATAAAATGATGTTAATACTAATAATAATTTCTTTTTCATAATCTATCCTCATAAATATTGTATCAAAAACTATTTAAATATATGTATTATTATAAGATTAAAATATCATATATAAGTAATTAAAAATCACTTATCTTTAAAGCATTTAAAACAAGGTAATAAATAATAGGAATAAGCATTGCTGGAATTAAGTTTCCAGTCTTAATCTTTTTAATATTCATCATTGATAAAGCAATAGCAAAAATAATTGTATATCCTACCATACATATGCCATTTAATATATTATTACCTAATGTGGTATTTAAACTTTGTTCTAAAGCTTTTGCACATAAAGTTAACCCACCTTCATATAATAAAATAGGTATACTACTAAATATTACGCCATACCCAAGAGAAGCCCCTAAAGCTAAAGCAGTAACAAAGTCAATCATTGATTTACATATTAAAAGATCATATTTATGATATATACCTTCTTGAATAGATCCTAAAATTGCCATAGCTCCAACGCAAAAGAAAAGAGTAGCAGTAACAAATCCTTGTGAAAAGTTTGCTAGTTTAAATCTACTTTGAATATAGGTTCCAAATCGGTCTAAGTTTTCATTTATTTTTAAGAGATGACCAATAATTGCTCCTAAAAATAAAGAAATCGAAAGACAAAATGTTCCGTGAACATTCATAGTTATTGTATTATCCACATTTTTAATATCGATCATTCTTGGAATTATTCCAACAATTGCGATAAATATTAAAGCAATAGACATAGTGGAAATTAATAAATCTGTTAAATCTTCTTTAATTTTCTTTTTAAGCAAGACACCTAAAAAACCACCTACTATGATTAAAGCAAAATTAAGTAATGCACCCATAAATATTATTTCTTAAACTTTTTGTTAAATCTATCAATTGATTCTTGAATTATCCTTTCAGCATCTTCTTTGCCTAAGATATTGGTAACAGTTGTTGTTTTTCCTTCAAGTTGTTTATAAACTTTAAAAAAATGCGAAATTTCATTTAAAGTATGACTTGGAAGATCTTTAATATCGTGATATTGAAATAAATCAGGATCATCTTCACATATAGCAATTATTTTTTCGTCTTCCTTGCCTTGATCAATCATTTCCACAACCCCAATTGGATAGCATCTTACAAGAGTTAATGGATCGAGTGGTTCTTGGCACATTACTAAAACGTCTAGTGGATCATTATCTCCTGCATAAGTACAAGGAATGAATCCATAGTTGTGTGGATAGTGAGTAGAAGTATATAAAACTCTATCAAGAATTATCATACCTGTTTCTTTATCAAGTTCATATTTACATTTACTACCTTTAGGTATTTCAACACAAGCTACAAATTTAGTAGGTGTTATTCTATCTCTATCAAAATCTTTCCAGACATTCATATTCATTCTCCTAATATCTTCAATAAATACTTTAATATCGTATCATAAGTTTTATAAATCGAATCAATTTTAACATACTCATTAGCCGAATGGAAATTAGCACCATCTGGTCCAAATATTAAAGTAATTGGATGTTCTTTCTCTTTATTAAATAATCTTGTAGCAAAATAGTTAAAATCACCAATACTACTAAAATAATCAAGGTTTACTTCATTATTATTAACTTCTTTAATAACGTTAATAAATTCTTTAACAAAAGAATTTTCTTTATCAACATAGTAAGGCTTATAATACCTCGCCCCTAAAGAAGGTTCTTTTCTTAAAGAAATTTTATATGGAACATTAACATTTGCTTTTTTAATTAAGTCTTTTGCTTCATTCATTACATATTCTTCATCTTCAAAACTTACGATATGTCTATGTATTGTAACTCTCGCAAGACTTGGAACTGAACACGCTCCACCATCGCTTATAACCTTTAAGACACAAAATGAGCCTTTACCCAAGACTTTATCTTCTTTTAATTTAACATTTTCAGTTTCAACAACAAATTTAGCAGCTTCAATTGCAGCATTTATACCGGTTTCTGGTTTAGAGGCATGCGCACTTTTTCCAAGAAAATCTATATTATATACAAAGCAACCTCTTGCGCCTAGGCAAAGGACAGGGAAATTTTGGTTACTAAAGGATGCACTAGGTTCGCAAGAGATCACTAAATCGATAGGTGGTAATTTATGTTCTTCAATTAATGCATTAGCCCCTAACCCAAAAGGACCTTCTTCATCGCTGACAAGAGAAAGGATAACTCTGCCAGTCAAATTATCTTTGAGTCTATTTAAGTATATGAAAAGTTCTATTAAAATAGCTGCACCACTTTTCATATCTACTGCACCAAGACCATAAATACGACCATTATCTTCAAAAGGAATAAAAGGGTTCTTCTTCCAGCCATCACATACAGGGACAGTATCTAAATGACCATTAAGTAAAATGGTTCTACCAGGCTTTTTAGTATCAATAATGGAAATAATATTTTTACCAGTATATCCAATTGCTATATTTTCTTGATATTCCATTACTTCAACATTGAGCCCATTTTTTTCAAGATATGATGCACAATATGAAATAATTTCATCTTCATGATAATAAGTACTTGGGATACTAATAAGTTTTTTAGTAAGAGTTAGAAGATTATTTTCACCCATAATTAGTTTCCTTAATTCATACAATATACTTAAATACCTTCATTTACTAGACATTTTTATCAATTAAATTTGTAAAAAACGAGAAATAAATGTTTATTACCTTATTTAAAATAAATTATTCGATTGTTTTATCAAGTCTATGCATCTCATCAAGATCGCAATCAACACAGTTTACATATTCTGCATCTTCGTTTTCGCTAATAATATCAGCTCCAGTACTTCTAAAGTATTTAATAGTTTCAATAACATGCTTATTAAATTTTTCTCCTGGAACAATAATAGGAATTCCTGGAGGATAAATCATAACTGCTTCTTTTGAAACTTCACCTTCTGCATCTTCAAGTTTAACTTTCTTTAATGGTGCATGAAAAGCAACTCTTGGTCTTAAAACAAGTTTAGGGAAAGTATTATTGTAATGATGATCAATGTATTTAGTGTCTTTATCATAATATTCATCACTAATCTTTTTTAAAGCGTTTATTAAAATATCACAATTTTCTTTTTTCATACCAATTGCAAATAAGAATAATAAAGTATAAGTTTCACTTAATTCACCTTGTACATGGTATCTATCTTTTAATATTCTAAAAACTTCAAAACCATTTATTTTAAGCTTATCTACTTCTACAATTAATTTAGATTCATCAAAGGCATAAGCACCTTTATTTAAGAAATAATCTTTACCATGAGCCTTAAAGCCTGGTATTTTATTAATTTCTTCTACACAATAACGGGCATAATTTATAGCGCTACTAATATGTTTACCACCATTAAAAACTAACCATTTTCTAGCACAATCTAAAGATGCAAGGAGTTGAGTATTTGGTGAGGTAGTTGTAATCATGTTATAAGCTTTCATTACATTATAATCGCTTATTAATTTAGATTTTATAAATAAGCAACTACTTTGAGTTAAACTACCTCCACCTTTATGAACGGAAGTTGTAGACATATCACAACCAGCATCCATAGCTGAAATAGGCATTTTTTTAGAAAAGTAAAAATGACATCCGTGTGCTTCATCAGCAAGCACCATCATTCCTTTTTTATGAGCATATTTAACTAAACGTTTAAGATCTGAGCAACATCCAAAATAAGTTGGATTTATTACAAAAATTGCTTTAGCATCAGGATTATTATCAATTACTCTTTTCCATTCTTCAAATTTAGGTTGCATAGCAATTTCAGTTGAAGTATCAATCTCTGGCATAATAAAAACTGGAATTGCTCCACTTAAAATTAAACCATTTATAACTGATTTATGAACATTACGAGGAACAATAATTTTATCATTAGCTTGTAATGCACTCATCAACATAATTAAATTACCAGATGTACTACCATTAACTAAAAATTTACAATAATCAGCATTACAAGCCTTACTAAATAAATCTTCAGCTTCTTTAATAGGTCCAGTAGGTTTCATTAAATTATCCATTCCACGAGGACTATTTAAATCAGTAGTATATATCTTATGACCACAAATTTTACTTAATTCAGTATGAATATTTCCTTCATGTCCTGGAAGATCAAATGGTGTATTTTTTTCAGCTAAATATTTTTTATAAGCCTCAATATAGGGAAGCCGCTTTTGCTCAATTTTATCACTTTTTTTCATAAATAACCCTGCCTTTAATTTCCTTGATAATTATATTAAAAATTTAATAAATGTATATAAGAAATATTTGCTTTAAAAATCAAAGTAAATACTTAATTTATTCGATATAATCGATATTATTTAATAATATAATTATTAAGATATTATTAAAATTCATAAAAACATTATAAAGTAATCAAATATGGCCAAATAAAAAACTCACTTAGTGAAAAACTAAGTGAGTTTTAAATAATTAAAATTACTTATTTATGTGAGCAGCAGCAACTTTCTTCGCTATCTTCTTCACAATCGCAATCATCATATCCAAAATCATCATGGCAACAACCACAATCATTTAAATACATATTTAAAGGATAAACTGGATGAATTAATTCAGCTAATTCATCAGCGGTAACATATCCTGGTCTAGCAGCTAATAAGCTTGGGATTCTATTAACAACTGTTGCACAAGTATGTTCAACAGTTGCTGGTTTAAATACTTTAAATGAAGTATTTGGTTCACCAGTAATTTCCCAATCGCACATATCGCCATCATCTTTACCATAGACTTTACCAATTGTTTCTTCAACAACTTCAATACCTTCATTGGTTTCGATAGTGACAACAGCACTCATACCAATACATTTTCCAGCTTCAATAGTTTTACCTAAAGTTTCACTATATAAATCTTTATCAATGACATATGGTTTATTTTCTTGTTTAATTGATTTAATTGTTAAACCAAGTTTAGCACAAATTGCTTCACTAGCATTCCAAGCATATGATGGAACAACTTCAGTTGGATGAGCTAATGTCTTATTGAATTCTTCAACTGTTAAACCACAACCATGAGCTTTAGCTAAAGCTAAACCATAGTCTTCAACATTATAAGAATAAGCCCCTTTAATCTTTTTAATTGTGTGAACACCACCTAAAACATTAGAAACCATATTAATCCAGAAAATATCTTGCATACCACTACCTGTCATAGTGCAACCATTTTCTTTAGCAATAGCATCAAGTTCATTTGTAACTTTACTTGCTGTTGTCCATGGATAAATTGCTTCTTCACATGTTGTAATAACATTAATTCCTCTTTCAAGGCAAGCTTTTGCCATTGGATATATATCATTCATGAAAGAGAATAATGTAATAATTGCAACATCTGGTGCGGTATTATCTAATACTTCTTCAGCATTACTTGAAATAGTAACACCAAGTTTCATACCTAAACCAGCAAATTCACCAACATCTTGACCAACGACTTTTGGATTAACATCAATTGCACCAACAATCATTGCTCCTTTTTCATGAAGATAACGCAATATATATTTGCTCATCTTTCCACAACCATATTGAACAACACGAATTTTACGTCTCATATAAACCTCCATATTCGTGTTTATATTTTTACATATTTTATTTTCAATTTCCATAAAATTGCTTTAATAAAAATAACAATTTTGTATAATCATTTAAGAGGTAATTTTATGAAATATTTATTAGTTAGTGATATCCATGGAGATTATGAAGAGGCCGAATTTATTATTAAAAAATTCCTTGATTTAAAGTGCGATAAAATAATTTGTTTAGGGGACTTTTTATATCATGGCCCAAGAAACAATTTACCAAAAAACTATAATCCAAAAAAATGTGTCGCTCTTTTAAATGAATATAAAGACAAAATAATTGCTATTAAAGGTAATTGTGATGCAGAAGTTGATGAAATGGTTTTAAAATTTAAATTCCATAAAAAACTAACATTAAATATTGATAAACAACGTTTTATATTAGTACATGGTCATCACTTAGATAAACTTAAAAACTTACATCAAGGCGACATTGTTTTATATGGCCACACACATATTTATGATATTAAAGAAGAAAATGGCGTAACTTTTATAAATCCTGGAAGTATCTCTATTCCAAGAAACAATCTACCTAAAACTTACGCCTTAATTTCTAATGGAAATATATCTATTTTTGATAAAAACGACCATTTATTAACGAAGCATACCTTCAAATAATAATTTTGGTAAATCGTAATTATCTCTTATAAAGGAGAAAGTCGTAACACTTACTAAAATTATAATAAGAGTAATATACCTACTCTTTGGTATTTTAAATGATCTAAATTCAAGAACCATAGTTAATACTATGTAAGCTACAATAAATATTGCATAAGATAAAGCAGTACTTGCGATATCATAAATGCTAAATACTGAAATTAAGCAAATAGCAAATAATATTGGAATTAGTGTTTTATAACCAAACCAAGAAGTACTTCTTTCTTCAATATCTTCGTTTTTATAATGAATAATTGTAAATATAATTCCAACAGTTGCTAAAACACCAATAATATATTGAATACCTAAACTTAAAAACATCATTTTTAAAGATTCATTATAAGCATCAGAAGAAATGCTATAATTTGGCATTCCTTTTAATAATAAACTTCCAAAGAAATCGTATATCTTACTAAAACTAAAATATGGAGAAATATAAAAATAATATTCATCAAATTTATAGGCGTAACTACTAGAGAAAATTAAAATGAGAATTGCTGAGATAATAACGCTTGAAATAATACAATATAATCCTACAAAAAATACAGAATCTAATACAGTATTGGCTTTTAAAACAAAGAAAGTTGAGATTAAATAAAGAGGAATAATTGCAAGTATTAAAATGAAATAGAGCGTGATATAGGAAGCCATATAAAAATCAGCACCTCTTACAAATAAAATAAAGAACCCCATGAAATATGAAATTGTAAAACTAAAGAGAATTACTAAAAATCCACATAGAATTTTTCCTAAAAAGATTTCCTTTTTTGATAAAGGAAGTGCAAAATAAACATCAGCAAAGTCTTTTCTTTTAAATCTTGCAAATGTGATTATTGGCATAATTGTTACAATAATAACGAGCAAAACTATAATTACAATAACATTTAATGGTGTTGGATATACTAAATATTGAACAGGAGCATCACTATTATATTTGCAATCCATTGTAAGACTAAAAAGCCCATGAATTAAAGTCATTATAATAGTAATTATGGTAGCAAGTGGAATTGATTCTTTAATTAAATATTTAAAATTATTTTTCATTTTTAAGGTAACCTTCCTTTTCAACTTGATAAACAAACATATCTTCAAAATTAAGTGGGATAATTTCTAAAAGCAAAGGATTCATGGCTTTAATTTTTTCCATAATTACATCCTTATCACCTTTTATAACTACTTTAATTACTTTTCCTAATTTTGAAAAATGGATTACATCAAACTCTTTAAAATCATCAATTGTTTTATCGTCTTTAAAAGCAACTTGATAAGTATTTAATTTTGATTTATCGGTTTCTAAATCTCCACTATAAAGAATTTTATTTTTATCTAATATCCCATAATTATCACAAATATCTTCTAATTCTCTTAAAGAATGAGAAGAAATAATTACCGTAATATTATTTTGTTCTATTGCATCAATGAGTTCTCTTTTAAATGTAAGTCTTGCTAATGGATCAATTCCATCAAAAGCTTCATCTAATAATAAATATTTTGGTGAAATAGCAATTGCTAAAGCTAAAAACAATTGTCTTTTCATACCTTTAGAAAAGTTATTAATTGATTTTTTAAATGGAAGATCAAATTTCTTTAATAATCGATTAAAAGTTGAAATATTCACATTATAATAAGTCGAATAAAAATTTAAAAAATCACTTACATTCCAATTTTTTGGATAATATGGATTGTCGCTTAAGAAGAAAACATCTTTTTTAACTTTTGGATTATCATATACATTTTGATTTTCAATAATAACTTCACCAGCATTACTTTGATAAACGCCAGCTATAATTCTTAATAATGTTGATTTTCCAGCACCATTTACACCAACCAAACCAAAAACTTTTCCATCATCAATTTTTAAACAAACATCTTTTAAAACAACTTTGTCTCCAAAACTTTTAGATACGTTTTTAATATCAATCATTGTCGCCTCCTTTATATACTTCATCAATAATTTTAATTAACTCATCTTTATCAACACCTAATTTTTTAATATCATTTACTAATACTTTAGCTTCACTTAATTTAGTAATATCAGCATTATAAGATACAAAAATACCTTTTTTCTCTATAGATTTAACAATCTTATCATTGATTAAAAGGTCATAGGCACGTTTTACTGTATTAGGATTTACACCAAGCTCATAAGCTAACTCTCTTACGCTAGGAAGTTTATCCCCATCATTAAAAACACCTAATTCAATAAGTTTTTTATATTCTTTGTAAATTTGTTCAAATATAGGTTCACTTGTGTTTAAAATCATAATCTGTATTAACTGTATTAATTGTATCTAATAAAAAACTATTTTTCAAGAAAAAAGAAGTAGATTGCTCTACTTCTATATTTTTTAATTTTGGAGCTTCCAGACGGATTTGAACCGCCGATCGTTGAGTTGCAGTCAACTGCCTTACCAGCTTGGCTATGGAAGCAACTTGCTTTAATAATATATCACAAACTTATGATTAAATGAAATGTTTTTTATATCTTTAATAAAAACATGCGAGAAGATTAACCTTCTCGCATGTTTATATATTTAATCCTTTTATTTATTACGTAACGACTTTCTATAATTAATTTTTGCTTTTTTAATTAATTTATAAGATGCGAGATAACCTAAGAAAACTACAAGAGAGAATATAACAACTACCTTAACCCATGTTGGTAATGGATTAACTTTAACATTTTCCCACATAGTAACAATCGAATCATTTGCTACGCCAAAATCTTTCATAACACATAAATGATCTATTTCACTTTCTTCTGGGTATTGGGCACGTAGTTGTCTATTAGTTTGTTCAGGAGAACAATGAATTACTGGATCACTATCTTCATTTTCTAATGTTCCATTAAAGAAATAAGATAAATCATAATCAACAGTTTCTTCACCTTCTTCAGCGTCATACCAATCATGAACTTGGGCAAGTACTTCATCGCCCGCAACAAATGGAGTATAACCAATATAATCCATATTCATAGCAGCTTTGCTAGGAATTGATAAAAAATCAATAAAAGCATAAGCAGCACTTAAGTTTTCGCCTTGACAACTTTCTGGAATACACCAACCATCAAACCAAATATTAGCTCCATAAGAAGGTATCGCATAATAGAAATATTGATCATATTCTTCGGCTTGATCCATTGAGTAAACTGCATCACCACTCCAAGCTAAATTAATACCAATTTTCCCAGTAACAATATCAGTTTTACCAGTATCAACTTCAAAACCATAGATTTTGCTTTTTAATTCAATTAAAGCAGCTTGAACTTTGGAAATTGTCTCAGAATCACTTCTATTGAATATCTTATTAATTTCGCTTTTGTATGTTGCTTTATCAATTTTATTAGCTTCAAATTGTTCTTTTAATGATTTAAATTCATCATTATAAACACGCATAATACCCATTGAATAAGTATCACGAATACTATCTTTAATTGAAGCAATATGTGCATAATCGTCATTTTCCCATAAAATGTTCCATGCATCTGGTTGACTAAAATCTTCAATAACTTGTTCTTCTGTATATCCTTTATTTGCTAAAGTTTTAGCACCAGGATTATATAACATTCCTAAAGTTCCCCACATATAACCTAATGCATAATCATTTAAAGTACCTTTTGATGGATCATTTTCATCAATTAAGATATCTTTTAAGTTATCAATAAGGAATTTAGAAGCGTATTTTGAGTAATTTGGTACACGACTAAAGTCAATCTTTTGAATTCTTGTACTTGATAATCCATCAAGATTTAAGGCAAGTTTTTGAATCATATAATCACTTGGAGCCATTAAATCATAACTTGTTTTATTAAGTTTTAACTCATTATACATTGTTTCAGGAGTATCAAATGTATCATAAATAACTTCTACTTTTTTTGTTAATCCATAAGTCTTCATATTTTCTGGTTGATTGATATATTCTTCGAATTGATCAATCATATCAGGATCTTGATATGTTTCACTTTCAGGATCATATTGATAAATATAATCTTGCCAATTATAAACATGGAGATAAGTAACATCACTAGAATAATTAGTACCACAACTTGTAGCACTCATTGATACTAATAAAAAGGCAGAAATTAAACCGAAAATTTTAGAATATTTCATCTTAATATGTCCTCCCTTTTCTTTTCTTAAGCTTATTATTTTGCTTTGAGTTATAGAAAGTAACTAAAACTGCAACAATAATAACAGCAATAAAAATTAAAGTAGTTAATGATCTAAGTTCAATAGGAATAGATTTTTTCTTAATAACACCTTGAATATAGGTAGATAAAGTTTGAATAGATTCATTGCCACTTAATAAACCAGGACCACGGGTAAAGGCAGTAACAATAAAGTCATCAAGAGATAAACTAATTGATAACATAAATCCGCTGATAATTCCTGGCATAAGTTGAGGAATCATAACTCTATTTAAAGCTCTTGATGGAGAAGCTCCAAGGTCAAGGGCAGCTTCATAAATTGAAGAATCAAATTGTTGTAATTTAGGTTTAACATTTAAATAAACAAATGGTGCACATAAAACAACATGTCCAATTAATAAAGTCCAAAAACCAAAAATATGATCTTTAAATATAAATTGTCCCATCATAACAAAGATAAAACAAAGACTTAACGCAATAACAATTTCAGCATTTACAACCGGAATTTGATTTACGTTTTCAATCGCAGCACGGACTTTTCTATTAGAATAAAAAGTACCAATAGCACCAATTGTTCCTAAAAAAGTAGAAACTGCTGCACTAATAATTGCAAGAATTACGGTGTTTCCTAAAGCCACCATAATTTCCTTATTTTTAAACAAATCACCATATAATTCGAGAGTAAAACTTCCTAATGGTTGGCCAATTTGTTCTGATTTTGAAAAACTATAGGCAATTAAAACAAGAATAGGAACATACATTAAAATTAAGACTAAGAAGATATAAGTCTTGGCTAAAATCTTTTTTACCATTTTGCTCCCCTTTCTTCATCTTTTTCTGTAAAGTTACGAGTAAGTAACATAGAAATTCCAATAATAACAAGCATAAGCATTGCCATGAAACTACCTTGTGACCATTGCGAATTAGCAAAAGATAAATAAATTGAGTTACCAAATAAGGTAATTTTACCTTCACTTAAAACATCACTAATAACGTAACTTGACATAGTTGGCATAAAAACCATCATTGAGGCACTAACAATTCCAGGAATAGATTGAGGAATTATTGATTTGGTAAAAACTTGAAATTTATTACAACCAAGGTTTATTGATGCTTCAATTTGAGATTTATCAAGTTTTAACATTGTTGTATATAAAGGTAAGACAACGAATGGAAGGTAGTTATAAACTAAACCAATCATTGTTGCAACATATGGTGAATTACCTCCACCAATTCCAAGCCAGTTTAAGACGTCTCTTGTAGCCCATGTTCTTAAAACAAAGTTTATCCACATAGGAGTAACAAAGAGCATAACTAATACAGCATTTTTGTTATATTTTTTATTGCTTAATAAATAAGCAAGAGGATAACCAATAAGTAAACAAATAAGAGTATTTAATATTGAAAACATTAATGAATTTACTAAAACATTAAGTTTACTTGTTGATGTAAAGAAAGATATAAGTGCTTCAAATGTAAAATTACCAGCTGCATCAGTAAATGCGTAATATACAATCATTAAGATTGGTAAAATTACAAATAGAACTAAGAACAATGCATAAGGAATGCAAAGATATTTTCGTTGAAATCTAAATCTCATATTCACTTACCTCTTTTTTAAGACGTAAACGAATGTCTTTTGAATTGATATGGATACCAACTTTATCGTGAATATTGTATGTATAAGGAGTATTTAAAACAAAATCCTCTTCATCATCTGTTCTTACAATAAGACGATAATGATCTCCAATATAAACTAAGTCGACAATATCTCCAACGCATTGAGAGGTTTCACTATCGATATCATCAACAATTTCAATTTTATCAATATCAACTTCTGCTACAACATCGGCATTTTTAAGATCGTATTTCTTTTTAGTTTTATCTACAACTAAATAACCATCTTCATCAATTTTACTACCTGGAATTAATTGGGTAACATCACAATCAAATGGTTTTTCATCAATCATTACTTGGTTTTTATCATTAATATAGGCATCAGTGTAAATATTAGTGACAAAGTCTTTTTTCATAATGTGAATTCCATCTGGAGAAATCTTAAGACCAACTTCTTCGTTTAATGGATAATCAACAATTGATTTAACAAGTAATTCATTTTTACCAATCATCATAGTGTATTGATAGTTAACACCTTTAAAAACTTTAGTAACAATTTTACCAGTAAATTGACCACTGGTATTTTTAGTAATAACTACGTCTTCAGGTCTAACAACAACATCAACTTTTTCATTTAATGGAAAATCATCTAAACATTTAAAATCATGATTTAAAAATCTAACTAATTTTTTACCAATCATGGTTGCATTATAAATATTAGATTCACCAATAAAGTCAGCAACGAAAGCATTTTTTGGTTCATTATATATTTTCATTGGAGTGCCAATTTGTTGAATTTTACCATCTTTCATAACAACAATTGTATCACTCATAGTTAAAGCTTCTTCTTGATCATGGGTGACATAAATAAATGTAATACCTAATTTTTGATGCATTTCTTTTAATTCAAGTTGCATATCTTTACGCATTTTTAAATCAAGTGCACCAAGAGGTTCATCAAGTAAAAGAATTTCTGGTTCCATAACAATAGCACGTGCTATTGCAACTCTTTGTTGTTGACCACCAGATAAAGTTGATATATCTCTATCCTCAAGAGAGTCAAGATCAACAATTTTTAAGGCTTTTGCAACCTTGTCATCAATTTCTTTATTAGTTAATTTACGATACTTATAAGCTTGTTCCGGAGTTTTTTTAGCAACCTCTATATTATGTAATATTTCTTCAAGTTTTGCTTTTTTCTCATCAGCTGGCATTTCTTTAGTACGTTTAACTTCATGATAATCATCTTTAAGATTCTTAATTTTTTGCTTATTAATCTTCAAAACAGGATTACCTTTTTCATCAGTAAGTTTAATAGGAATCTTTTTAAGTCTTAAGCCAAAAGCAACATTTTCATAAACATCTAAATGTGGAAATAAAGCGTATCTTTGGAAAACCATATTAATAGGTCTTTTATTAGGTGCCATACGCGTAATTTCTCTACCCTTTAAGAAAACCTCACCAGATGTAGGAAATTCAAATCCAGCAATCATACGTAATGTGGTAGATTTACCACAGCCACTTGGTCCTAAAAGCGTAACAAATTCGCCTTTATTTACGTAAAAGTTAAAATCATCAACAACAGTTACACTGTCAAATTTCTTAGATACATGTCTAAGATCAATAATGTAAGTATTATCGTCCATTTCTAGACCTCCTAAAAAGGTATTTTTGGCCCTAATAAAGGTACCGTAAATACGCGTTAAAATATATGCTTAAAATTTTATAATTGCAATAAAATTTTTTTTAATTTTTTTTGCACAAAAAAAGCGTTTAATCAAAAGTGGGGATTTTATCGGCATTATCGAATAAATACCAACTTTTTTTCAACGCTTTTTTTGTAAATTTTTTAATATTTTTTTAATATCTTTTTTTACCAATTTTTTTAAAAAAATTCTTCACAAATTATTGTTTGTTCTCTAGATGGACCAACGCTTACTAAAGCAACCTTAACTTTTAAATAATTTTCAATGAAAGAAATATACTCTTTTGCCTCTTTTGGAAGATCTTCAAATTTTTTACATTGTGAAATATCTTCTTTCCAAGATGCAAAGGTTTTATAGACTGGTTTTACGCGTTTTAATTCTTCTAAATCAGCAGGATAATAATCTATAATTTTTCCATCAAGCTCATAATCTGTGCATACTTTAATTTCTTTAAGGTTTCCTAATATATCTAAAAGCATAAGGGAAATATATTTAAATCCATTAACGTTTTTAGAAAAATTAAGTTGTACAAGATCAAGCCAACCTATTCTTCTAGGACGATGGGTGACAACACCATATTCATTAGCTTTTTCACGAATTAAGTCACCTAATTCATTATTTTGTTCAGTAACAAATGGACCTTCACCAACTCTAGTAGTATATGCTTTAACAATTCCAACTATTGCATCAATATAACCATAGCCAATTCCACTACCACTAATTGCTCCGCCACTTGTTGTATTAGATGAGGTGACATATGGATATGTACCAAAATCAATATCAAGCATTGTTCCTTGAGCTCCTTCAAAAACAATCTTTTTATCTTCATCTTTAATTTTAGAAATAATCGAAACTGTATCTTTAACAAATGGTTTAATTAAATCCTTAACTTCGTGATATTTTTTTATAGATTCATTAACATCAATTGTTTCTCCACCATACATTTTAATTTCTTCATTTTTTTCTTTTATAAGAGCACTATATTTAAGATCAAAATCATCACGAATAAAATCACACATTCTTAAACCAACACGAGAAACTTTATCTGTGTAGCATGGTCCAATACCTTTTTTAGTAGTTCCAATTTTTTTATCTTTTAATTGAGCTTCTTTTAATCCATCTAAAACAAGATGATATTCTAAATCTAAATGGGCTCTTGATGAAATTACTATATTCTTACAATCAAAACCTTCACTGATTAATGTCTTCATTTCTTTATAAAGAGCAAGTGGATTAATAACCATACCATTTCCTAAAATATTTAGAGTATTTTTATTAAATACCCCACTTGGAATTGTTTGAAGGTGATAAGTGTTTCCATTAAATTTAACACTATGTCCGGCATTATTTCCACCTTGATAACGAATTACAACATCAGCTTTACTAGCAAAATAATTAGAAATTTTCCCTTTGCCTTCATCTCCCCATTGAGCACCAATTACTAAAACAGATTTCATATTAAATTCCTACCTTTTTATATATTTTATCAACATTTTTAAACACATATTTATAATCAAATAACTCATTTATTTCATCTTTATTTATCATAGATAAAATAAATTTATCATTTAATAATAATTCTTTTAAATTAACTTTTTCTTCCATAGCTTTAAAAGCTAGTTTTTGAATATAATCATAAATTTCTTCACGAGAAATATTTGCGTTATCAATAATGTAGTTCATTACTCTACCACTATATATAACGCCATACGTAGAATTAATGTCTTGAAGCATTTTATCTTCATGAACAATTAAATTTGAAATAACGTTGTTTAATCTTTTACTTAAATAAGCAATTAAATCAATGTCATCAGGTAAATATATTCTTTCATTTGAAGAATGTGATATATCTCTTTCATGCCATAAATTATTATTTTCAAGAGCAATCATGTAAGAAGATTCAACAATTCGCGCTAAACCACAAATATTTTCACTGCTAATTGGATTTCTTTTATGTGGCATAGCACTACTACCTTTTTGATTTTTATCAAAATATTCATTAACTTCATTTATTTCAGTTTGTGATAATAATCTTATTTCCGTAGCAATTTTTTCAAATAAAGAGGCAATAAGCGTTAAAGATGCAACATATCCTGCAAGTCTATCACGCGATAAAACCTGTGTTGAAATATCTGCTCTATAAAGACCTAAATCATCCGCAACAAGTTCTTCTAATTCATAAGGAACATTTGAAAAATTTCCAACAGTCCCGCTTATTTTTGCAACTTCTACATTTTTACGTTCGTTATTAAATCGCTCAATATCCCTATTTAATTCATCAACATATAAAGCCCATTTAAGACCAAATGATGTGACTTCACCATGAATTCCATGTGTTCTTCCAATAATTGGTGTAAATTTATATTGAATAGCTTTCTTTATCAAAGTACTTTTTAATTCGTTAAGACTTCTTGAAATATAATCATTTGTTTTTTTAATACATAACGATAAGGCTGTATCAACAACATCAGTAGAAGTTAAATTATAGTGAATCCAACGCTTTTCATCACCCAATTGTTCGCTTAAAGATCTTGTAAAAGCAATTACATCATGCTTAGTTAAAGTTTCAAGATAATTTATTCTATCTACATCAACTTTTACATTATTTTTTATTTTTAAATAATCCTTTTCTGGGACAACACCAAGCCTTGTATAAGCTTTTAAAACTGCAAGCTCAACAAGTAAAAAATTATTGTATCTACTTTCAAGTGAAAAATATTCAGATACTTCATTAACATTATATCTATCTATCACAGCAATATCCTCCAACAAAGAATAACGTAATAAAAATATTTATGTCTTATTACTTTAAAAATATATCACCAAATTAACTATTTAACAATTATTTTATATTGAATTAGGTTTTGTCTTATGCTATATTATTGACACTGGTCCTATAGCTCAGCTGGATAGAGCAACAGCCTTCTAAGCTGTGGGTCAGGCGTTCGAATCGCCTTAGGATCACCACATAGTGAAAATTCCGAAAGAGTATTATTGATGAATTTATTTCATTACTAAGAATTTAAGGATTTCATAAGATAATGGCGAAAGCCATTAATAAATATCTCAGGGAAACTTGAGATTTTTTTATTGTTGATAATGATTAAATCATTCTATTTTAAAAAGTAACGTGTTTTTTTAAAAATACATAAATATAGATTTTATAGATAGATATTAATATATTTTTTATTGACACTAAAAATAAAAAATGATAAAAAATAAACAATGAACGAAGATATATTTCTTAAAAAATATGGGTTATTTTTTGATGGTTCGAAAAGATTTTATATCGAAGATTTATCAAAGCGAGATTATGTACTTGAGTTTACTACTCCAGCATCTTTTTCATTTCATAATATAAAGATTGAATGTACTTCTTGGAAAAAATTGCTTCCAAAAATTGTTAATGAATTTTTAAATTTTTCTCCTAAAACAAACGAAGAATTGTTTTCTTTTCAAACAAGTTGGACTAAGCAAAAAATTTTTACAACAAATAAAGTAACAAATTCAGAGCAACTAAAAAATGGTTTATTTATTGCTTGCAACTTCACCGCTATTCATTCTGTTTGGCTTATTCAAGATTTAATATCCTTTTTTAAAATATATTTAGCTTCTTGTAAATTAATTATCCATAGAACTCCTTTTTGTGAACCTATAGAAATTAAAAAAGCTTTAGTTAAGACACAAAAAGAAAATTTTTCAAAGTACATTAAAAAAACATATCTCTTCTCTGATGAAAGAATTTCAAAAATTATAAATAACATTGATAAAATGGCTGATTCAATATTGCCTAAAATAACGAAATCATATAATAACATTTGGTTATTTGATGTAAATCTTAATGCATACAATTATATTGTAAAACTTAGAGAATATGCAAAAGCGCACTATCCTACAAATGAAAAATATCTTTCCCAAGTCGAACGTTATTGTCTTTACTTATTAAATTTTTATAAAACTGTTTTATATTAATTGAGTATTTAAATTTTCAATAATTTTAATAATTAAATATAAATGAATGCTTTATAATAATTCATAACACTTTTTAATCGATTATTTCTTTCTTTTTTCTATTTGCTTACTAAAGAATTTGTACTAATTCAAATGATGTTAGACTAAATTAAGGTATAAAAAATAGTCCTCGCTTATAATTAAGTTAATTACCACTAAAGAAAGAGGACCATATAAATCTTTTAACGAACGAAAGGAATTATGTCCCTATAGATTTAAAAACAAGATTTCACGCTTGTGATAGAGTAAAGACATAACATTGGAAAAATACTAAAGTCTGCTTTTTTTATTATGTCAAAAGATCATCTCTTTTTAGATGGCTAGAAAAGTATGATAGCAATAAAGAATCATTAATGGATAAATCTCATAAATATTTAAAACCCCATCCAAGAACTTTATCAAAAGAAGCAGTTCAAAAAACTCTTAATATCAAAAGGAGAAATCCTAATGATTCTTATATGGAAATATGATTAAAAATTCGTAGAAATAACTATGTTTTATCATTATCAAGTGTTTTGCGAATACTTATAAGAGCCAAACAATATGTTCCATATGTTAGTAATGCAAAAAAGAAACATAATAAAAAATATGATACCCTACAATGATTGGAGATAAATGGCAAATGGATGTGAAATTTGTTCCTCATGAATGTAAAGCTATAAACGTTATTTTTAAGAACTTTTATCAATATACAATTCTTGATGAATGCAGAAGAAAAAGATTTCTATACTTTACTAATGAACATTCGATG
>DKCJ01000015.1:75235-165535 GCA_002451465.1 Caryophanales bacterium UBA6877
ATAGAATATGGTATTATTCATAAGTTTATTCGCCCAAGAACTCCAGAACACAATGGTAAAGTAAAAAAAGTCATAAGATTGATCAAGACAAGTTTTATAGAACATTAAAATTTTATTCATTAGACGATTTAAAAAACCAAAGGAAAGCCTGGAACAAAAGATATAACGATAAACCTAGATTTATCCTTAATTGTAAGAGCTCAAACAAAATAGAAATTGAACTTAAAAATGATTTTATTATAATAAGTGGAAAGCAAGGACTAAAAAGTCTCACATCATTTAACAGTTAACATGCGAAATTATTACCAAATATAACCCAAAAAAATGTCTGCACTCCTTTCTAATTGACAACTTATTTTTCGCTGGTTGGAATCCAGTGCAAGTCTTATAGTCCCACGTTTTGTTGATATGTAGTGTTTAAGACTTAAAGTCAAAGTTTTTTGGAGTCATACCTAAAAGACTTCATCATTTTGACTCTTCAATTGAGCAATTAGAAGGTATGAAAATATAACATTTTAAACCTAAAGAAGCAGAAATAACCGTAATACATATACTACCCACTAGTAGGTTTAACGATAGTCGTGTCATTATTTATTACACCCTTCTTTAAGGCATCTAAAATCATCTCTTTAGCGATTCTATTTTAATAGAACCAGTCGGATTATCTCTTTCGAGTTTAGCGTAAATATCAGCTTTTAGATTATATATTTCTTTTAAACGATTAAGCTTAATTAAAGGAGTATTACTAATCGCATCAACAAGACCATTTTTAATATTCATAAATACCTATTAACAACACGAATAATATAGTCTTACTAATTTATTTTACAACTAATATGATTTTATCTTTTAAGTTTATTTTTAATAAATTTATAAAGAAGAATAAGAAAAAAAATGAAGATGCCAACTAATACGATAGTTCCACCTGTATTGATGTTAAGGAAATAGGATAAAAAAAGGCCGAATAGCTGCATAAATAAAGAGATGATAATCGCAATAATATAAGTCAAAGAATACTTCTTAACTAATTTCAAAGAACATGCTACAGGAATAACAAGTAAAGAAGAGACAAGAAGAGTTCCAATAGTAACACTGCATATAGCAACACTTGCAGAGATTATAATCATATTTAACATATTGAAGAATCCGACATTTAAACCACCGGCTTTAGCTTCTTTTTCATTATAACCAATAGCGAGATTTATCTTATAAGTTGCAAGGAAATAAATAATATCGATAAAAAAGATAGCTATCAAAACATAAATAGAATTCCTATCGATAGAAATGATAGAACCAAAGAGATAAGATTCAAATCTATTACCACTAGCAAATTTTGTTAAAATACTAGTTATTGCGATCGATAAAGAAAGAACAATAGATAAGGCAACCTCCGAAAATTTATTAAACTTATTTCTTATAATTTCAATTATAACGCCAGCTATAATGCTAGCGATTATAGCCATATAAATAGGGAGAGTAGCACTAGCTAAACCAATAGCGATACCGCAAAGAGAAGTGTGGGAAATAGTATCTCCTATCATGCTTAATCTCTTAGTTACTACATTGACTCCTAAAACAGGTAAAATGAAAGCAATCAAAATAATAGCTATTAAAGCTCTCTGCATAAAAGAATAAGACAATATAGAATCTAAAATGATGCTGTTCATCTTATTACCCTCAATTTTCTCTCATCTAATTCTAAAATTCTCTTACAATATTTAAAATCATCTTGAAGGTGAGAAACAATGATAATAGTTACCATTTCTTTATCGTGAATATCTTTTAATACCTTGATCAATTCAGATCTTGCATTTTTATCAATACCGCTAGTCGGTTCATCTAAAACCAGTAAAGTAGGCTTGGAAATCAAGGCTTTTACTAATCTCACTTTTTGCTGTTCGCCTCCACTTAATTCATTGAGTTGATGACCTTTATATTTCAATAAATCAAATTTGCACAAATAATCATCAATGATTCTTTTATCTTTTTTACTAGTAAAAGAAAAGATGGAAGTTTTCAATCCTAAGGCGACAATCTCTTCGATAGTAGCTGGAAAAAAACTTTCATCTGTAAAATTTAGTTGCGATAAAAAAGCTTTCTTTTTAAAAGAATTAATAATTTTACCTTTAGTAGGTTTATAAAGACCTAAAAGCAAATTCAAGAGGGTGGTTTTGCCGGAACCATTTTCTCCGACAATTCCGACAAAATCACCTGTATTTATATCTAAATTTATTTGCTCCAAAACATGCTTCTTATCGTATGAAAACGAAACATCTTCAAAGTTGATTTTCTCGATCACTTCAAAACCTCATAAATAGTATTTAAATTATCATTCATAACCTTAAGATAGTTATCTCCATCCTTCCATTTATTTACATCGACACCTTCATAGGCAGAAAGAGTTTGAGCAGTCACTGTATAGTTATCTTTCTTCAATTCATTGATGACAGTATCGACATAATCACCAGCTGATAATTCCTCAACAAAGATAGTGTGGATATCATTCTCTTTAATGTATTTTATCATATCTTGAACATCGCTAGAAGTAGGCTCATTATCTAAAGAATCGGCAATACCTTTGACATCGAGATTATAATCTTTTGCTAAATAAGAGAAAGCATCATGGGAACTGACAATCTTTTTGCTTTTTACGCTAGCTAACTTAATTTTATAACTTTCATTTAAAGTAGAGAACTCTTTCTTAGCTTCATTATAATTATCAGTGTAAAAATCCTTATTAGCACTATCAATTTCAACAACTTTATCATAAATATTCTTCAACATAACTTGCGCGTTGATTAAAGATACCCAAGCATGAGGATCTTCTTTATTACCATCTTTCATAAACTTAATATCTTTAGTCGCTTCAAAATATTTATCCTTGTTTAAATTGATTGACCAAGTATCAAGAGAATGTCCATAAGCAACAAGTAAAGAAGCTTCTTCAGTAAAAGCAGCATTTTCAACACTAACATTAGAAAAGCCGTGAATATCATCATTACCAGCAATACAAATAACATCGACCTTGTTTTTAACAATTCTCATAGTGAAATCGTAAAGTGGAGCAAAAGTAGTAGCTATTTTTAACTTACCACTACTATTATTGCTACAACCAGCTAAAGCCAAAAGCATAGAAGAAAGAAGTAAAGTAATCTTTTTCATAATTTTAATTCTCCTTAATTAAGTGCAAATGCAAATCATTTGCAACTAGTAATATACTCATCAGCATTCTTATTGTCAATAAAAACTATATTTTTTCTTCTGCATAGATTAAAATATTAAGGTAATGGAACTTAAAAATACAAAAGCTAGAAAACATATTTTAGGAGTTTTAAAAACTGTTAAAACACCTTTGACTGCTGAGGAAGTTTATATAAAAGTCAAAGACTTTAAGATAAATATGTCAACAGTCTATCGGAGTTTAAACACTTTCACTAAGAGTAATTTAGTAAAGAAAGAAATTTCAAACATCGATAAAAAAGCCTACTACTCTCTTCTTTCAACTGAACACTACCACATCTTAGAATGCACTACCTGCCACAAGAAAATTAGAATCAATTATTGCCCTTTCAAACAGACAGAGAAAAAGATTTATAATCAATTTGGCTTTAAAATCGATGATGAGAACTCTGTAGTATATGGGACATGTAAGGACTGTCTTAAAAAAAATAAATAATTATTTAATTAAAGTTTTAACTAAAAATGAAAAAGTTAGAGACTTTGCTATCAATACGACTAATCTTGTTTAAGAATTGTTAAAACTTAAAAATTATTCACTTATATCTATAGCTGTATTAAGAAGGATACTATCAGTTACTCTAATTTTAGGTTCACAATTAAAAATTGATAATGAATTAGTGACTGTTAGCATCAATGAAGATAAACCACTAAAACAAATAATTGCTACTTCTAATAATTCCTATAAAGTTAAAGAATATTGTTCTAATCCCGCCTGTATCCTTTTTCCTAATAAAGCTAACTATCTCAACGTTGATGTGACATTAGCGATGGAACACTCATAGTTATAAGAGATTACAAATTAAAAGAACTATACTCCCATGCTGTCAACTTTATAAGTGGAGAGATTGCAGAAGGTTTTGCTTATTACTTCGCTCAATCTGAACAAACTCCTTCTGCTTTCGGCTTAGGAGTATTACTCAATAAAGATGATTGTAGTTTAAAAACTAGTGATGGTTTTATAATTCAACTTATGTCGCATGCTTCTGAAGATACAATTAAAAGGCTTTTAAAAGTGTAACAAATGTCTTGAAAGTCGATACAAGACCCGGAAACTTACTTTCTATTGCCTTAAAAGGCTTAACTTTCGATGTATGAGTCGGTCTATTGCTTTAAGAAAAGCTATAGAATTTTTTGGTTATTCACCGATTGTTCTTTAAATTGACAATAGATGGGAATTTTCGAACGTTGTAAGAAGAGATAAAAAGCACAGCATGTTAGAAAATATCCTAACATATGTGAAACTTTATGCATAGAATATGGTATTATTCATTAATCTATTCATCCAAGAACAACCAGAACATGATGGTAAAGTAAAAAAAGAAGTCATTGGATTGATCAAAACAAGTGTTATAAAACATTAAAATTTATTCATTGTATGATTTAAGGAACCAAGGGAAAGCCTGGAACAAAAGATATAACAACAAACATTGATTTATCCTTAATTGTAAAGGCCCATAACGAAATAGAAATAGAACTTAAAAATGATTTTATTATAATAAGAGAAAACAATGACAAAAAGTCTCACATCATTTGACAGTTAACATTGATTAAAGTTTTAATTAATGTTTTAATTTTTTATATAATCTTCACTAAAAATATTATTTATTTACTACCATTTTTTTATTTTAATTTCCTATTTTTTTAAAAAACTATACATTTCACGCACTATTTTCTCAAAATTTTATTATTTATATGATAAAATTTTTTTAGGAGGAATATTTTATGAAACTTTTTAAAAAGTTTTTAGCTGAATTAGTTGGTACAGCAGGTCTTGTAGGCTTTGGATGTGGTGTCGCTGTTCTACTTGGTCTGTATGATGCAGGCAGCCAAAATTTAGTAGTCAATAACTTAGTTATTGCTTTAACTTTTGGTTTATCGATTGTTGCAATGGGCTATTCAATTGGTAATGTATCTGGATGTCACGTTAATCCAGCTGTGTCTTTTGGTGTTTTAATTTATAATTATTTAAAACCAAAAGATAAAAGGAATTTTTCATTTGTAGAATTCTTAGTTTATGTTGTTGCCCAAATAATTGGGGCATTTTTAGGTTGTTTTTTATTGTGGTTATTATTTGGTAAATGTAGTTATGGTGCAAACCAAACTAGTGATTTCTTAAAGTCATTAGGTGAAGACCAATCAATTCTTTCCGCATTTACAATTGAAACTTTATTATCTGCAGTTTTTGTTTTAGTTGTATTAGGTGTTACTTCACAAGAAAAATCTGAAAGAAGAGCTGGATTTGTTATTGGTTTAACCTTAACACTTGTTCATATTTTTGGTATTCCATTCACTGGAACAAGCGTAAATCCTGCAAGATCTTTAGCTCCTGCAGTATTTGCATATTATTTTAATAAAACAAGTGTTCCACTCAATGAGCTTTGGATTTATCTTACTGCACCACTTCTCGGCGCTTTAGTTGCTGCTTTTGTTTATTGGATAATTACATATACAAAAAATAATAAAGTAGAAAATAAGCCAGTTGTTCTCGAAGCCAAAGAAGAAGAAACTCTTGAGGAAGAGAAAAAAGAAGAGGTTAAGGAAGAACCAGCAGAAGTTAAGGAAGAACCTAAAGAAGAAAAGGTTGAAGAACAACCTGTTTCAAAAGAGGAAGTACCTGTAGAAGAAGAAAAAGAAAAATTAGACATTAAAAGAGTGAGCTTTCTTACAAAACTTATAAAAGCCGATAAAGATTTACAAGTTAAATACGAAACAATTAAAAACGAACTTTTATCTTATGGTGTTAAATCAAGAATGAGTTTTGAAGGAGATACCTATAGACTTCATAAGGTTGAATATGCTTTCGTTACAATTAGAGGAAAAACTTTAAAATTATATTTAAAATTAGATCCTAAAAAATACGAAAATTCACCAATACCAGTCAAGAATGAATCTTCAAAGAAGAAATATGAAACAACTCCAGCTGTCTTAAAAGTTAAAAGCGACTTATCATTAAAAAGAGCCCTTAGCTTAATCGATGATACAATGAATGAAGCTAAAATAACTAAAAAAGTACAAGCTTAAAGTTAAAAAAACGCTAAATTAAATTTAGCGTTTTTTATATCGATTTTATTTGTTATTTTGATTTTGTTATCTATATTTTCACCTATTTTACAAAACCGGCAAATTGACTATAATAATTAATATGAAAAACAAATTTCTAATTATTGGAGCTGGTAAGCTCGGAAGCTATATAGCAAATTCCTTATCTGTAAATGGATTTGACGTAATTATTATTGATAAGGATAAAGAAAAAATTGAATATTTACCATTAACTTATAGCGGATTAACATGTGTTGGCGATGCTACACTTGTTGATACTCTTGAAAATAATGGTATTGCTACATGTAAATGTATTATTTGTTTGACTGATGACGATAGTACAAATATTTTTGTTAGCCACCTTGCTAAAGTATTCTTTGAAGTGCCTAATATTTTTATTAGATTAAATGATCCTAAAAAGAATATTTTGGTTGATAGTTTAGGTATAAAAACTATTTCTCCATTTATTAGTGGAATTGAACAAATTGATAAATTAATAAAGGGGATTAATTAAATATGAGAATTGTTATTTGTGGTGGTAATAACCAAGCTTCTTATATCATTGATATGTTTAAGAAGGATAAAAGAAAAAAGCATGAACTTATAATCATTAATGATGACGTAGATTATGCTAAATTTTTATCAAATAAATATAAGGTTCCAGTTATTACTGGTGACTTTACAAAATCATATATTTTAGATGATGCAAACATCAATAATGCTGATTTATTTATTACTTTAAGCAGCGTTGATACTGATAACTATGTCGCTTGTTTATTAGCAAAGAATGTATATCATGTTAAAAAAACTATTAGTGCCGTTTTAAATCCTAATAACGTTAAAGTTTTTAAAAGTCTTGGCATTGATTCTGCTATTTCTTCATCATTTTTAATTGGTGAAACAATTAAAAATGAAAGTAATATTGAAGATGTCTTTAAATCACTTTCTATTGAAGATGATATGATTAAAATCATTGAAGTTAATATTAAAAACAATTACTTAATTTGTAATAAAGAATTAAAAGATTTAACAGATTTCCCAGATTTTTGTACTATTAGTGCAATATTTAGAAAACCACATATTATTATCCCTAAAGGTAAAACTGATATAAGAACCGGTGATAAATTAATTATTGTTGGTTCAACAAAAGATGAAGAAAAAATAATTAGTTATATTACAAAAGAAAAAGAAGTACCTACAAATAATAAGAAAAAATAGAGCTCTAATAAAGCTCTATTTTTTTATATTTTTGATTTTATCAATTTTTTATTTATCTTTAACTTTAACCTTATCTCCATCAATGATTACGACTTTTTCTTGCTTAGCTTTTTCAATTGCATGATCATGAATAAGTTTATCAACTGGACCAAAGACACTATAATAAAGTGGAATTGCAAGGAATAAAAGCCACCATGGATGCCACATATTGAAACGTACACCTAAAAATAAAAATGTTGCAGTAACTAAAAGTGGAATAGGTACTAAGCAAAATCTTCTTTTAATAATTGCTTCAAGTAATGCTCCAGGAACTGGAATTAATATAAATATAACCCAATAAACTCTCCATCCTAAATTATTTGGTAATAAGAATCCAAGTAAAAGATAGATAAGGACAGCTAAAAGAGGGAAAAAACTATTTATATAAACTCTTGCTCTTTGAGCGATTTTATCACGACGTTCTGAAGACGAATCAACAAAAACATCTTTTCCATTTTCTTTAAAAGAAACACTACTATTATGCATATCAACATTTACATCAATTCTACTTCCATCATCATCTACTAAATGTACTCCATCATTATTCATAGTAATTGCGTCTTTTGAATTTTTATTCTTTAAAACTTCATCAACACTTTTATCTGTATTTACTAATTCATCAAGAGTGACGTTATATAATTTTGCAAGTTCTTTTAAATAATCAATTGATGGAGTAACTTCGCCACTTTCCCAATTTGAAATTGATTGTCTTGAAACGTTTAATAAATTTCCAAGCTCTTCTTGGGAATAACCAAATTTTTTTCTAAATTCAACAAGTCTATTTGCTAATTCAATTGTCATAATTTTCTCCTTTAAACTTTAAAAATATTAAACAACAATGAACAAATTTTTAACACCAAACTTAATTTACTACATGTAAAGAATACTTTACATTTTCGAAAAAAACAATAATTTAATGGGTTTAATATATATTTTTAACTAAAAAAACATAACAACTATTAAAGGAATATAACTAAATATATAAACTAGAAAACTGCCCCATTCAAGTATTGGTAAATAACAATATTTTGGTCTACTTACAAGTTCAGCATCCATTTTTACCATTTTTGCCCAGTTTTTATAAGTCTTGTTTAACATCAAAAATACTTCAAATACCACAAGAATTAAACATATTACAATAATTGCAATTTTAACTCCAAGGTCAGTTACAAATTGAAAGTCTTGATTTGTAAAAAACATATAATAAAGCATTAAAGTAAACAAATTAAAAGCAACAAATAAAGTTACAAAAAATAAATGCGTTTTAAAAAGAGTTAATTTAACAAATCTTAAAACTAAAAAAGAAATAATACTAATTGATGCCACAACAAACATCGAATAAGAAGGTATAAAAACATTTAATTTTTGTGAAAAATAAATTGCTGGAAATAAATTTGCCGAAATTAAACAAACAACCGCAAGAAGTTCAATAAAAACTAATAAATATGTTTTTTTATTGCGTAATCTAAATTGGTTAAGTTCATATGGGAAATATCTTAAAAAACTATATTTCTTGTCACCTGTTTGCATAAAAATAACATAATCAAAGCCATATACTAATGCATATAAAATTAAACCAATAACAAAAAACAAAATTGATAAAACTCTTAAATCCATAATATTACCTCATCCTTTCTATAACTCTTTTTTTATTTTTACTTTTAAATATGTAACTTCCAGCAACTAAAATATCTACGCCACTAGAAATACATATTTTAGAAGTTTCTTCATTTATCCCACCATCAACTTCAATAAGATATGTGTATTTATTTTCTTTTCTTAAATCATCAAGTTCTTTAATTTTATTAGCTGATTCGGTAATAAATTTTTGTCCACCAAATCCAGGTTCAACAGACATTACTAATACAAGATCTAAAAATTTTAAATAATCTTTTATACTAGAAACACTTGTTTCTGGTTTTATAGATAAACCAAATTTAGCATTATAACTATGAACTAATTTGCTTATTTTTTGAATATCTTCTTTAGAGATAGCTTCATAATGAATAGTTACAATATTAGCTCCCGCCTTAATAAATCTTTCAATATATTGAAGAGGATTTATAATCATTAAATGAACATCAAAAACAATTGGATAATTTCCTTTTTTTAAAGATTCTAAAACTGGTATACCAAATGAAATATTTTTAACAAATTGACCATCCATCACATCAAAATGAAGATAATTAACACCATACTTAATGACACTTTTAATTTCTCTATCAAGATGTTTAAAGTCAGCTGATAAAATAGATGCGCTAACTTCAACCAATTTATTAATTTCATTAATCATTTGCAAACCCAAATATTCTAGATAACAAACTAGTTCCTTTTCTCATAGCTTTTTTATTATTATACAATGAAATAAGATCATTTTTCATTTCTTGAACATTTTTATATCGAAGATTTAAATTTTTATTAGTTGCTTTATAAATAATATTTGAAACTTCCTTTGGTAAAGAAGGGATAATTTTTTGTGGGGAAGGAATTGTCCCACTTATATGAAGTTTTGCAATTTCGCTAGGATTTGTCCCATCAAAAGGAACTTTCCCTGTAACTAATTCATAAAAGGTTATTCCAATAGCATAAATATCAGTTTGAAAAGTAGGTAATTGACCTTTTACAATTTCGGGAGCTAAATATTGGGCTGTTCCCATGACTCTTTTATTTTCATTTATATTAAAGGTTGAATTTAATAAATAAGATATTCCAAAATCACCAAGCTTTACATCCCCATTGGTGTCGTAATAAATATTTTGAGGCTTTATATCACGGTGAATAATATTCTTTGAATGGATATAGATAACGGCATCACAAAGTTGAAGCATAATTCTACATGCTTCACTTACTTGAAATTTTTTCTTAAAATCTAAAAAATCACGTAAAGTTTGACCTTTAACATATTCGTTTACAATATAAGGTAAACTATCTTGTTTACTATAATCATAAATTTTAATGATATTTGGATGATTTAAAGTGCTTGAAAAACGAGCTTCGTTTTCAAATCTAATTAAATTTTCTGGTTTATCAGCAAATTCAGGTTTAATAATTTTAACAGCAACAGTACGTTTAAAAATAATGTCTCTTGCTTCAAAAACATCACTCATTCCACCATGACCTAATAAACTAACTATACGATATCTATTATTTAATAAATCATTAATTTTTATCATCAAGCGTCTCCCAAAGAGCAAGAGAAATATTATCGCTTCCACCATTAAAATTCGCTATATTAATCAACGAAACAACTTTTTGTTGAGTTGTTTGTTCAGTATGTAAAATATTCTCTATATCGTTTTCTTTAATGTTGTTATATAAACCATCACTACAAAGTAAAACCGATTCACCATTATATTTATAAACTTTAATATCTATTGATAAAGATGGAAAAATACCTATAGCGTTTGTTAAAACATGTCTTTTTGGATGAGTTAGCATCTCTTCTTTACTAATTTGTCCACTTTTATATAAATAATTAACATATGTTTGATCTTCTGTTAATAATTTGAGAGATTTTTTATCATAAAGGTAGCATCTACTATCACCAACATTAGCAACAATTAATTTATTTTTATAAATAAAAGCTAAAACTAAAGTAGTGCCCATTCCACTATATTGAATTTTTTTACTACCAATTGAATATATGTGGGAATTAACATCTTTAATAGCTCTTTTTAACCAAAAAATAACTTCTAATTGACTATGAAACTTAGATTTTGTTTTAAATAAATCATTAAGATAATTAATGGTTTCTTGTGATGCATAATCACCTTTTTTATGACCACCCATCCCATCAGCAACCATCATTAAAACATCACCTTGCGGATTAACCATTATTCTGCATTCATCTTCGTTTGTTACACGAACTTTGCCAATATCTTTTAGGCAAGAATATGTTCCATTAAATCTTTTTTTCATTTTTTGCTCTCAATTGTCCACAAGCAGCATCAATATCTGTTCCAAATTCTTTACGAATAGTTACATTTATCCCACAAGATAATAACATATTCATAAAAGCATGGACGTTTTCATTACTGCTTCTTTTATATTTTAATTCTTTTATAGGATTATAGGGAATTAAATTTACATAAGCTTTTGTTCCTCGTATAAGTCTAGCAAGTTCTTTTGCATCTTCTACCGAGTCATTAATGTCTTTTAGCAATATGTATTCAAAGGTTACTCTCCTATCAGCTTCCTTCTCATAATATTTTATCGCATCCATTAAATCTTCTAAATTATATTTTAACGAAATTGGCATTATTTTGTTTCTAATTTCATCATTTGGAGCATGTAATGAAATTGCTAAATTTATTTGAAGACCTTCATGAGCATACTCTCTTATTTTATCAACAATACCACATGTTGAAACAGTAATATGTCTTGCACCAATCGCTAAACTATGAGGATGATTAATTATTCTAATAAAAGATATAACATTATCATAGTTATCAAAAGGTTCGCCTGTTCCCATAACAACAACATGAGTAATTTTTTCACCATTACCTTCTTCTCTTAATAAATCATTTAATACTAAAATTTGTCCAACTAATTCGTGTATTTCTAGGCCTCTTTTCTTTTTTAGCAATCCAGAAGCACAAAAAGCACATCCCATATTACAACCAACTTCACTTGTAACACAGGCAACATCGCCATAATTATATCGCATTAAAACAGTTTCGATTTTATTGTGATCTTCAAGTTCTAAAAGAAGTTTAATTGTTCCATCACTAGAAACTTGCTTTTTAAAAATTGATGGCTTTCTAAGTGAATATTTAGCTTTTAGTGTTTCTCTAAAAGTTTTTGATATATCACTCATCTCATCAAAATTAGTAGCATTTTTTTCATAAATCCATTTAAAAAGTTGGGTTGCACGAAATTTCTTCTGTCCTTCACTTTCCATTTGCTTTTCTAAAGCATCAATTGTAAAACCATAAAGATTAAGCATGATTTTCCCTCTTTAAAATCGCGTAATAACCAAATGAAGAATTTTCTTCATTTGGAATAATAAATTCTTCTTTTTCTAATATAAAATCGTTATTTTCACTTAAAAAAGCACTTATAACTTTACTAGTTTCTTTAATATCTATTGTTTCAACAAGATAGATTAACCTTCCGCCATTTTCAACATAACTTGAAATTTCTTTTAAAGAAGATTTTTGTTCTTTAATAAATTTATCAATTAATTCAGTATCAAAAAGAACTCGATATTCTGGTTTAAAATAAAATTCTTCAAAATACGTTGATTTTGCAGCATAAAATATAGCATCTTGTTTAAAAGAAAGATGAGAAATTAATTCATTAGGTGTTGATTCATAAACAAATAAATCATTTATTCGTTTTTGAGCAACGACAGTAATTGCGTCTTTAACGTTATAAAAAGAATCAACTGCAAAATTAATTACATTATTTAAATATAAATATTGATTTAAAAATCTATAGAAAAAATTACTATCTTCATTTTGATATAAAGTAATATATTTATTTATAAGTTTTAAATCATTTTTAAAAATTTCTTCATAAAAACTAGACGTTTTAACGTATGTTTTATTTTTAATTAATTCATTATCTGATTCGCTTGTTAAATAAAGATTAGTTTTAGTATCTAATGTAAATTTTTTATTTAGTTCTTCATCAACCGAATCTAAATCAACTAATTTAGATTTTAAAAAATATTGAACATATTTTTTATTTTTAAAACTCTCAAAAATTAATTTAGATTTTTCTAAACCATGTTGAGCAAGAGTCATCTTAATAAACCATAAAGGTAAATTAAAAAATACTGATAATGATTCAACACTACCTTTTTTAATATTATTTAATGGATATTCTTTTTTATTTTTAAAATCAATGATTGCTTTTTCAATTTCATCACTATATTTTTCTTTATTCTTTTTTAAAGCGTTTTTTATAAATTCTATTGCTTCATCTATATCAACATTTAAAAGTCTTACATTAATTAAAGTAATACCAATATAAGTAATTAAACTTGGTGTTGCTTTAGTTAATAATTCTTTTGTTAAAGCTTCAAAATAATAATATTTTTTAAAAAATAATATATATACCTTGATGAATTTTTTTAATTCATCGTCATTTCTTACATTCGTAGTAAAAAAAGCATTTAATGATTTATTAAATGTTTTTTTATTTATAAGCATATAACTAATTATTTCATAACTATCTTGAAGGACTGACATTATTTTTTCTTCTTTTCTTGATCTTTAACCATTTCGTTAAATTCAGCAAAAACATCACCTAAATATGGTTCTTCACCTGTTTCTTGTTCAAATTCTTGATCATCTTCATAAACAGTATTCTCTTCAGTCATAAATCTTGGGTGATCTTTTGAATTAAATACATAACGATTATCCATGCTGTAATAATAAAATTCAATTTGCATATTAACAACCACGTCTTTTATAAATTCATGAATAATTTTAGCGGCTTTTTCTTCCATTACCTTTACTTTTAAAGGGGCATGAACTCTAACAATAACATTCCATATATTTTGTTCTAATCCATCATGAACTAAAAGACCTTCTGGAGCAAAAAAATCTATATCATCTTTGCTACATTCATATATATCTGCTAATTTTCCGGTAGCAGCTTTACTAATTTGTCTTAATAAATATGGATCAATTCCTAAAATTGTAATTGTTATCATAAAACCCTCCTATAAACTATTTGCTTGCTAATTTATTTTTAATAATAGTAGCAATTTCTTTAGCAGCTCTTTCTGGCTTATCATTTAATACGACATGTTGATAATATTTTTCTAATAAAAGTTCTTTCTTAGCTTTTTTAAGTCTTTCTTGAATTACTTCTTCAGTCTCACTTTTTCGACCTCTAATTCTTCTTTCTAATTCATCAAAGTTTTCACAAACTAAGAAAATTGATACATAATCACTGCTATTACATTTATTCATAACTTGACAAGCACCATTTGTATCAATCTCTAAAAGAACATTTTTCCCTTCATCAAGAAGCTTTTCAACGTACTTTTTAGGAGTGCCATAACTATGTTCTACAAAATCGGCATATTCAAGCAATTCATCATTTTTTACAGCTTCATCAAATTTTTCTTTGCTAACAAAGAAGTAATCCTTACCATTTACTTCCCCTACTCTAGGCTTTCTAGTAGTCATAGAAACACTGAATTCAAGATTAAGACTTTTATCTTTCATCAAGAATGTTCTAACTGTACCTTTTCCAACTCCACTAGGACCACTAAGTATAACAATTATTCCCTTTTTCATATTGCTAAAATTATATAAAAATTAGTTTTTTAAAGCAATAGACATATATTTTTAGCATTTATATCAATAAATGTTTATTAACGAAATCATAAATATTTTATAAATATGTATGTTTATTTTTTAATTATTTAATATCATAATATTTATCATGAATACAATTGAACACTTAAAAGAAAAAAGTAACGAAATAAATGATTTATTTAAAGATTCATTTTTGAATAAATTTCAACAAATAAGTAATTTTGATTTTTTACTTGGTTTTTCAAAAGGAAAATCAACTTCCTTGCTTATCTCTATTAATTTAAAGAATCCATTTGTTGAAACAATAAATCAAAAATTTCTCGAAAATATAAATGGAGTGTTTTTTCAACATTTAAAAAGCAAATTAATGAACGCAATGTTTAGAGGTTCTACACTTATTAATAATGATAATATATTATGTTTAAGCTTTATTAAAACAACCGATACATACGACAAAGTTTCATATGATTTAATTGTTGAATTATTTAAAAGCAATACAAATATTATTTTAGTTTCTAATGGTCTTATTGTTGATGCTTTAAAATTAAGAGGAATGGATACTAATCGTCCTATTTTAAATAATTTAAAATATGAAGCACCTAAACCAATTCCTTTTGTAAAAGATTTTACTAAGAGTGATCAAGAAGCTATCAATGAATATATTCTTAATATTTCTGAACTTTATCTTAAAGAAAAATATGCAAGTTTACTTTCTCTTATAAAAAGAAAAAGAAAATCTTTAATAAAGAAACTTGATGCTTTAGAAAAAGAAAGTTTAGAAGCTATAAACCATAAAAAATACCTTGAATATGGGGATTATTTAAAAATGTGCATGCAAGAGGTTAAAAAAGGTGATAAATATTTTGTTTATAATGGCGAAAATATACCTCTTAAGGAGGAATTTACTCCAGCCCAAAATCTTCAATATTTCTATAAAGTTTATAAGAAAAGTAAATTAACTGAAGAAGCCTCTAAAAAATATATATTAGAAACCAAAAATCAAATTGCTTACCTAGATAATGTCTTATCAACAATTGATTATTATAACGAAACTGAATATCTTGAATTAATTGATGAACTTTCTAAATCAAAATTAATAAAGATTTCAAATAAAAATATAAAAAAGAAAACAATTAAAGCTTCTAGACCATCATATGTTATTTATAAAGGAACAAAAATAGGTTTTGGAAAAAATAATATACAAAATAATGAATTAACATTTAATATTGCGACTAAAAAAGATTATTTTTTACACATTAATAAATCTCATGGACCACACATAATAATATTTAATGAAAATCCTAGTGATGACATTATTCAATTTGCTTGCGAAATCGCGATATTTTTAGCTAAATGCCAAGATGGCGATGTTATTTATACTAAAGTTTCAAATTTAAGAAAAACTTCTATTTTAGGACAAGTAAAAATGAATTCTTATGAAACATATCACATAAATAATGTCCGAGAAGATATGCGAAATTATATATTAAATGCTAAACGCTTTTAATCTTTTTCTTTAATTAAAAAATCATTGCCTTTTATTTCTTCTTTAGTGGCAAGTCCATAAAATTTTTGTTGCCTTAAAACTTCATATAAAACAATTGCTACACTATTTGATAAATTAAGACTTCTAGCAGAAGCAGACATTGGTATTCTTAAGGTTTTAGATAAATTAGCACGTAAAATATCATGTGGTATCCCGGTTGATTCTCTTCCAAACATTAAATAAGTATCTTCAACAATATTAGAAAAATTAGCTGAAGTGTATATATTTTCTGAATATCTCGTAATATAAAAAATATTCTTATTTTTAAATTCTTCTTCAAAACTTTGATAATCTTTATAATACTTAAAATCAAGTTCATTAATATAGTCCATACCTGCTCTTTTTAAAGATTTATCATTTAACTCAAATGATAAAGGTCCTATCACAAAAAGTTTAGTTGATGTAGCAGCACATGTTCTCATAATATTCCCTAAATTGGCTGGTTTTTCAGGTCGGTACAATATAATTCCATTCATTTTTTAATCTTAACAATCCTATCTCTTTTTAGTATTATATACCTATATTATTATGGACCAAAAGATTAAAGATTTATTTGAGAAAACATTGGATAAGAAGGTTAGATCATCTTCTTTTTTAAAAACTGGATATAACAATTTAAATTATTTAATTAATGATGCTTTTGTGATAAGGATTCCAAGGGAAAATAAAGATCCAACTACCGATTTTAAAAAAGAAGAACAAATTTATAAAAAAATTGAACCCTTATCAATTAGCGAAAAACTTGCTAATTTTAATGTTGAAACTGGTGTTAAAATTACAAAATTTGTCCATAATACTCGAAAATATGTTAATACTCCTACAAATGAACAAATTTTGTATGTTGCAAAAAAACTTAAAAAACTCCATAACTCTAATATAACAGTAAACTTTGGCTATATGATGTTTAATAAGCTTAAAGTTTATAAAGAAGGAACACCAATGCACTTACATCTTGAAGAAAATTACGAAAAGAAAGTTATTAAAGAAGTTCGAAGAATATTTTCGAAAACACCTATGACTTTATGTCATAATGATTTAGTAAAAGATAATTTACTTTTTAGATTTAATGATGTTGTATTTATTGATTGGGAATATAGTGCTATGAATAATCCTTATTTTGATTTAGCATCATTTGTAAGTGAAAATAACTTAAGCGAAGAACAAGAAGTATTTTTCCTTACTAAATATTTTGGTTATCGATATAACCAAATGAAAAAGAAAAGAGTTGATATATTTGTTAAATTCCAAGATATATTATTTTATTATTGGGCACAATATTTATTAGAAAAAAGAGGCGACGATATTTATAAAAAAATCGCTGATGAAAAATTTGAACGAACAAAATTAGAACAATTTAAAAACTGATTAGCTTTCACTAATCAGTTTTTTTCTCTTACAAATTTATCAAATTCTTTAGCTTCATCAAGTGTTAAAAATTTAGCAAAGAAATATGTGTCACCCATATCATCACTTAATACTTTTGGATAAACTCCATACATACAAATATTATTTCGATATTTAACTAAAATTTCATCTTGAGTATGTTTATAATTGAATCTATATCTACGAGATGAAGTTATTGCATAAAATTTTTGCTTTGTCATATCTTCACGATTTTCATCATATGCACAACTATCAGCATAAATATTGTAACAAGATACACTATTTGCAAAATTAATTAAATCAGGAGTATATCCGCCAGGTGCACGCATATTCGCCTCAAGTGCAACTAAAGATCCTTTTGGTCCAAATTTAGGACTATCTTTACTAGTTCTAAAAAACTCAATATGGAAAAATCTATTTTGAACATTAAAGGCTTTAACAACTTTTTGTCCAAGTTCCTTAAAATCATCAGGAACTTTTGGTAAACAATAATAAAATTCATCTAAATTATCGTTAACAATATCCGCTACTGATGGAGAAAATACTTCTGAATCATCAAAAATAACTTCTGCTTTACTATTAGTAATTCCATCATAACTTACAATTGTTCCATCAATAAATTCTTCAACAATATAATCACCACTTACTTTATTGTCAAAAAATTTAACAATATCTTCTTCGTTTTTTATTTTAAAAGTATTTTGACTACCTACACCATTATTTGGTTTTGCAAAAATTGGATATCCAACATTTTTAGCAAATTCTTTAACTTTTTCTATATCATCTTTGGTATTTACTAAAATCCAACTAGCAACTTTCGCCCCAGCTTCTTCAAAATATTTCTTTTCTTGGCTTTTAAGTTTATATTTTTGAATTTCATCATAGCGAATACCGTGTTTAACATTAAAATCTCTTCTAAGCATCGAATCTTTTTCAAGCCAATACTCATTCATTGATTCAAGAAAATCAATCTCTCCATACTTATCTTTAAAATATTGAACAGCACGTTTTTCGTTTTCGTAATCGTTCATATTAGCACAACAATAATATTCAGTTAGAGAATATCTGCATTGTTCAGGAATTTCATTATATGGAGCATCTCCAATTCCTAAAACATTAAAACCACGATTTTTAAGTGCAAGACACCATTTCCAATAAGAATCAGGGAAATGCGGTGAAATGAATATAAAGTTTTTCATAAGTACTCTCCCTATACTATTATTTTACTTTACTAATCGAATTCGGTTAAGAGCTTTTTTTAATTGAAATTCAGCATTTTTGAAGGCTATAACGTCTTCTTTACTAAGTTTAGCTAATTTTTCTTCCGCTTCATGTTTTGATTTAAGTACTCTTTCTTTATCTATTTCAGATGGTTTTTCAAATGTATCTGCAAGAATATATGCATTATCTTTTTCAACATTTAACACTCCACCCGAAATTGAAAAATAGCTAACGACATTATCTTTAATAATTTTAATTATCGAAATTTCTACAATAGCTACTAAAGGAAAATGTCCACTTAAAATACCAATAACACCATTTTTGGTAGTTACATATAATTCATCAATATTATCAGTAAACACTTTGCCATCGGCACTTATTATTTTAAATGGAAACTTACTTTTCATTATCTACCTTTTCTTCTTTTTTAACGTCATCAATTGTTCCAACATATAAGAAGGCGCTTTCTGGATAATCATCATAGGCACCACTTAAGATAGCCTTGAAACTTCTTACAGTATCTTCAACCTTTACATAAACTCCTTTATACCCACTATAAGCTTCTGCAACATGGAATGGTTGACTTAAAAAGTTTCTAATTCTTCTTGCACGAGCAACAATTTTCTTATCTTCTTCACCAAGTTCTTCAATACCTAAAATAGCGATAATATCTTGTAATTCTTTATATCTTTGAAGAATTGCTTGTACGCCACGCGCCACATCATAATGTTCTTGACCAATAATATTTGGATCTAATATTGTTGATGAAGATTCAAGTGGATCAACTGCTGGATATAAACCTAAAGAGGCAATTGTTCTATCTAAAACTGTTTTACTATCAAGGTGAGAGAAGGTTGTAGCTGGAGCTGGATCTGTAAAATCATCAGCTGGAACATAAACGGCTTGAATAGAGGTAATTGAACCATTTTTAGTTGACGTAATTCTTTCTTGTAATTGGCCCATTTCGGTAGCTAAAGTTGGTTGATAACCAACTGCACTTGGCATACGGCCAATTAAAGCACTAACTTCACTACCAGCTTGTGTAAATCTAAAAATATTATCAATAAAGAATAAGACATCCATATTCATGGCATCTCTAAAATGTTCAGCAATTGTTAAAGCGGTTAAAGCAACTCTCATTCTTGCTCCTGGTGGTTCGTTCATTTGACCGAAGACCAGGGATGTTTTACTTAAAACTCCAGTTGCTTTCATTTCATTATATAAATCATTTCCTTCACGACTTCTTTCACCAACACCAGCAAAAACAGAAATACCATGTTGTTCGGTAACAATATTATGTATTAATTCTTGAATTAATACGGTTTTTCCAACACCTGCGCCACCAAAAAGACCAACTTTTCCACCCTTAACATAAGGACAAAGTAAGTCAATAACTTTAATACCGGTTTCAAGCATTTGCGCTTTTGTAACTTGTTCATCAAATGCAGGAGGTTCACGGTGAATAGACATATGTTTAGCATTCTTTAATTCATCAGTTACAGGAAGTTCATCAATAGGTTTCCCTAAAACATTAAACATTCTTCCAAGTGTTGCATTACCAACAGGAACTTCAATTGGGTGATGAAGATTAATAACTTTCATATGTCTAGCTAAACCCTCAGTTGGTCCCATAGCAACTGATCTTACAGTATCATCACCAATATGTTGTTCTATTTCAGTAATTAATTCACCACCATTTGGTAAAGGAATTTTTAAAGCAGTTAAAACTTCAGGAAGACCACCTTCAGGAAAACAAACATCAACAATTGGTCCAACAACTTGAGTAATAAAACCAAAATCATTATTTTGTGTTTTAACTTCTACATTTTTTTCTTTAGTTAATTTCATATACTTTGCCTCCTATTTAACAGCTTTACTTCCGTTTACAACTTCGGTAATTTCTTGAGTAATTTCTTGTTGACGCGCTTTGTTATATTCTAATTTAAGTTTATCAACTAAATCTTTTGCACTTTTATCTGCAGCATCCATCGAATTTCTTCTACTAGATTCTTCACTTAAAAAAGCACTAAATAAATCTCCATAAATTAATGCATTAATGTATTGAGGAATAATTTCATCAAGAACATCTTTTTTACTAGGTTCATAAATTGGTGAATATATAGCTTTTTCATTAACTTTTGGAATTATTGGTAAAAGGACATTTTCGGTAGGTATAAAAGCAATTGAGTTTTTATATTTCATAAAAACAATTGATATTTTTTTATACTTACCATTTTTATATTCGTTCATTACGTAATCTGTTAAAACTCTTGTCGAACTAAGTGTTAAATCATTTCTTAAATGAATGAAATTTGTATTTAAAGGTAGGTTTTCATTAGTAAGATAATTAAATCCCTTTTCACCAATTACAATAATTTCATCGCCATTTTTATATAAATTCTTCAAAAATTTAACAATTTCATTATTATAAGAACCACATAAACCCATATTTGAGCTAACAAGAATATAAAGTGATTTATCGCTACTTTTATTTTCTTTTACAAATATTGAATCATAATGATCATCAGTATTTAATTTATTATAAAAAATGGCGTCATTTAAAGCTCGTTCCATCGCACTAAAATAAAGCGCTTGGAGATTTATAACTTTATTCATTTTACGCAATTTTACACTACTTACTAATTTCATTGAATTAGTGATTTTTCGTGTAGATTCAACCGCTGAGATACGGTGTTTTACTCTAGCTAAGCTTTGGGCCACTGGTTAAACTTCTTTCTTTTTTAAATTTTTCAATTACTTCACGTAAATGATCACGTTCAGGTTTTTTAATATCTTTAGTCTTTAAAATATTATCAATTATTTCATGGTCAAATTTTTCAATATAACTATATAAATCATTTAAAAATGGTTTAACGTCTTTTACTACAAGATCATCTAAATAATCATTTTGGGCTGTAAATATTTCAATTACTTGTCTATCAACTTGATATGGATCATATTGTTTTTGTTTTAAAACTTCCATTAAAATTTCGCCATGATGAATAATTTTTTTAGTGCTTTCATCAAGATCACTACCAAATTGAGAGAAACTTTGAAGTTCTCTAAAATTTGCTAATTTCATTTTAAGAGAGGAAGTGACTTTCTTTTCGGCTTTAAATTGAGCTGCACTTCCAACACGAGAAACCGATAAACCAGTATTTACTGCTGGTCTTTGACCAATATTAAATAAATCATCACTTAAAAAGATTTGTCCATCAGTAATTGATATAACATTTGTAGGAATATAGGCACTAATATCTCCAGCTTGCGTTTCAACAATAGGTAGAGCAGTAATACTTCCACCAATTGATGGATCCAATCTACAACATCTTTCAAGTAATCTTGAATGTAAATAGAAAATATCACCAGGATAAGCTTCTCTTCCTGGACTACGTTTTAAAAGTAATGATAATGTACGATAAGCAACAGCGTGTTTACTTAAATCATCAAAAACAATTAAAACATCTTCTTTATTGTTACACCACTCTTCAGCCATAGTGATTCCAGCATATGGCGCTATATAAAGTAATGGAGCAATTTCACTAGCATTTGCGTTAATAACAGTTGTATAACTCATAGCATCACTTTGTATTAATTTTTCTACAATACGAGCTACACTACTATTTTTTTGTCCAATTGCGACATAAACACATTTAACATTTTTGCCTTTTTGATTGATGATAGCATCAATTGCTATAGCAGTTTTTCCTGTTTGACGGTCACCGATAATAAGTTCACGTTGACCTTTACCAATTGGAATAAGTCCGTCAATGACTTTAATACCAGTTTCAAGTGGTTCACTAACTGATTTTCTTTTCATAATTGAAGGGGCAATTTTTTCAATTGGTGAGGTTTTAGTATATTTAATTTCATCTCCACCATCGATTGGTTGTCCTAAAGCATTTACAACTCTTCCAAGTAAACAATCTCCTACTGGAACTTCAACAACTTTTCCAGTTCTTTTAACAATGTCACCTTCAACGATATTTTGTGTATCGCTTAATAAAACAACACCAACTGATTCTTCTTCTAAAGACATAACCATGCCATAAACATCTTGAGGAAACACTAAAAGTTCACCAAGCATAGCATTATCTAAACCATAAACAAGAGCAATACCATCACCAATTGTAACAACTGTTCCAATATCATTGCTATATTCAATTTTCTTATCAAAATGTTTAATTTCTTCTTTTATTAAAGATGAAATTTCCCTAGTTTTAATTTCCATACCTAGTTTCCTTTCTTTAGTAATGTTTCTTTTAAAGCATTAACTTTACTTAAAATAGAAGCATCATAAATGTCATTTTTTAAAACCACTTTTATACCACCAATAAGTGATTTATCTATAACATTTTTTAAAACAACTTTCTTATGTGTATTTTTTTCAATTGCTAAACTAATTTTTTCAATATCCTTTTTAGTTAAAGGTATTGTTGAATAAATTGTTCCTTGTTCAATTAATAAATAATCATCAAATCTCATCAAAGTTTCTTTAAATATGCTATATAAAAAATATGCACGGTCATTTTTTAGAATCACTTTAATAAAATTAATGATATTCTCTGAATAATATTTACTAAGTTCATCAATTAAATGATTTTTATCTTCAATAGAGATATTGTAGCTTGAAAATAATTTAATCAATCTTGGATTCTCTTTTAAAACCATTTTAAAAGAAAGAATTTCTTCACGATATTCTTTTACTTTATTTTCTTCTTTAGCAATATCAAGTAAAGCTAGAGCATAACGGTTATAAAGATCATTCATTACTTAACCTCGTTTTTACTATTAGACTCATTAAGAGTCGAAACAAAATCTTCAACAATTTTTTTATTATCATCTTCATTAACTTCACGCGATAAAACTTGTTTAGAAGCATCAAGAGCAATTGAAACAATTGATCTTTCAATATCTTTTTGAGCTTTTTCTTCTTGAAGTTTTATGTCTTCTTCAGATTTAGCTTTTAATTTAATGATATCTTCATTAGTTTTATCTAAAATCTTCTTTCTTTCAATATTGGCTTCATTTTTAGCGTTATCGATAATATTTGCTGCTTCTTTTTTTGATTCAGCAATTTTTCTTTCTGCTTCTTCAAGCTTCATTTTTGAAAGAGCATTATTTTTATTAGCGTCTTTTACTTCGTTTGCTAAATATTCACTTCTCTTATCTAAATAATTTCTTATAGGTTTATATGCAAAAACACTAACTAGGACAATTAAAACAATAAGTGCTAAAAATTGAGTTAAAAAAGCCCAAAAGTTAGGAACTAAAGCATCAATTATTGAAGTCTTAAAGCTCTCTCCTAAATTTGTTGTATCACATGAAGAAAGTAAAAAAAGACATCCAATAAAACTTAAAAGTAATATTGCTTTTTTATTTTTCATATAAACTCCTTTCTTTTTAAAATTTGAATAAAATTAGTGAACAAATAACATTAAAATTGACATTAATAAACAATAAATAGCTGTTGTTTCAACAAGTGAACATCCAAGAATCATAGCTGTTCTAAGTTTAGCATACATTTCTGGATTTCTTGACATACCATCAATTGCTTTTCCACAAAGCCATGCTTCGCCAAGAGCGTTTCCAGATGTTGCAAGCATACAAATTCCAATTCCAATATAGTATAAATATTCCATAAATAACTCCTTTCTATATTGATTAATAAGATGTAACTTCTTCTATAATTTGATTGTCATCTTCAGAAGCTTGTTCTTGAGAGACATAAATTAAAGTTAATATTGAGAAAACTAAAGTTTGGATAAAACCGCTAAATAAATCAAAGTAAAGATGTAAAACTGGTGTAATAATTGGCGCTATAAATATTGATTGCACACCGATTGCACCAGTAATCATATCTCCAGTAAATATAAAATTACTTAAAGTTTCAAGGCTATAATAAACAATATTCATAATACAAAAACCACTTATTGCGTTACCAAATAAACGGAAAGTAAGGGCAAGAGTTGGAGCCCACATCGAAATTAAGTTTATTGGTAAAAATACTGCAACTGGTTCAACGTATCTTTTAAAATATCCCCATCTATTTTCTTTAATAGCTGTGTAATGCACTTGAGAAAAAGTAATTAAAGCTAAAGAAAGAGGTGTCGCAAGATAAACAATTGGGGAAGGTAAACCAGTTAAGCTTATAATAAATGAAATAAATATATAAGGAGCAATAACTAAAATAATACGAGTAAAATTTCGATATTTTTTATCCATAATTGAGAGAGTCAATCCATCAATTAATTGGAAAAATAATATTCCAATTAAGAATAATCCTTTAGGTTTTTCATCTATTTTAGCTTTTTTAGCTTTATGCCCAATTATTAAAAAAATAATCAAAACTAAGAGCATTACTAAAAGCGACACAAAAAGTTGCGGACTAAATTCTAAATTAAACATTTCATTAATTTTATCGTTTACTGTTTTTGCAAATATCATCTTATTCTCCTAATTTTGAATAAAAATTAAATGATCCAATTGCTAAAAAATAAGGAACTAAACTAATTAAAATAAAAAGCATCCTATATTTAGAATCAAACATTGCATTTTTTGTAAATAATAAGCATAAAGTAGCAAAAGTAAGGGACAATATAGCAATTAAAGTTCTTAAAACCGTAAAAATAGCCACATTTTTACCTTTAGCTAAAATTTTTGTTTTTGGATCAGCTCCAAAATAAAGAATTAATAATAAATAAAACAAATTTACAAAAGATGTAACACTTAAAATCATAGTTACTTCATAACAATTTATAAGTAAAAACAACAAAGAAATTGCTATTAAAATTAAGCAAATAACACTATAACTTATAAAAGTACTTTTCTTTGTTTTAAATAAGTTTTTCATCAATAATTCCTTTTAAATCTTTTTTACAGGTTCTACACCAATAAGTTCAACTTTATTAGGTTGGACGAGAATTTTAGAATTTTGTAATTCTTTAACAATTCTTTCATTTAAGCTATACAAAATTCCCCAATAATCATTTGTACCAGATGTGCAAACCAAAGAATATATTACACCATTTTTGTCTAAACTTGTAATATTAACCGTAGGTTCTGGGTATTTTAAAACTTGTTTTTCCTTTTTTGCAAGATTTAACAAAAGTTTTCTAATCACATCAGGTTTCTCTAAATAAGAAAATGTTAAATCTATTCTTACTAATCTATATGGATTAACACTATAATTTGTGATAACACTTTTTATAATTGCTGAATTTGAAATAATAACTTTTTGTCCAGTATATGTTTTTAATGTGGTAAATATAAAACGTACTGTTTGCACTTCACCTTCAGCACAATCTTTAACACTAATATAATCGCCAATTGCAAAATATTTACCACTCAAAATAATTAAACCACTTACAAAATTACCGATTAAATCTTGAAGTGATAAACCAATCGCAATTATTGCACTACTAAAAACAGTACTTGCTCCAGACATCTCAATTCTTAATATTTTTAAAATAATTACTAAATCTATTAAATAAAGAAAAACTTTTAAAACATCTAAAACAAAGGATTTAACAGTAATAACTCCTTTTTCCTTCTTTCCAAGTTTCATAGCTTTTCTTAATATAGCTAAAATAAGTTTTATTAAAAAATATCCAAGAATTAACCATATAAGAGCGGCTAAAGCATTATAGATATATGGAGCATCTCCACTTTCGCTTGTAAACCAAAATTTAAATATAGAATCCCATAAATCTTTAAAGAATTGTTTTGCGTCTGTTAACATTAATAAAATCATACAAAAATATGATAACAACTTTTCTTTTATTTTTAAATATTATAATATTTAATATATCTGATTCTTAGAGAATAATAATCAATATATTTGAATTATTTTTAATAACTTTATAAATTTAAAATCTTTATATGAATAGATGTTTATGTGAAAGGAGTTTTATGTCGTTCAAAATTCAAGTAAATGGTAAAGAATTAACTTTCGAAAAAAAAGTTAAATTAAGTGATCTCACAAATGGTAATACTGATTATATTGCTGCTAAGGTTAATAATCGAGTCCGCGAACTCGATTATGAAGTTTATTATGATGCAACAGTTGATTTTTTAACATTAAAGGATAGCTGCGCAATTGGTCAATATAGAAGAAGTTTATTATTTATATTCTTATATGCTGCCCATCTTGTTTGTCCTGATTTAAGAATGAAACTATCATATAGTGTCTCTCGTTCTTTATTTGCACGAGATGCAAATGGTACACCAATTCCATACGATGTTTGTAATAAAATTGAAAAGAAAATGCAAGAAATTGTTTCTGCAAATTATCCATTTGAAAAAATAATTGTAACAAACGAGGAAGCCGAAAAAGTTTATAGGGATTTTAATCTTATAGATAAAATTGAAATTTTAAAATATCGTCCAGAAAAAACTGTACATTTTTATGTTTGTAACGGTTATAAAAATTATCTTTTTGGACACATGGTTCCATCAACTGGATATATTAAAAAATTCAAATTAAGAAATTATTATCCTGGTATTTTAATTTCTTATCCAAGAGCTGAATCAAATGGTGAAATACCTCCATTTACTGAGGAACCAAATTTTGCAAAAAGTTTAACAGAATCTGGACAATGGGCTAAAAAGGTAAATCTTGGATTAGTTAGTGATATCAATAACATGATTAAAACACCAACTGCAGCGAATTTAATAAACATTTGTGAAGATAAACATTATAGAATGCTTGTCCATTTAGGCGATATAATCGAGAAACAAATCGAAGATACACGTCTTATTTGTATTGCAGGTCCATCATCATCTGGAAAAACAACTTTTGCCAATCGTTTATGCGATGAATTAAAATCTAGGGGATTTAATCCAATTAGAATATCACTAGATGACTATTACTTTTCAAAAGATAAAATGCCCGTCGATGAAAATGGACAATTAGACTTTGAACACATTGATTGTTTAGACATTAAGTTATTTAATGAAAATATGATTGATCTTTTAAATGGAAAAGAAGTTAATCTTCCAAAATTTGATTTTAAAGTTAATAAAAGAGAAGTTGGTAGAACACTAAAAATATCATCAAAAGATCCAATCATTGTTGAAGGAATTCATGCCTTAAATGAAAAAATGACCAACCTTATTCCAAAAAATAATAAGTTCAAGATATTTATTTCTCCACAAGTTCAATTAAATCTCGATTACGAAAATCCTATTTCGATAACAGATGTTCGTCTTTTAAGACGTTTGGTTCGCGATTTTAAATATCGTGAAGCACCTGCAGAAGAAACATTTTCAATGTGGCCAAGCGTAAGAAAAGGTGAATTTAGATGGATTTATAAAACTCAAGAAGATGCCGATTATGTTTTTGATAGCTTCTTACCTTATGAAATTTCCGTCCTTAAAAAATATGCTATTCCACTTTTAAAGAGTGTCGATAAAGACTCAATTTATTATCCAGATGTTGAGCGACTTACAAGATTAATAAAATATTTTAAAAATATTGATGACACAAGATGCATTCCATGTAATTCATTAATTTGTGAATTTATTGGTGGAAGCAGCTACGAAGAATAAATCTATTTATTTTCATCGATTTTCTTATTTTGAAGATTCCTTGATTGTAAAATCAGGAATCTTTTTTTAATGTCATCATATATAGCTAAAAGTTGTTTCATATAAACTTTTTTTAAATTTTCGTAAGCAATAAAATCTTTTTCAGAAGAATAATTTTTAAAATGTGCTTCAAAAATTTGTTCTAATCTAAAGAAAGATTCATATAAATTAATTAGTGTTATAGGCATAAAATATCTTTTATCAGATAAAAGAAGTAATGGCGATGAATGAGCAATTTCACTGCACATTTCATATACTTTTGCATAACTTGAAAGACCTGCAGCCTTTTCAACACCATCTCTAAAATTCAATTTATATTGATCTTCTTCAAAATTTTTTATTGTATATAAATATCCATATTCGATAAATTTTTTCATATCTTTGCTCTTTAAATTATGAGCTTTCATTTCTTCTTTTATTTGCACAAAAATTTTATCTTGTTCTTCTTGTTTTAATTGATGCCTATAAGCTAAAACATAACTTATATGCTTAAAATATTCATCAAACATAGGTTTACCATATTTAATTAAGCAAATCAAAATCGACTCATTTTCATGAAGAGTTCTCCATGTTGAAAATGCCTCAGTCTCATATCCACCAAGAAGTAAATCCGTAATACATTTAGATAAAGAAAAAGCCTTAAAAAGCATACGTTTAACAAGTTCGCTTTTTTGATCTTTAACTCGAATTTGATTAATTGTATTTAACGTAAAATTTAAATATAAACTTAAAGTTGAAATAGGTGGTTCAAATCTATTTAAAAAAGTTTTCGATTTATAATTAAGTTGCTCATTTGTTAAATATTTATCGCAACAAACTGATGCAAGCATACTAGACATATCATCATCATTCATGAAATCTTCTTTTTTCTCTTTTGGAAGATTATTAACACTATAAAGAAATTCATTAATGATATATAAAATTACCACAACATTATTAACTGGTATGAATTTAAAATTAGCAACATTTGAAATAACAAGATCAATAGCATCTATAACTGCATCATAAATATCATAAAGATATTTAATATCAATATCTTTAGGGGCGTTTAACTCATTTAAGATTTCCTCAAAATTTTGTCTAGTTAGTTTTTTCGTCTTCATCTATTTCCTCTAATTCAACATCATTTTTATTAGCTATCTCTATTAAAGATTCAATAAGGTCTTTTTCAATACCTCTCCTATAATAAATTTTTTCTAATATATGACAATCATAGCACATATTAACTAATTTATCTTTTGAAATAATGAGAATTGATTCACCAATATTTCCAGCGACCAAACTTTTTATTAAATCAACTCCACATTCATTGAGTTTACTCTTATCAATATTAAGTAAACGATAAGGAATTTTATGAAAAATATTTGCGACAAAATTATGATATGCACTTAATTCAATTTTTGAAAAATTATATTCCACATAAAATAAAGTCTCTTTATCAAAATCACAATGATTATATAAATTTAAAACTGCTAAATCTTTACTTGTTTCATTTATAGTTTTGCATTCTTCCTCACTAAAATCTTGAGATGCATTCATATTTACTGAGCTAAATAGTAAAACATTATCAAAAAGAGCCTCTATAAAAGGATAGTGAATTAATCCTTCACTATCCTTCATATAATCAATATTGCCTTTAACAAAAAATTTATTCTCTATCCAAAGCCTTTTTTTATTTATTGCCTCAATTGCTTCTTCTCTAGTCCCACAATATAAATCTTCAATTAATTTAACTTCATTCATCAATAATCACCTCTTTTACATCACCATCAATTAACGAAAGTAAAAAACATTTTGTATCTTTTTTGATATAAGTTTTAACAAAATCATAATACACTTTAAGTTGTTTTTTATATGCATCATCATCTATATTTTTTAATTTATAGTCAATAACGTATGCAAAATTTTGAAAAACTAGGAGAAGATCAATTACACCATTTTTGTTATTTTCTAAATCGATAAATTGATATTCTTTATAAATTTTAGCTTTATCAACATTTTTAAATAAATCATTATTCAATACTTTATTGATTAATTTTCTTTCACCTTCATTGTTAATAAAACTTGTATCCTTTTTTGTAAAGTCAACTATTTGCATTAATAAATGCATATGGGTTCCTTTTTCTAAATAATCTAAATTAGTCCCAGGTTTTAAATCTTTTGATGCAGTATGTTTAACTTTTGTTTTTTCAAAAGATATTCCACTTAATTCCTTAAAAGTAAAATCACTAACCCAATCTTTTTGTAAATTTTGCATTACTTTATTTTTATCTAAAGTTGGTAAATCAAGAGGCATTGAGGCATACATAGTCTCTTTAAAATTAATATCACAAATTTTATTCATTAAAAATTTACCTACACCGTTAATTTTCTCTTTACTAACTTTCTTCTTTTCATCAGAAAGAATATCTTCATTATCAACTATAATGCACGTATCTTCTGCCCTAGTAAGCGCCACATATAATAAACGAAGTTTTTCTTCATAAAACTTTCTTTCATATTCGTTTTTACTCAAAATAACTTGAATCGCCTGTTTACCAGCAAAAGATTTTAAAGATGCACCATATAAATTATTGACCTTATATTGATCATTATTTTTTCTTTGGTCTTTTAAATTAACTAAGTAAACAATTTTATATTCAAGACCTTTAGATTTATGAATAGTTGTTAAAGTAACTGCATTATCTGAAAATGAAGAATGTTTAACGTCCATACTAATTTTATTTTCTCTTAAATTATCTAAATATTCGATAAAATCATCTACTTCATAATCAAGACTATCCATTACAGCAATTTTTTCAAAGAATGTATTTATTTTATAAATGTAAATTAAAGGATTAGAAAAATATTTAAGATTTTCTAAAATATTGAATTCATTAATAATATTTTCAAATAAATCTTTGATACTTAAATTTCTATTTTTATTTGCGAATTCACGAAGTTTTAAATAAACATCATCGTTTTTGTATGAATCATCTTTTATTAAATGATAAATTTTATCATCATCATATCTATAAAGAAAACTTCTAACAATCGAAACATAGTAATGTTTTAAATCAATTATGTTTTCGTTATTAATCTTAGAATTTAAGATTTTTATTGCTTTCATAATTGATAAAATAACCATAACAGAATCATCATTTGTTAATTCTTCATCATAAATTGCGTTACAAGGAATATCAGCTGCACTTAATTCTTTTTCTAATTTATCACACACATTATTTCCAGTTGGCGATAAAATTGCAAAATCCTTATAGGTAACCTCACGAATTGTTTTAGTTTCGCGGTCATAAATCTTTTGATGATTAGCGATTCTTTTTTTAATATCAGGAATAATTAATTCGCTAATTGACTGTTTGTTATCTTTATCGCCATTTCCAGTTAATGTAACAATTCCATGTTCTCCATCAATTTTTCCAACAGTGTCGTATTCTTTATTACTAGCATTAATGATATGGAATCTACTATAATCAGCACCACCAAAATTTTCAGTCATTAATTTTTTAAAAATATTATTAATAGTACAAACGATTTCTTTTCTACTTCTAAAATTATCATTTAAATCAATAGCTTGCCCACCAATATTAGATTTATAATCTTTATATTTTTTTGCAAAACCTGATGGATTTGCTCCCCTAAATAAATATATAGATTGTTTTATATCTCCAACACAAAACAAATTATCATTTTGAATTAATGATAAAAAATCATTTTGTAAATCAGAGTTATCTTGACACTCATCAACAAATATAAGTTTAATTTGTTTTTTTATTTCATTTCTAATTTCTTCATTATTTGAAACGATATTATATGCAAAACGTGCAATATCATTAAAAGTAAAATAACCTTTTACTTTTTCAAAATTTAGTACACGTTCCTTAACCTTTTTCACTATATCAATAACAAAAGGAATAAATTTTTGAGCGTTAGGAACATCAAACTTAAAATATTCTTCTTCATGAAAATCAAAATCTTTAATTTCGTCTCTTAAATCTTTAATTTCATTATATGATTTAAAGTCATTATAAGAAACTTTACTTTTTTTAAGTGTTGGTATTCTTCCAGAAAATTTTTTATTTAAAGCATCAAATAATGATTTACGATTATTAGCAAGAAATATCTCATTAAAATATTTATTAAATTTATCTATATTTTGATCATCTTCTAAACTATTAACTAAAGTTTTAATTCTTTGAACGCGATCATTATAAAATTTATATAACGAATCCACGTCATCTTTAAATTTTTTATCATCTAAAAAGTTTTTCTTATAGTTATTAATGAAATCATCAAAATTAAGTTGAGAATTGGCGTAAAGATAAAAATCATATATAAAATTAACAATATAATCATCATTATTCATACAATATGTATGAACAAAATCTTTAAGTGTTGAATCATCACTTTCATAAAAATCATTTAAAATATTTTTAATTTCGTTTTTTATTTTTATTGCTATTACATCTTCTGGAACATTATTAATTGAGGATGTTAATCCAATTGTATAACCATACTTTTTTACAATATAAAGGGCATAAGCATCAAATGTTTCTATGTGAGCTGAATCAACCTTATTCATCTCAGTTATATTATTTGCTTTTCTAAGGGCCTCTTTAATTTTATCGCGCATTTGTTGCGCAGCATCTTTTGTAAAAGTAAGTATCAAAAATTCATCAATCTTGATTCCCTCATTAATTTTTTTCATAACCCTTTCGGTTAAAATTCTTGTTTTACCACTACCAGCACCAGCTGAAACAATAACATTGCCTATTGAATCAACAGCAAGTTGTTGATTATATGTTAAATTACTCATGTTTATCTCCATTTGTCATCATTTTGTTTTCTTTAATATCTTTTTGGTTTTCTCTAAAATCTTTATCTTTTCTAAAACAGACATCTCTAAAAGAACAATATTTGCAACTATCAAGTGCTTTAATTGGGTTTATTTTAAAATCATTTTTAATAATCGATTCACTAAAAATCTCAACATATTTTTCAGTTCTATCTATGATATCAGTTAATGTTGAATCTTTATCAATTTCTACTTTTTTAAATTGGTCTTTAATATTATTAAGATTATCTTTGTCGCAATAAATATTGTCAAAAATTATTCCACTCAATGAAAAACGATCTTTACCTTTTAGACCATATAACCTATTAAATTCTTCTTTAACATTAATTTGTTGTATAGCCGCTCCAAGAATATTATATTTATTAAAAATTGGTGAATTATGTATTTGCATCAAATAAAAAGGCAATTGAATGTCTGTACCAAAATTATAAAAATTATCCATATTAAATTTTGGATTACCAGTCTTATAATCAATTACTAATAAATCATTTCCATAAATATTAATACGATCAATTCTTCCTGTAATAGGAACGTTTTTTATAACTTCATCAATTTTATTTTCGGAAAAAGTATTAGTTAATGGAAAAAATTTATTTTCATCTCTAATATAATTTGCTTCTTCTTCAACTATTTCATCTAATTTTTCAATTAAAACTAATTCTTTTTTTGTGAAATTATAGTTACCACGAACCCTATCAGCAATTTCTCTAAAATCAAAATCATCATCATAAATTTTTTCAAAAATTTTATGATAATAATTACCAATATTAGTATTAAAATTAGCCGTAAAAGAATTTAATCCTAAAATTTTTGCAGCAAAATATGAAAAATAACAATTTGCATAAGTATTAATATCAGATGCTGAAAGTTTTAAACTTTCGTCAGTTCTATTAATTAATTTATATGAATTATCATATAAAGTTGGTTTATCATAAACATCTTTAGTAATTTTTAATTCATCATTCACTTCATAAAAATTTCTAAATTTATATAAATAATTAAGATAATATAAATAACTTAAATTTTTTGAAAAAGAATAATTTTCAAGATTAAAAGGTTTAACATCAAACCCCAAAATATTTTTTAAAAAATAAGATGGCTTAATAGTCTTGTTTTCATTAGAAAAAGATATAAAAGCAATATTTTTTAAAGAAACAAAGGCTTTTGTAAGTTCATAACTCAAATCATTTTTAATGTAAGATGGCGTTAACCCATTCTTTTCTTTAACTTCATCATCAATAATATCGTTATTAGTAGATAATTTAGGTATCAAGTTATCTATTGCGCCTAAAATATAAATTTCTTTGTTTTCTAAAAAATCAAAATTAGAAATTACATTTGTGCCATCTATATAACTCTCGCTTCTTATTTTTTTATCAGCTAAAATTGCTCTTAAATTTATTTTAGAATTTATATCATCATTTAAATTATAAAAATCATACAAATCCTTAATTGTTTCAATATCATCATCATTAAATTTATCTTTATATTTTAGATAAATAGAATTAAAGTTTGTATCGCTTATATTCATGAGCAAAAATCTACCAGCTCTGGTATTTAAAATAGTTTTATCTTCATTAAAATTAATTGGAATATTATATAAATTCGCATATGCATTTAAATAAAATGCATATGTGTCTAAGTTACAATAAAGCAAAAAATCACTAGGTTTTTTCCCATTAGAAATTTTGTTTGCAATATCATTTAAAACATATTTAACTTCACTATCTACATTTTGAAATTCAAAAATAACGCCTCTTTTCTTTTCTAACCATAAATCATCAATTGTTAAAAATTCATAGTGTTTCTCGCCTATTTTTTCAATTATTGATTTTATTTCAGGATCATTTTTTGAGTATCCAATAAAGAAAATATTTTTATTTTTATATAAATTTAAATATAAATCATCCTTGATAATTAATTTTTTATCGTAAAGCCATTGATATTTATCTTTATCTTTTTTGTAACCTAACGATAAATAATTTAAAATCTTTTTAGCTAATTCATAACTTATGTTGTCGTGCTTCATCAATTCTTTGATGGCATTTTCGTTATAATCTCCAAAAAGTTCATGCAAAACAATTTCTTTTGTTTTGTAATCAAAAAAAACATTTGCCTTATTCTTTTCTTTTAAAAAAAGAAACATCAAATCATTTGGTCCGATAATAATGCTATTATCGAAGCCGCTTGCATTAAAATTCATTCAAAATCCCCCTTTTTTGATAATAAATTAAAAGCATTTATTTAAAAATTCTAACAGCCTCAATAGCTTTCGCCCACTTTTCATCAATAATTTTAATATCTTTTTTATTCATCTTTGGATTAAATTCTTTTTTATATTGATGAATTTTTTTAATATCATCTATAGATTCCCAAAATTTATTTTGAAGTCCAGCAAGATAGGCTGCACCTAAAGCTGTAGTTTCAAGACAATGCGGAAGCATAACTTTACAATGTAATATATCAGCTTGATATTGCATTAAATAATTGTTAGCCGTCGCTCCTCCATCAACTTTTAAAACTTTAAGTTCTTTATGACATTCTTTTTCCATTGCTTTAACTAAATCTTTTGATTGTAAAGCAATGGAATTTAAAGTTGCTCTAATAAAGTGTTCTTTTTTAGTAGCACGTGTTAAACCAAACACCCCACCACGACATTCATCATCCCAATAAGGAGCACCAAGTCCAACAAATGCCGGAACCACATAAACACCGAGTTCAGTATCAACGTTCGTTGCGTAATTTTCGCTATCACTAGCTTTTTTAAACATACGCATTTCATCTCTTAACCATTGAATACAAGCTCCACCAATAAAAACCGATCCTTCAAGAGCATACACAACTTTATCACCAATTTGCCAGGCAACAGTTGTTAAAAGACCATTTTTACTTAATATTGGTTTTTCACCAATATTCATAAGCATAAAGCATCCTGTTCCATATGTATTTTTTGATTCACCAATTTCAAAACAATTTTGACCAAAAAGGGCCGCTTGTTGATCACCAGCTACCCCACATATTTTTAAATCTTTTGATAAAATTGTTGCATTACCAAAGTAGTGACTGGAAGGCACAACTTCTGCTAACATACATTTTGGAATGTTAAAAATTTTAAGTAATTCTTCATCCCATTTTAATGTATTTATATTAAAAAACATTGTTCTAGATGCATTTGTTATATCTGTTTTAAATATTTTTCCTTGCGATAATTTATATAGTATCCAAGTATCAATAGTCCCACAAAGTAATTCTCCATTATCAGCACGCTTTTGACCATCTTTAATATGATCTAAAATAAATCTTATTTTACTTGCACTAAAATAAGGATTTAAAACAAGTCCAGTTTTTTCATGAATTACTTCTTTATATTTTTCCCATGTATTACAAATTTCTAAAGATTGTCTTGATTGCCAAACAATTGCATTATAAACGGGCATTCCAGTATTTTTATCCCAAACGATAGTTGTTTCACGTTGATTTGTTAATCCAAGACAATCAATATTATCATATGTTAAATTTGTTTTTGCTAAACAATCATTAATGACATCTAAAACTGAAAGCCAGACATCAAGAGCATTTTGTTCAACCCATCCGTCACTAGGAAAAAGACATTGAATTTCTTGTTGTGATTTATAAACGATATTCCCATCGTGATCAAAAAGAAGGGCTCTAGTTGATGTTGTACCTTGATCAATCGCTAATATAAATTTATTTCTTTTTTTCACTTTGTTGTTCCCCCTCTTCTTCAATTCTATTTTTCGCCATTAATTTTATCTTTTGAGTAATAGGCGATAATTCTATATATACTTGAAAATAATCAGTTAAAAAATCTCTAGAGATTTTTTTAATTAATTTCTTTCGTTTTTCTGGGTATTTTTCAATAGACTTTAAATATTTATGTCGACTATTAACAAGATTTTTTATGAAATCATTAACAGTTCTACTTTTATTTACATCAACCAACATAAAAACAAAATCAACAAAATCTTGTATCTCTTCATTTGTTAAAGATGAAACCCACTTATTAAAAACAATTTTAAATACTTGAGATGACCTTGTCAAACTTTTAACCCTTAAAATTTTTGTCATATCTTTAGGGTTTAAATTCCAAGTTAATACATCGTGAGCAAATATTGAAAATGAAGAACTTTTAACAATTACATTTTTATTAACATCAAAAAGTGTCCCAACAATATCATCATTTGGAACGATTTTTATTATTTGATTTTTATATTTTTCATAATCAAACTTATCGTTTTTAAAACCATTGCCATCTAAATTATAACAAGTGATGATTCGTTTTTTAAGCTCATCATCTAAATTGAAAAAGGCATAATATGCAAGATTCCCACCTTTTGAATGACCAATAATATAATAATTACTATCTTTATCTAACTCTAAAATACCTTTAATATATTCTAAAGCTAGTTTTTGAGAAGGAACTTCGTTTTCAATAGCAGTTAAAACATCTTCTTTCCATCCAGGAATTGTATTATCAGTACCTCGATAAATTATAAATTTAAGGTTATCTATAAGATAAACCATCGCAAAAAATTGTGTGTTTTTAGATTTTGAAAAAACATTTCTAATTCTAGTAATTCTTAAATTTTTATATCTTGAACAATTTAAAATATTTTTATAAAAATTATAAAAAACGACTGGACCTGAAAGATATCTCATTGATATCTTTTTCAAGGTTTCATGTTTACTAAATACATTTAAAGAGATTTCATCGTTAAAAACATCATATTTTTTAAGCACTCTTGGAACAGCCATAAAATCCCCATAAGAAATAGTTGCGAATACTAAAATATCGCTTTCATTCAATGGGAGTTCTTCAAATGAAGTATTACCATATTTACTAATATAATCTTTTAATACAAATTTTCGTTCCATTTTTATTTTATTTCTTGAGTCGCAATAATATCTGCTCCTGTATTTAATACGTTTTTAATTAAAACTTGATGCATTGAAATTGGTAATTTAACTCTGACTTTATTTATCTCTTTCATAACATCAAAGATTTTTTCTTTAGGAATAGCTCTACTTGTTTTACAAGAAACTACTCTATAAGTATCACTATCTATAACTTTACAAGTAGAAGTAACAGTTCTTAAAGGATGGGTTGATTCTTGTTTAACATAATTTATACCTCTAGGGCATTTGTTACCACTTATTTTTCCATCATCATCAATAGTTATATGGCATCCATTAGGACAAATTATACAAATAAATTCTTTCATAATTAATTTTCCTCCACAGATACACTAATTTCGTTAATATTATTAAAATCAACATCTTTTAAAACAACCTTTTCCATTTCAGAAGGAATAATAAATGGTTTTACCATCTTTTTTAATATAGTATCTCCATCTTTTATTAAAATAGTTGCTTTTTTAATAGGTTTTTTAACTCTAAAAGAAAATATAACTTCATTTAAGTCTTTTGTCACTTTAATAATATTTGGTAAAACGTAACCTAGATTATTTAATGGATTTACATTAATTGTTTTTATAACTTCCCTATTAGGATTTTTAATATATAAAGCAGCATTTTTACCAGCTAGAGCTCCTTCTTCACTAACAAAATCAACAAGGTCATGAACATGTAAAACATTACCACATGAAAATACTCCATCAATTGATGTTTCTAAATTATTATCAACTTTTGCTCCTTTAGTTCTTAAATTAACTTCAGCACCAGCATCTTTTAACAAAACATTAAATGGATAAAGTCCAACCGATAAAAGTAAGCAATCACACTTTATAATTTGTTCTTTCCCTTTTATAGGAACTAATTTATCATCAACATCACATATCTCAATAGCTTCTAGTTTCTTTTTACCAATAATTCGCGTAATGGTGTTATGTAGTCTTAAAGGTATATTAAAATCATTTAAACATTGAACGATATTTCGATTTAATCCATTGCTATATGGCATAAGCTCACTAACTCCAATAACCTTACAACCTTCTAAAGTCATACGTCTAGCCATAATAAGTCCAATATCTCCACTACCTAAAATATATACATTCTTACCAACTAAATACCCATCAACATTTAAATATTTTTGAGCAAGTCCGGCCGTAAAAACGCCTTCAGGTCTATCTCCTGGAATTAAAATTTGTCCTCTTGTTCTTTCATTACATCCAGCAGCAAAAATCACTGCTTTAGCTTCAATTTTTGAAACACCATCTACGCTATTTGCGTACGTAATAATTTTATCTTTTGATATAGATAAAACTAAGGTTTCAAGTTTAATCTCTATATTTCTTTTATTAAATTCTTCAATAAAACGATACGCATATTCTGGACCAGTAAGTTCTTCTTTAAAAGTATGTAAACCAAATCCATTATGAATACATTGATTCAAAATTCCACCAAGTTTACTATCTCTTTCAAAAACAACAATATCCTTAATTCCATTATCAAAAGCTGAAATAGCAGCAGCTAATCCAGCGGAACCTCCGCCTATGATAGCAAGTTCAATTTTTCTCATTATAAATCACCTTCCTTACTATCTTTTATGCAAATTTCTGTTCCTTCATCGCTAAAATTAATTTCTTTGACATCTTTTTTAAGTTCTTTAGAGAGAAGATGAACAACTTGCATTTGGCAAAATGTTCCTTGACACTTCCCAAAGCCAGCTCTTGTTCTTTTTCTAACACCTTTAACAGTTGTTGCTCCGCAATTTCGTCTTATAGCATCTAAAATTTCGCCTTCACTTACTTTTTCGCAACGACATACAAATTTCCCATAGGAAGGCTCTTCTTTTATTAATTCGTTATATGAATCAATGCTCATTTCTTTTAATTTTAAATGAGGTTTAACACATGGATTATAACTTTCGTTTTTCGATAATTTCAATTTATCTGCAACATAATTTGAAACATACTCTCCAATCGCTGGAGATGATGCAAGTCCTGGAGACATAATTCCAGCAACTAAGAAAAATCCAGGATTTTTCTTACTTTCTTCAATTATAAAATCGTTATGATCATTATTTGCTCTAACTCCAGCAAAACCTTTAATAGTTTGTGTGTAAGGAATATCTTTAACTAAAGATTTAGCTTTTTCTCTTAGGAAAGTAAATGTAGAAGTATCACAAGAAGTATCTCCTTCATAAGTTTCCGTTGCACTAGGTCCAACTATATAGTTATAAGAAGTAGTTGGTGAAACTAAAACACCTTTACCAACTTTAGAAGGACACATAAATAAAGTATGTTTAACAAAATTCGTATCAAAGTGATCTAATAAAATATATTCACCTTTAGTAGGAATTATTTTAAAACTTGGTTCTTCTAAATATCTAGTAACAACTTCACTATTTACGCCACTTGCGTTAATAAGAAACTTAGTTTCATAAATATTATCATTTTGATCTTTTAATATATATATCCCACTATTTTCACGTTTAATCTCTTTTATTTCTGTGTTTAATTTTAATTTAACGCCATTATCCATAGCGTTTTCCATAAAAGAAACAGTAAGATTAAATGGAGAAACGATACCAGCATCTTCACAATATAAACTACCTTTAATATCCTTGTTGATGTTAGGTTCTAAGGCAATAGTTTCTTCAGTGGTTAAAAATTTTGCATTAACACCATTAATTTTTGCGCGCTCATTAAGCATCTTTAAAGTATCTAAATCTTCATCATTTAAAGCAACAGTGATAGAACCAATTTTATCAAAATCTACATCTAATTCTTTACATACATTAGGCATCATTTTATTGCCTAAAACATTAAATTTAGCTTTTAGTGTTCCTGGTTTTGGATCATATCCACTATGAACAATTGCACTATTTGCAGAGCTTGTTTCGTCCCCAACATCATTATGTCTTTCAACCACTAAAAAATTGCCTTTATATCTTGATAGATATCTAGCAATAGAACAGCCAATTACTCCTCCACCAATAATGATTACATCATATATCATGCTAATTATTATCCTTCCTATTTATGGAATCATTTTTTGTAAATCCATGAGGATACCTATTATGTAATTTGTTTAAATTGTATTCCGCACATTCTTCTAAAGTTACACCAAGTCCCGAACATGTTTCAGCAACATACCAAAGAACGTCCCCGAGTTCATTTAAAAGTTTTTCTTTATTTAATTCATGTCCTTGAAAACGATTTTTCTTAACAAGGTCACAACATTCACCACTTTCTCCAGCGAGACCCAAGACACCATTTAAAATTAAATCTTTTCTTCCATCTTCGGAAACTAAATCATAAGCAGCTTTTTGATAACTATTGAAATCTAATTTAACTTTATCACTCATTTTAAAATCCAACCTTTTCGAAATCTTCTAAACCGTGTTTACAAATTGGGCAAACAAAATCTTTTGGAATATCTTTGCCTTCATAAAAATAACCGCAAATTTTGCATCTATAACCAACTTTATTTGCTTCAACTTTTGGTTTTGGTTTAACAAAATTTAAATAATGAGTATATGTTAAACTTTCTTCATTATTTAAAACTTTACTTTCATTAAATTTACAAATAAAGCCATAATGTGATCCTAAATCAATAACTTCAGTAACGACAAGAGAAATATAAGCATTAGCATAGCGAGTTAAATATGGAAGTCCATTTTCTGCTAAAGCATAATCATTAAAGCCATCAAATTTATCAACATTTCTACCACTTTGGAAGCCAAATCGTTTAAAGACATCAAATGGACAATCTTTAGCTAAAATTGATAAATTTGCAACCTTTGTATAATGTAAAATTTCGCCAGAATAATTTTTCTTGTTAACCGAAAGCATAATTCTATCATCGCTAACTTGATTTACAGTATTAATGATGCATCCATTGAATTTTTCACTACCTTTTGTTAATAAAACAAATAATCCATAACTAATTTTAAAAAGCGGATTAGTTTCTGGTTTTTTAGTTTTAATATCACTAGCGAATTCTTTTACTAAATCTTTTAAATCATTTATTTGATTCTCTTTTAATGAAGATTTGATTGTTAAAGATTTATTTAAAACATTCATATTGCTCATTTCACTAAAAACCTTAATTAAAAGATTCTTTGCAGTTGGTGCCCAACTACCATTTTCAATAATAGCTACTTTCCTATTTTTTAATCCATGATATTTTAAATCATTAACAAACTCTTCCATTGGAGTAAAAATACCAGCGTTATAAGTAGTAGAAAGTATAAAAAGATGAGAATACTTAAAAGCTTCACTTACAAGATATGATTTATCAGTTTTACTAACATCATAACAATGAATATCTTTAACGCCTAAACTTGCAAGTTCATCGCACACAATTGAAGCAGCGTTTGCAGTATGTCCATAAACTGAAGCATAAACTACTAAAACACCATTTACTTCAGATTCATAAGTGCTCCAATGTTGATATTTATCTAATATATAAGATAAATTTTTTCTCCAAATTGGTCCATGTAAAGGTAAAATAGCTTCTATTTCAACAGTTGATGCTTTTTTAAGAGCAGCTTGAACTTGCACACCATATTTACCAACAATATTTGTGTAATATCTTCTAGCTTCATCAATCTCTTCATGTTCAAAATCAACTTCATCAGCAAATAAGTTGCCAGCTAAAGCGCCAAATGTTCCAAAAGCATCTGCACTAAATAAGGTCTTTGTTGTTACATCATACGTCATCATTACTTCTGGCCAATGAACCATTGGTGCAAAAACAAAAGTAAGTTTATGTTTTCCTAAACTTAAAACTTCAAGCTCTTTAACAATTTGAATCTTATTTTGTGGTAAATCCTCAAAATAATTTCTTAACATAACTTCAATTTTTTGATTACATACAATTGTTGTTTCAGGGTGTCTTAAAAGTAAATGCTCAATTGTTGCAGAGTGATCTGGTTCCATATGATTAATGATTAAATAATCAAGTGGTCTTCCATCTAAAACATCATTAATTTTTTTAATAAAAGTGTCTGCAACGCTTTCATCTACAGTATCTAATACGCAAGTTTTCTCATCTAAAATAACATAAGAATTATATGAAACACCATTTGTTAAAGGATAAACATTTTCAAATAATTCAATACGTCGATCACTAGCACCAACGTAATAAGTGTCTTCTCTAACTTCTCTTTTTAAAAACATATATTATTTCTCCATTTCTTTTCTATATAAATCTGCTTCTTTTTTCCAATAAGAACGTTCTTCGTCAGTAATATCTCTTATTTTTTGAGCAGGATTTCCTGCGTAAATCCCGTGACTTTCTAAATCGTGAGTAACAACAGAACCACTTCCAACAACAACATCATCATGAATAGTTACACCAGGATTTATAATCGCTCCAGCACCAATAAATACATCATTTCCAATATTAATAGGTAAACCATATTCTAAATTAGTATTGCGAACATCTTTATCAATTGGACTTGTAGCTGTTGTTAAAATTACTCTTGGTCCAAGAAATACGTTATTACCAATATTAACTTCACAATCATCTATAATAACGCAGCCAACATTAGCATAAAAATTATCCCCAACTGTAATATTTACACCATAATCGCAATAAAAAGGAGGTTCAATATGTAAATATTTTCCACTACTTTTTAACATAGCTCTTAATATATATCCTCTTCTTTTTCCATCTCTAAAACTAGTTTGATTAAATTCTTCAAGCATTGATCTATTTTGTCTAAAAGCCGCAATAAGTTCAGAATCACTTGAATTGTATAATTTTCCTTTTAACATTCTTTCTTTGTTGTTCATAATTTCTCCTTTATTTTTTAATAGTTTGGCTTTTGCCTTGTCTTCTTTATTAACTCTAAACGAATCATTAATTTTTGAGATCGTTTTATTAACTATAATTTTATCAAGATTAGAGCTCTCTATATAGTTAAAAGTATCATTTTTATAATGAATATATAATTCACATAATAACCAACTTTCAACCATTTGCACATAATATGCTTCATCATTTTTAAATAGTTTAAAAATTAATGGTAAATTTTGTTTATCTTTTAAATATTTAAAACATATCAAATATGCAAGCCTTCTAATATATTGATTTTTATTATCTAAAAGGACTAATAAATATTTATATATTTCATTAAAATCATTATCTAATTTAATATATTGATATGTAGAATCAGTAAGCATCCATCCTTCATAAAAAGATGAATAAGAATTTAATAATTCAATAATGTCTTCAAAATCGTTTGCTTGATTAAAAGCAATTGAAAAAAATATAAAACTTAAATCAAATGTATTATCTAAAATTATATTTTTATAATCTAAGTCTTTATATTTTTCCACGAGTTTTTTAAGTTCTGGAATCGAAAACCCTAAAAATAATTGATTAGTGCCACTTAAGTTAGGATTCTTACTTGGACTTTTTTTCTTAATATTTGTCGATAAATCTTTAAGTAAATCATTAAAACTCAACATATAATAATTATATCAAAGCATTATATTTTCTTTTAGACTTTGTTTGTGAAAAAATAATTATAGGAGGGAAAAATTATGAATAAAGAGTTAAGATTTTACAAATGTGATTTATGTGGGAAAGTTATTGAAATACTTAATGATTCAACTACTCCTACAATTTGCTGTTCAAAAGAAATGAAAGAGTTAATTCCAAATACTCATGAAGGAGCAGTTGAAAAACATGTACCTACTACAAGAATCGAAGGAAATAAAATTCATGTTGAAGTAGGAGAAGTTCTCCATCCAATGAGCAAAGAACATTTAATTAATTTTATTGTTCTTCAAACAAATAAATCTGTATATAGAAAAGATTTAAATCCTGAATCAAAACCTGTTGCTGATTTCTTACTTTTAGAAGATGAAAAACCAGTCGCAGTATTTGCATATTGTAATTTACACGGTCTTTGGAAAAAAGATTTATAAAAATAATCCCTTACGAAGTTAGTTCGTAAGGGATTTTTAAATTTTGTTTAATTGGTAAATTTTTTAATTTCTTCAGAATAATCTTTTTTGTTAATTTTTTTATAAATAACAACTGATGAAATTACAAGACACAATAATAATATAATTGCTGAAATCAATAGAGAATACCAATCATAACTCAAAAAACCAAAATTAAGATTTAATAGATTTTTTGTGTTTAAAATAGCGTTAACAATAACTATTGAAATTTGACCAAATATGTTTCCAAATATCATCGCACATACTTCTACTAGGATGCACAAAATAATCAAACTATTAATAAGTATACTTTTCTTAATTCCAATTACCATCAAGACAAATAACTCTTTTATTTTATCGTTATATAAGAGCCTAAATAAATTTAAACTCAAAAAAGAAATTAAAAAGCCAAATAAAACAAGAAGTGAAATTAAGACACTTCTAAATGTGCCATTTGTAAAATCATAAAAGGCATAAACGAGAGTTGTCACATTCGTTAAAATAGTAAAATCACGACTTCTAGATAATTTTTTAACATTATCATTGGTTAACTCTATCTTAACATTAGATGAATAATTGATATGTTCTTTAGCATATATATCCCATAAATCATCGCTTAAAACAATAAAACTTTCATTATATTGAGATTTAGCTATACCTTTAATAATAAATTTATCACTTAGATCAGCCATATTAAAGACTTCTAAATAATTAACAAAATTTACCGATTCATTTGTATTAAAGCTTTTTAATTCAAAGCCAATCATGTCATCATAATCATTAAAATAGTTCATATATTTCAAATTAGATTTAATAAAATTTTCAGAAACTATTACTTCGTTATTTTTAATATCTTTAGAACCATAACTAATCTCTATATTGTCGATTTTTTTAATATATTGGACATTTTTCTTTGGTTCATCTTTTTGTATACTTTCATTTACAAATGGAGCAAAATCAAAGAATGTTTTATATTGTTCAAATTGTTTTAATAAAAAATTCTTAGAAATAAAACCAACTTTATACTTTTCATTTACAATATCTTTTTGATAAGAATTTAAATTATTTTCCCTATAATTTTTAGCAACTTCTGGTTCAATATAATCATCAAGATATGATAAATTGGCTTCAAAATTTATTGAATATTTATCAATGCTTAAATTTGCTTTTTCAATACTTGATAATTGATTTTTTTCAAAAGATGTCAATATAACTTCATTGTCTTTTGGTTCAATAATCTTATTAGAAAATGAAATCTTCTTATCTAAAACAAATAGTGTAACTTTTTCAGAATTATTAATTGTTGTATCAAATGTTAAGTAAGAATCAACACTATTATCCATTAACTCATTATATAGCGTCTTACCAGAATTAATTGTTGTGAATTCCATTAGATTCTCATTATATTTCTTCTCACTGATAGCAGAATATTCAATTTGAGAAGCATTGAACAATCTATTTAATGCGTTTCCTAAATTATATGTTGATAGAGACCAAACACCACCATAAAAAAGACAAGATAATAATAAACAGAAAAAAGAAGACATAATTAAAAAAGTACGACTTCTAAATATTGAAGATATATATTTTAATTGAATATTAAAATCAGGTTTTTTATTAACATTATTTTTTATATTAGTAAAATCAAAATTATCATAATCGTATTTTAATTCTATAGAGATGTCTTTGTCTTTATATTTAGAAAACGTCTCTTTGATAAAATTGTAAAAGTTTTTATAGTCAATACTGTATATATTTTCGCATTTATCACTACGTAAAATTAATACTTTTGGTTTTAAATTTGATAAATTAATAATGAAATTAAAAAATTGTTCTGAATCAAGATTTAATTTATTAAATTTAATTAATCGATTATTTATAATGTTTTTTTCTTTTATAGAACCATTCTCAAAGATAAAACATTTATCAGCAAATTTATTAATAATTTCAATATCGTGCGATGCAACAATAATTATTCTGTCTTTAGATATTTTTTTAAGCAAATTAAAAACATTGGTAGAGTTTTCTATGTCTAAATTAGCAGATGGCTCATCAAGTAAAATAATTTTGCTATTTTTCGCAAGTGCTCTACCAATAGCAAGTCTTTGTTTTTCGCCACCCGATAAAAATTTCGCTCTCAATTTCTCTTTATCTTTAAGACCTATTATATTCAAGATATTAAGAGCTTCCTCTTTTGAACAACCTGTAATTAATAAATTATCAAGACTTGTAAAATCACTAATTAAGTTAAAATCTTGAAAAACAAAAGATACAAATTGACTCCTTAAAATATCAAGTTTATTTAGATTATCTTTTGAAGAAAAATATTCATTTCCATTAAAAGAAATTTCACCAGAAGTTGGCAAAGATAAGCCACCAAGAATTGTAAGTAAAGTTGTCTTACCACTACCACTTCTTCCACATATAAAGGAAATTTCATTCATCTTAAAAACTAAGTTTGCATCTTTAAAAACTACAAAACTATTTTCTTTTTCAGAAAACTCCTTAGTTAGATTTTTAACTTGTAATTCATTATTGATCATGAGATACCTCATAAACTATGTGGTATGTATAATCAATCACCATTTCTGTAAAAGTTAAATAATTCTCTCCATTTTTAACGGTTATATTTGATATTCTCCAAAAATTATCATCATAAGGAGATTTTTCTTTTGCAAATACAATAAGTGTGTTATCTTTTACATCATAATTATCCAATTTTGGTTCGTAATTAAATTTGCTGCCTTTTAAAAACTTTAAATTGCTGTAATTATAAAAACACACATATGTCTTATTATCAGAATAAGTATCATGTAAATCATCGATAAGCGTTAAACTCAATTCTCGTTGTTCTTCTTTAGAACCATCAAAATAAACAAAAACAAATTTTGCATCTATAGGTTTAATATCATCAATATCATCAATTTTTGAAATATTTTTAAGTTCTGAAAGTTCATCGTAATTAGTCTTATATGTAAAAATTGATAAATCATCCTTACTATTCAAAAAATCAATTTCATGGCTACTTTTACCACAAGATGTAAATATAAATAAATTAATAAATAAAAGTTTTAAAATATTTTTCATAATTAATAAGTGTTCTTGAATGTTACAGTACCCGCTGCAGAATTTTCATGATACCATTCAGTGCCATAGTATTTTATTGTATGTGATATATCAACAAATGGCACACCATCAAATTTAAATGTAAACATCCCATAAAAATAAGATGCATACCTAGTGTAATTAGAAATATAACCATCATAATATGTCGTAGCATATATATCATCATAAAAATCGCTTTTGGAAGTAATTTCTAATTCCGACCAGTCATAAGAAATGCCACAACTTAAATTTGCATTATCTAATTCAACCCCAATTGATAAACTTGTTGCCCCTGTCAATATACCATTAGTAGGCGTAAATTTTTTTAGTTCCTCGCCCGACCTTAAATCACAATAAGTCTCGATACTTCTAAAATACCAGTTATCACTATTACTATTGATTCCTAAAAAACCATAATCTCTACATTGTTTAGGAGATACACCTATTCTATAAATAAATGCATAATTTTCTTTAGAATATATGTTTTGTAGCATAACTTCATCAACTTCAGTAGTATGATTTGCCTTGTTTGCTTCTTTATAAGTATATTCGTGATGGAAAAAAGTTCTATCTGGAGTATAAATTGGTTTCCAAGAATCACCAATATTAAATCCTAATGTATCGCAATCTGCCTTAAATTGATTTAATTCACTATTATTACTATTCAAATTAAATTTCTTATAATTTGAATTTAAGGATTCACAATCAACAACGTTAACAAACACAAGCGGTAATAAAGAAAATTTTAATATATATTTCTTAAGTTTTGTCTCTAAAAACATTAATTAAAACCTCCATTGTATTTATTATAATCTTTACAACATCTTAGTCAACAAAAGCAAAATACTATCTCTTTTCATATAAAAGTGTCTAAATATCAATAAAAATTAAAATTTATTCAGCCATTTATTTTTTATAAAAACATCGAAACATTAAAACATTTAAAAATTTTTAAAAAACCTCTATATTTAATGCAACAAAAAATCCCCCAAAAAAATATTAAACTTAATTAGCAAAATTTTGGGGGAAATTTCATTCAATCTGGGGCGAAATACGGGGATCGAACCCGTGAAATGCTTGGTTCACAGCCAAGTGAGTTAACCGCTTCTCCAATTTCGCCACATGCTTTATTATCTTATTATAAAGCGATATTAAAAGCAAGAAATTTAAAGATTTCTGAACTAAAATATAAAAAATTTATGTATCTCTTTTTATAAATGGTTAATCAACAAATAAACCATTATCGATTTTTTCTAAAACACTTAATAAAGAAAGCATCGTATCTTCTTTATTTTGTGCACAAAGCAACATACCATTACTTTCAATTCCTCTAAATTTGTGAGGCTCTAAGTTTACAATAGCAACAACTTGCTTACCAACAACATCTTCAGGTTTATAGTACATTGCTATACTAGATATTATTTGTCTTTGAAATTCACCAAAATCAACTTGGAAAATAAGTAAACGATCAGCATTTGGGTGCTTTTCACATTTAGTGATTGTTCCTACTCTAAGATCTAATTTGTCGAATTCATCTAAACTACAAATTGGTTTAATTTCCATGCTTTTCTCCTTTAAGTTTTAATTTAATTTTCTTATTATATCAAATAAAGCGCTATTATTTCCAATATCTTTTTCGTTACCAACAACACATAAATTTGATTTATTAATTAACTCCTCAACTGATTTTGCTAAATTAACTAAATCATCATTTGTTGTCGCCAATAATTCATTATATGATTTTAAAATTTCATCATAAGTTAAATCAGTTATTAATCTATTAAAAGCAACTTTACCTTTTCTTTTAACATGCAAAACCATAATTAAGTTACTAATTGCACCTATCTTAAGTTTTAACATATCTTCATCAGTATAATTCATTTTTTTTATGAAATTAGGAATATTTCTATAAACTAAATCAGTTTCTAAAACGTGTGGATCTCTATAAGAGGCAATAGCTAAACCCTTATTTTTAGACAAAACAAAATTAGCACCATATGCACCACCTTTTACACGAACATTTTGCCACATATAATCAATAGCAAGAGCATTTGATAAAACATCCATATGCCCAGAATATTTTATATTAGCATAAGAAAGTAAGGATGATCTAGCAACAAAATTTATATCTGATTGCAAAATAAAAGCTTCTTTTTTTGCTTCAGTTTCACTAAATTCATCAACTTCATCAACATCAACCTTTTTCATTGGTAAACTTTCAAAAAATAAATCGCTTTCTTTTTTGAAATAATCATTATTTTCTTTTTCTAAAGTTGCAAAACTACTAAAATTGTCTTTAACAAAAACCTCAGCAAAAAGTTCCTTCATTGATTTTATTAAGTCGTTCTTCTTTGTATTAAAATTGGTCAATAAATCATTTATAAAATAAATATAACCAATACCATTTATTTCATCATTGATATAATCTCTTTTTGAAAAATTTCTTCTTGAACGATTTAAAGCTAAGACATGTCCATAATCAATAGCCCCATCAAGAATTGCTTTTTCACTGCCAATAATTTCGTAAATCTTCTCCTCATCAAATACAACATCATTAATTAATTCAAGAACAATTTTATTAACAAAACTTAACTTTTCTTTAAAGATAGAAAATTGGAAACTTGCTAATAATTTATAATCTAACGAATTATTCATATTAAATATATCAAGACTTGTATCAAAATCACCAAAATTTTCGCTAATAAATTTATCTATTTCGATATTATTATGTTTAGCCGTTTTAAGTTTAGATAAACAAATGGTTAAAAGTTTAAGTTCCTTAACTTTTTTATATGACACTTTAGTTGCATCAAATAAATATTCACCATAAATTATATTGTTCGTAAAATAATTCGAATAATATAGATTATAGGAATTGCTTATTAATGAACACTCATAATTTTCTGGTTTTTCTTTTAAATCTTCTAATGTTAAATGAGGCAAAGACTCGATAACTTCTTTTGAGTCAGGAGTTGATTGATATTTTCTTAATTCTAAATTTAATTTTATAAGATTTTCCAATTCTTTATCACTTAATGATTTTTTAAAATTTGAAAGTTTTTCCTTAACCTTTTTTTCTCTTTCATCTTGAAGAGTAATCGAAGGCAATTGAGTTATCAATATAGAATGTTCATTATTTAATAAATATTTTTTAATTAGTTCTTCAAAATAACCATTATTAACATCATTTTTTAACTCATAAATATACTTTAAAATATCTAATTTTAAGAATGGTTCATCGTCATTATAAAGCCATGAATCCATTGATTTTAAAATAATTGTTAATCCTAATGGAAAGCTTGAGAATTGATTCTCTCTAACTTTAAATTCAAAATTATTTAAATAAGCAATAATTGCTTCATGATCTAATCCGTTTTTTACAAGGTTAACAAAAGTAGAATTGCATATTTTTAAGAATTCCTCTTTTTGATTTTTCTTTGCATTTTTAACTAAAATCTCAAAATGATTATTTTTTATTCCGCCTTGATTGCCTCCGCTTACATCACTTCCAATACCGGCTTTTAAAAGATTCCCTTTTAAAATTGCACTAGGAGAATCAATTAAAATTTTATTCAATATATCAAACGCAATATCTTCTTTCGTATTTAAAGAACTTCCTAAAGTAAGTGCATATGCAAAAGAGGCAACATCTAAATTGTTATCATCTTTAGAAACAGGATAGTAGATTGTCTTTTCAACAAATTTTTCACTCGTAAAACCATCATCAATAAGAGGATTTACATCAATTTTATCAAATTTTGATAAGTATTCTTCATCTAAATATTTAAGTCTTTCCTCAAAATCCATTTTTCCATAAAGAAAAATATAAGAATTACTTGGGGAATAATATTTCTTATGGAAATTTATAAAATCTTCATAAGTTAAATCTGTAATATGTTCAGGATCTCCTCCACTTATATATTTATATGTAGAATTTGGGAATAAATTATTTAAAACTGCTTCTGAAAGCACTTCATCTTTATTAGATAAAGCCCCTTTCATTTCGTTATAAACAACTCCATTATATTTAATTTCATCATCCTTATTGAACACTTCATAATGCCAACCTTCTTGTAAAAATACATTTTTACACGTATACATTTTTGGAAAGAAAACAGCATCTAAATATATATCCATTAAATTTTTAAAATCTTTCGTATTTGTGCTTGCACATGGATACATTGTTTTATCAGGGAAAGTAAAAGCATTTAAAAATGTATTTAAACTTCCTTTAATTAATTCCACAAAAGGATCTTTGAGTGGATATTTTTTACTGCCGCATAAAACGCTGTGTTCAATGATATGCGTTACACCAGTTGAATTTATAGCTGGTGTTTTAAAAGCAATCGTAAAAACTTTATTATTATCATCCGTGTCAAAAAGACAAATTCTTGCACCACTTTTATTGTGTCTTAAAATTGTTGCTTTTACATTTATTTCGGATAATGTTTTCTCTATAAGTTTAGTATATTTTTCCATTTTATTCTCCTAAAAACAATCAATATATTTTAACAATAAAAATATAAAATATTAAAAGAAAAATCTTATAGATGAAAAAATGGAAATAAAATGTTATATTTTCAATGTTTCATTTTATATGCGAATATTTTTATTAATTATTATTTATATTACATTCATTAGTTTAGGTCTTCCAGATTCTTTACTTGGTTCTGCTTGGCCATCAATATATAAAGATATCAATGTCCCTATTTCATATCTAGGAATAATTACAATGACTATTTGTTTTATGACAATTATTTCTAGTGTTTTTTCAAATAAAGTTACATCAAAATTTGGAACAAGAAATGTAACAATTATTAGTGTTTTATTAACAGTTCTTGCTTTACTTGGTTTTTCGTTTTCAAACAATTTTTATATGCTGCTTCTCTTTGCTATACCTTATGGCTTAGGAGCTGGGGCTATTGATGCTGCTTTAAATAATTATGTCGCTCTCCACTATAAAGCAAAAGATTTAAGTTGGTTACATTGTTTTTGGGGGGTAGGAACAATTATAAGTCCATTTATTATGGGAAATGTATTAAAAGAACATAGTTGGAAATTTGGTTATTTAATTGTTAGTTTAATTCAACTTACAATTTTAATATTTTTAATTTCTACGATGCGTGTTTGGAACATAAATAATATAGGGACAAGAAAAGAAGAAACAAAACAAAAAGAAGTTTCAATAATTAAAGCAATTAAAATAAAAGGCGTCGTCTTTGTACTTATCGCTTTTTTTGCATATTGTGCTTTAGAATCCACTACTATTCAATGGGCAAGCACTTATTTTGTAAAAGTTAAAAATTTAACAGAAGAAGTTTCGGCAACTTACGCATCATTATTTTTTATAGGTATTACTTTTAGTAGATTTATAAATGGTTTTGTCACCAACACTTTAAATGATAAGAAAATAATATTATCTTCATGTATGATTGTTTTAATTGGAATAATTATATTATTTTTACCAATAAACACATATATAACCGCCTTAATTGGCTTTATTGTAATTGGTTTTGGTTGTGGACCAATTTATCCATCAATAATTCACTCAACCCCAATTAACTTTGGAAAAGAAAATTCGAGTGCAATTATTGGTATTGAAATGGCTAGTGCTTATATAGGTTCTACCTTTATGCCACCATTATTTGGAATATTAGGAAATGCTTTAGACTTTAACATAATGCCAATTTATTTAGTTATATTTTTAACATTAATATTCTTTATGATTATAATATCTTTTAATATAAAAGAAAAAGAGAGTAAAAAATATGAAAATATTAGTAATTAGTGATACTCATGGCGATACTTTAATAAAAGACAGAGTATATGAAATAAATAAAGATTGTGGTTTATTTATTCATTGTGGAGATTATGATTTACCAGATTATATGATGATTCCTTTTAGGTATGTAAAAGGAAATTGCGATTATTCAGAGGACGCTCCTCTTGAATTAAATATCAATACTCCTATTGGTTTAATTCATGTTGAACATGGTTCTTCCTACGCTTTTATTAATGATCCGCTTGAATATATAAAAAAGATAAATGCGAAAATTTTTCTTGTTGGACATACACATATTCCATTTTTTACTAAAATTGATAATACATACGTTTTTAATCCAGGAAGTTTAGTAAGACCAAGAAAAACTAATTTCGGTACATATCTTATTTTAAATATCAATGAAAAAACTAAGGAATTGACTTATCAATTTAAAGGAATCGATTTAAAAACATTGGAAATTTTTGATTATGATTTAAAAGAATTTAAATAAATTTATTTCATTGTTTATTATCTATTTTATCTTTAAAGCTTTGAGCACACTCTTTTGCTTCGCTATAACAAAGCATTATATTATATCCTCCACATAATCCATCTAAATCTAAAACTTCACCTAATAAATATACATTAGATTCTTTTTTTGATGAAAAATCTTTTTTATTTATATCATTTAAATTGACTCCACCAATTGTTACTTGAGAATTACTAAATGGGTAAAGTTCTTTAAATGTAAATGTTAAATTTTTAACAGTTGAAACTAATAGTTTCAATTCAAATAGTGATAATTTTTTATTTTTATTAAATATATTAGCTTCTTTATAAATGTAATCTGCAAGTCGCTTAGTAAAATATCCATATAAAAATGGAAAATTTTCTTTATTATCTTTATTAAACATTTGATAAACTTCTTCGTTTTCATAATCTTTAAAAAGATCTAATTTAATAAAGAATTCATTCAAAGAAGAACGAGCAATAATTGATGAAAAATCCATCATAACAATACCACTTAAAGCATCTTTTTTAAAAATTACTTCCCCACATTCTTTATAAAGAAGTGTGTCATTATTCATTAAAGAAGCTTCAACCTTTATTCTTTCATTTTCAATACTTTTTACATTTTCTTTAACTTTTATTGGAGTAAGTCCAGGTTTTAAATTATTGATTTCATAACCATGTTTTTTAAGTGTTTCAATAAAATTTCCATCACTTCCTAAATTAGGAGAAGATAAACCTCCACAATCAATAATTAAATAATCAAATAGATATTCTTGGCCTATATTAGTAATTAATTTATATTTTTTATCATTTTTATTAAATTTATAATCTAAAACTTTTACGTTATTAATAAAATTAACATTTCTTTTTTTAAGATAATTTATAAGATGATCAATTAATGATTTGCTACTTAAAGAATAAGGATAAACTAAATTATCTATGTTTCTCGTTAAAACTCCAATTGAATTTAAAAATTTAATCAAAGAATTAGCGTCATTCTTTTTTATTAAATCATAAGCAAAATCATTATTATAAGAATGTTTATCAACTATTAAATTAGCAAGATTACATCGCCCATTACCAGTAGCATATAATTTTTTAAATATTTTTTCATTTTTATCAATAAGGGTGATATCAATATCGTTTTTTAATTCTCTTTTTATAACTAATGAAAAAAATAAACTTGCAGCACCTTGACCTATAATTCCTAAACGCATAAAGATAAACTCCTAATCAATATGATAACAAAAAGAAATAAAACTTAAAAAGAATTTCATAAAAAAAGAAGGCCAAACGGCCTTCATTTTATTTTGTTGTTTTCTTTTTTGTTGTCTTTTTATCTTCTTTTTTGTGTTCAATATCAAGTTCTTTAATTTCTTCTCTATATTTTTCCATTTCCTCAGTATTAGCAAGAATAAAGTGTCCTGGTAAAATCTCTTGTAAGACAGGTTTTTCTTTACTATAATCATGAACCTCTTTTGGATCATAAGTAATTCTCTTACGAGTTTTTTCTGTTAAAGGATTTGGTTTTGGAATTGCACTTAACAATGATTTTGTATATGGATGAAGTGGATGTTTAAATAATTCATCACTTGTTGCAATTTCAACAAATTCACCAAAATACATAACCGCAATACGATCACAAAAATATTTAACAACTGATAAATCGTGAGCAATAAATATTAATGATAAGCCCATTTCTTTTCTTAAATCATTAAGTAAGTTAATAATTTGTGCACGAATAGAAACATCAAGTGCCGAAATTGGTTCATCACAAATTAGTAGTTTAGGATTCATAACAAGAGCACGAGCAATACCAATACGTTGTCTTTGACCACCCGAGAATTCGTGTGGATAACGATTTGTATAATCAGCAATCAAGCCAACTTTTTCTAATGCTTCAACAACTTTCTTATGATTTTCAGCTCTATTATGATGTCCTTGAATTTGTAAACCCTCACTAATAATTGATTCAACTGTCATACGAGGATCAAGAGAATCAATAGGGTCTTGGAAAATCATTTGAATTTCTCTCATTAAAGATGGATCAACATGATTTTCATCGTGTTTAATTTGTTTAATTTTTGCTTTTTGAACTTTTACAATATTATCACGATAAGTTTTTTGCTCTAAATATTTTTTATTAAATTCTTCTTCGCTTATTTCACCATTTTTAAGTTTTTCTTTTAACTTTTTAAGAGCTTTTCTATAACGAATATTGGTATATTTTATTTCTTTTTGATTCCAACGACTTCCTGCACCAATTCTATATCCTTTATAGTAAATAGAACCAGAAGTTATTTCATAAAGACGGATAATTGAACGTCCAGTAGTAGTTTTACCACAACCAGATTCACCAACAATACCAAAACATTCGCCTTCATGAACTTGGAAAGAAACATCGTGAACAGCTTTTAATTTTTGAGCGTTTGGACCTTTTCCAAATTTAAAATATTGTTTTAAGTGATTAACTGATAAAATGACATGATTATCAACATATTCTTGTTTAAATTTGCATTTACGCAATATACGATTAACTTTTTCTTTATGATCACTAACACCTTCAAGTTCATCTTTTGTTGGTGCTAAATGCTCATTTTCATCATTATCATTTTTGCTCAAAATCTTTTCACTTAATTCATCAAAATTTTTACTATCATCAGCAAAGAGTGCCTTTGAAACTTTACTTGTAGTAACCTTACTTTTTTTGTTATTTAATTTGGTCATAGCAAGTCACCTCTTTCTTTAATTGTTCTAGTCCAACACGTTCTTTTTCTTGATCTAAAGCATTTTTGATACGAGTTTTGACAATTGCAGGCATTTCGACTTTTGGTGCACCTGGATATAAAAGCCAAGTAGCAGCATAATGTGTATCACTAACTTTAAAGAATGGTGGTTCATATTTAAAGTCGATAGCCATAGCATATTTACTTCTTAAAGCAAATGCATCACCTTTTGGTGGATAGATCATATCTGGAGGTGTTCCAGGAATAGCTTCAAGTTTTTCTTTACTATCAACATCAGGAATTGAAGATAAAAGTGCCCATGTATATGGATGCTTTGGATTAAAGAATACTTCGTTTGCTAATCCATATTCAACAATTTTACCAGCATACATAACAGCAACTCTATCAGACATATTTGCAACAACACCTAAATCGTGAGTAATAAAAATACAACTTAAGTTTCTTTCTTTTTTAAGTTTATTAATAAGTTCAAGAATTTGTGCTTGAATAGTAACGTCAAGTGCAGTAGTTGGCTCATCACAAATCAAAATCTCAGGATCGGCTGTTAAAGCAATAGCAATAACGATACGTTGACGCATACCACCTGAAAATTCAAATGGATATTGTTTGAAACGTTTTTCAGGAAGAGGAATACCAACTTCTCTCATAACTTCAAGAGCTTTCTTTTTAGCCTCTTTCTTTGTAACTTTTGTTTTATTGATAAATTCTTCATCAATTTTATAAATTTGATCATTAATATCTTTAATTTCATTTACAAAATTAACATATTTTTCATTATCAATTTTTCTAAGTTCTTCTTGTTTAGTAACTTTAGAAACTGAATTTTCTTTTAATAAATTTTCAGTTTTATTTAATTTTTTAGTTAATTTTTTGTTATATAACTCTATTTCATTAATCTTTTTAAGTTCTTCTTCACTAAGAGTAGCTTTATAATTATTAAATTTTTCTTCTAAAGCAACTTTTTTAACCTTTAATTCATCAACTTTTTTATCATGTTCTGCTACTAAATATTGTTTATATTCACGAACATTAAGTTTAGCTTCTTTTTTACTAATATTTAAGATTTTCCTTAATACTGGCTTTTCAAGTTTAGAATTTTGATTAATCATCTTTTCAAAAGCATGTAAATATTCAATAGCAACTACAAATTTAGCTTCAAGATCTTCACCTTTAAAAACAGGATTATTCTTGTATTCTTCAACTAAATTAATAATTTTGTTTGAGTTATCAATTCTATTTTTTATTTTAAGCTTAATAAGTTCAGCTTTTTCGCTTTTATCTTTATTTTTATTTTCTTTAACACCAAGTTCAGTATACTTTTTAACTTCTTCTTTATAATAATCAACATCAAAATCAAAACTATAAATTACTGAATCAATATCTTTAATTAAATTTTCCTTATGTTTAAGGAATACTTTATGTAATTCATTAATATCTTCTTCTGGTTTATTTTTCGCTTTTGCATTTTCAAGATGTTTTTTAGAAGATAAGTATTCTTTAAAAGCTTTTTTATAATCTTCAATTTTAATTTTGCTTCTTGAAAGTTCATAAGTAGCATTAGCGATATTATTTCTAAAAGCAGTTAAATCCTCAGAAATTAAATCATTATATCGACGTTTTAAAATATTACTATTAATCAAACTAGTTTCGGTAATTTGTTTACCAACCTTTACAAGAGGATTAAGAGCACTTAATGGATCTTGGAAGATCATACCAATTTTCTTACCACGAATTCTATGGAAATCTTCTTCAGAAACTCTAACTAAATCTTCACCTTCGTAAATAATTTGACCATTCGAAATAATAGCATTTTTAGGTAAAATTCCCATGATAGTTTTAGAGGTAACACTCTTACCACTACCAGACTCACCAACTATACAAAGAGTTTCACCTTTATATAAATCAAAAGAAACACCTCTAACAGCGTGAACTATGCCAGAATCACTTTTAAAATTTATTTGTAAGTTTTTAACACTTAAAATTTTATTATCTTCCGAATACATGTTATTCTTTGCCATAATTATTCGCCTCCTTTGAGAGATGGATTAAATGCATCACGTAACCCATTACCAAATAAGTTAAATGAAATCATCATAAATGCCATAACTAATGATGGAATCATAATAAGATATGGATTACTGCCAAGATATTGTTGGTTTTCACTAAGGATAACGCCAAAGCTATCAAGCCCTTGTAATCCTAAATTAAGATATGAGAGAGTGGCTTCAGTATAAATAACACCAGGAATCATAAAGACCGAACTTGTAACAAGTGTACCAAGTGAATTTGGTAAAATGTGTTTAAAAATTAAACGCCAATCACTAGAACCCAGTGTTCTACTTGCTAAAACATATTCTCTACTCTTGAATCTATAAAATTGAGCTCTAGTAGTTGCTGCTGAACCCATCCAGCCAGTTAAACATAAAGCAAGAGCAAATGTTGTGAAGTTTTGACCTAAATAGAGTATGCAAAGAGTCATAACAACAATCCAAGGGACTCTACCTAAGATATCAGTAAATCTTTCCATCAATAAGTCAACCCAGCCACCAAAGTAACCAGAAATACTACCCCAAACAATACCGATTGATAGGTTAATAAAGCTTGTAATAATACCAAGTAATAAAGAAGTTCTTAAACCATTAAACATAATGTGTAAAAGATCTTTACCATTTGAATCGGTTCCAAATAAATAACTTGGCATTTTATCAAAGCCTAAATATTTATAATAAACAACTTCACATTCTATTGAATAAGTAGTAACAATACCAGTATTGGTTTTTTGTTCATAAACTTTAGTAATTGGTGATTTTTCAGCATCTAATATCTTAAATGATTCAATACCTTTTTTGAAATCATATTCAATATAACCTTTTTTTACATAAGATTTGACTATATCACTTGCTAAAGTAATATCACGTTTTCCATAAATTGCAACATATGTATCATATCTAAAATGACTATAAGTTGCTTCGCCTTTATAGAGGAATTTGAATCCATTACAAACCCAATAACCTAAATTATCATTTTTATTATCATCTTTTTGAGTCATCATGACTTGCTTATTTGCATCATCAAATGACATTTCTTTAAATAAATCTGCTTGAGATTCATCATTTGATGAAACATTAATAGATTTAATTAAAATTTCTTGTTTATAATCATAATCAGGTTTAATTAAAAAACCAAATTTAGCGTCATTAAATTTTCCACTATATCCAGCATTTTTAAGTAAAGTTGAAACATCAAAACTATTATCTTTACTTGCTTTTACAAAATTATTTGTAAAGTAATAATAAGTATAGTTAGCATCTTCAGTGTTTTCTTTAAATTTAACATACGACTTATAATAACCTTGTTTAAAACCATCATTGGTTTCATCAGTATTTAATTCATATGCAAATGAGTAATCTTTAGATAAATCAAGCGTAAATCTATAAGACTCTAAATATTTTGTATTATCTTCAGGTTTTAAAGTAGATGAAGCAAGTGGATCTGTTGAGAATCTAACATAACCCCCTCTAACATATTTATTTGAGTTATTTGTAGTGGTTTCCCAAGTATATAATTCACTAACAGCATCTTTAACAAAACCAACAGGAGTATCATTATCTACATCATAAATAACGTCTTCATCATAATAAACCGTACCATCCCAAAAACCAGTGCCACTATTAAATAACTTTGGCGCTAAAAATCTTTGATCAATATGTGCAGTAGATATATCACTACTTAAAGTAAGTGGTAGTACGAAGGATAAAAGTACAATTACCCCAAGAATTATTCCGCCAATAACTGAAGATTTGTTTTTAACAAATCTTTTTAAAGCATCTTTAAAGAAAGTAGTAGGTTTACTTTCAAATTTCTTTTCAAAATTCTTTTTATCAAAGTTTACTTGTTCAAAATCTTTATCACTAATTTGAATTGAATGTTCGTTAAATTCGCTATCAACATATGTAAATTTTTTATTTTCTTTCATATTATTTTTTAGCCCCCATTCTAATTCTTGGATCAATAAATCCATAAGATAAATCAACAAGTAAACCAGCAAATAAGCCAATCATCGTAACAAGAGCCATATCAACCATTAATAAGTTATAGTCAGTTGTCTTACCAGGAGTACCAAGTGCTTTAATATAAAGTGTTCCAATACCAGGAATACCATAAAGTTGTTCAAGAATCATTGAACCACTTAAAGCACCAATAATTTCACCTATAAGCATAGGGAAAATTGGTACTAAAGAGTTTCTCATTGCATGACGAATAATCGATTGACGTCTAGTTAATCCTTTTGTTCGAGCTAAAAGTAAAAATTCACTTTCCATAACATCAACAAGTTCAGCTCTAACCCATCGTGCATATGCACAAATTGTTCCAGCACTTAAAGAAAATACTGGGATAACATATCCTAAAATTTGTTCTTTTTGACTAGATTGAACACTTGGCCATTGAGATGGAAGCCATTTTAATTGATATGCAAGTAGCATAATCGAGTAAGTAATAATAATAAAAGATGGAACAGAAATAAATATAATAATTATTGTCGAAATAATACCATCAGTTAATTTATTCTTTTTAAGAGCGGCCCAAATGCCAAGACCAAATCCAATAGGAACAGCAACAAGTGAAGTTAATAAATTAATTTTCATTGAAGTCCAAAGACGACTCCCCCAAAAACCATTAGAAGAACTATTTAAAATAATGGACATTGCACTCTCACCAACACTAACATTAGTTGAAGTACCCCAATCCCATTTAGTAAAAATATTCGCTAACCAGCTAAAATATTGTTCCATAACTGGTCTTTGATAAATATAGTGAGATACACCAGCACTATCAGTCCAATTATATAATTGGGTCCCAAGGCCATTTTGAACTTCTTTAAAATCAAGCATATACCCTAAACCGACTTGTTTAGTATAAAATGCTTGCACAACAGATGGAAGTCCAGCTGGTGTGGCAGGTGGTAAAAGTTTAATTAAAATAAATGTTAATGATAATATAATAAACGCTGTAAATAATATTAATACAATACGTTGTAATACATATTTCCACATAACTTCTCCTTTCTTATAACCTACTTATTTTATCATAGAGAATATAATTGTTAAATTGAATATAGATTAATTTTAATCATTTTTATTGAATTATTTGTTTAGTTTACATAATAATTCAATATATACAAATAAAGATTGGTCATAAGACCAATCTTTATTAGTTAATAAGTTCCTTGAATATCTTTTTTTGGACTATTGTTTTGCGCCTGTATAGTTAACAATAGATCCTGCATTATATGTAATATCGAATACTTGTCCAGTTGGAGTTGTAATTTCAAATGTTACATATAAATCAAATAAATTGTTATATTTAGCGTATGCAGCACTTAAACCTAATTTTGTGTAATCAAGATTATTTACAGTATTTGGAACAGTAAACGTTATAGACCCATCATCGTTTTCAGTAAATGGAAGTTCCATACTATGAACTTGAGCAGTCCCTTTACCACTATTAGTTAAGTAGTCTTCAATATCAACACCTTTAAATTTAGATATAACACCTTGAGCAGCAATTACTTTATAAACTAAATTATAAGTAATGGTTTGTGCTGCATCATCTAATGAATATTTTGTAGCCGAGTCATCAGTAGTATATGAGAAACCAACTGCGCCATCAACAGCACAAACACCAGATGTACCAGCTTCCCACAAAGCATTGAAGGACCATAATTTACCATCATAATATATCTTACCATCATTAACAGAAGTATCTGGACCCCAGTTCAAACAGAAACCACTTCTATTATCACTACATAATACTTGGAAGAAATCAAGAGGCCATGCTTGCATACCAGTAATAGCACCCATACCGATATCAAATTGACCAGCTTCAAGAGCATCATACATAGCATCACTATCTGATCCAGCAACACTATTTTCAATATTTAATTGAATACGTGGATCTACACTATTGAATGCATCCATCATATACTTAGTGATTGGAATACCCATTTTAGTCATACTATTTTGTGACATCCATTTTGCACTGATGCCAATAACAGTTGGACTTTCAGCTGTTCCATAACTATAGTGACCAGCAGCAACTTCTTCTTGAATAGCTAATTTAAACATTATTTTTGCAGCATCAAGGTTATAACCATATGTGTCAACATAACGATCTTTTAATGCATTTTCATGTGCATCAGATTCGTAGTAATAATGTTTGCCACCCTCTTCATCAGAGAAATAATAAGCTTTTGATAAATAATTTTGTGATGGCGTCATATTTTGAGAATCAGCAAATTGTGATCTATTAATAGAATAATATAAACCATCAAGGAAGTGTACATTACTCATGATTGGTTTAACTTTCCAATATTTATCTTTTGAAGACTTTGAAACAGTTCCATTCTCACCAAATAATTCTTCCCAAAGTTCTTCTGTAGTTGCATTAACATTAAGCTTCCATGTTGTATTTTCAGGAATTGCAACAGTTCTTGGATCGTTTTGATATTCTTTTAAACGAGTACCTGGAATCGAACAACTATCAAGTTTACCAGCTAAGAACTCTTTAAATGCAGCTTCTTGATCGCTCTTTGCAGCTTCAATAACAGCAATATGAACGCCGGGAATATTCCACATTCCAGTATCTTCGGTTTTTTCAATCCAATCAGGATTACGTTTAAAGGTAATTAATTTATCTTTTTCCCAATACTCTAATGTATATGCACTTAATGACAATGAAGTATCAACAGGAGTTAAACTACCATCTTCACTAAAGGCACCATATTTAGTAATATCACCAATTGCATCAAAGAATTCTTGAGGAAGTGGTTGGAATAATGTTCCACCAATATTATCTTTTGCATCACTAACTGTCAAAGCAGTAGCAAATTCAAACTCAATATAATAACCTTCATCATCATGTCCGGTAGATACACCAACATTCTTAAATGCTTCTTCATTGACGCCATCTTCACTAGCATTCCAATAATCAGCAGCGCCTTTAATTGGTCTTGCATATGTAGGAGATACTTGTTCACCACCTCTATACATATTATATTTTTTAGTTAACATTAATTTAATTGGGGTGATATAGTCTTCAATTTTAACTCCACGACCATTAAATTTTGCCAATTCACTATTTTTAGTAGCAGTTGAATATTTTAAACCATCTTCACCTGTCTTTACATGTAATCTAAATCTAGTTGCTTTTGGGCTAGCATCAGCTGATGGATTAAGAGCGGTCCAATCATCATCTTTTGATAAAACTGGATAAGTCTCATAACCAGTCTTATCAGCGTTTAGTCTTACACCAAAGTAAGAACTCTTCATATAATCAACTAAATCACTAACGCTGGTAGACTCACCATTCCAATCATTAACGTTATGTGGATCTTCTGTATTGTAAGAATGTAAGTATCTCTTATAAGCAGAATTTGTTTCGCCTTCTAAATCTTTAGTTAATGAACCATATTGTAAAATACCAAAACCATATCCTTGAATATAATTTTCAACACCTTTTTGAACACGGTCATTATACATAACATAAGCACCATCACCAGCAAGAGGAATACCAGATAAATATGTATCTTGAGCATATCTTTCAAGTTTCCCTAAAATTTCTTCTTGAACAGAGTATAATTCACCACTATAGTTAAATCCACCATTCGCGTTTTCGCCAGAAACAGTAAGTTCAAAGCTATCAACAGCCCCACTTGCATTATCTAAAGCGATAACACTAGCAACACCTGGTTCTTTAGCAGTAACAACACCATCTTCACTTACAGCTAATACATCGGAATTAGATGAGGAATATGCTAAATCCAAACTATCAGCTTCGAGGTCCTTAAGATCAGTAACTTCAAGAGTAGTAAATTTACCTACTTCTAATTTACTACTACCATCTGTTGTCTTTAAAGTGAATTCAGGATGTTTTTCATCTGTAGGGGTAACAGTACCACGATTATCACAACTGACTAAGGCAGAAATTGTAGCGCAAATACAACCTGCTGTTAAAACTGTACCTAACAAGTTTTTTGTCTTTCTTTTCATAAAAATCTCCTTTTTTTCTAATCGAACTTAAACAATTTAATTCGATTTGAATAAATTATATTTAGGAAATAATAATATGTTTAAATTTTATGAAAATCTTAATACTAAATTAATATTAAGTTAAAAAAGGCAAGTTTTTAATAAACTTGCCTTTAAAAATGAATGTTTTTAATTAACGTAACAAAGAATTTTCGTAAATAATTAACAATATAATTGATGTAATTAAGAAAACTGCGCTAACAATATAATAATCAACAAACTTAAATCTTTTTTGTTTTCTCTTTGGTTGTTTTATTTCTTTATAATCTATTAAATCTTTATATTTTTTTTGTCCATCTTTATGCCATGTTGAAACCATATTTGCAAACGAATAACATAAAGCATCAAAAGTTCCATAATTTACAATAATTGACCAAGAACCAACTCCAAAAAATATCCAAAAAGTAGCAAAACATGCATCAAGACCATCAACTAAATTCATACCTTTAAAAATATACAAGGTAAGAACAAAAGCGATGCCTATTGTTAAGAATATGCTTACCCTTATAACGTGGTCTCGAAAACCAACATGAACAATTTCATTATTAGTCTTTGTTTCCATTCTTTTTCTTCTTTTTATTAGTTGCGTAAACTGTAACGCCCACAGCAGCTCCAACCACTACAACACCAGCACCAACACATCCAGCAATTAATAATGAATTGTTTTTATTACCATCATCATTGCTTGGTGGATTAACAACAGGTTCTTTACCCTTTACATAAGTTGCAACAACTTTACCAGTTCTTGTTTCATATGATAAATATCCATCATGAACAGTATACTTAATGGTATTTTGATTCTTACCAACAATTTCTTTAACAACAATAAGATCATCTAAGGTTTCATCATCTTTTGGCGTAACACGAGCATTACTTGGAAGTTTAATATTAACAACATATGATTGAATATCATTAACATTGTTACCACGAGCATTTTTAATACCAGTAACATAATTAACATCAAATTTGCCATCTGTTCCAACTTCACCAACTGTCATTTCAAGACTTGGTGTATAAGTAGCTTTTAATAAAGAAGATTCAACAGAGAAACCATTTTCAAGATCTTTTAAAGTAAATAATTGTAATGTTTTTAAATTAAATTCATTAACAACTTCTAAAAGTATCTTACCTCTTCCTTCATACTTTTTGGTTTCAATTTCAATATATTTTTGATCACCATCAATTAAAACATTATAAGAATCGCCATTTACAGCAACGCTCTTAGTATTGCTTTCAAGATTGACACGAATCTTATCATCTTTAACTTCTTTTTTACCAATAACTGGTGAAAAAGCACTTTCATCTTTAATAACTAATTTATATTGTTTAGTTTGATGACTTCCATACATTAAATCAAAATCAAATTGAAGAGTATATTCTCCAGCAGGATAAAGAAGTTTACCAGTAGAATCTCTTAATTGAATTTGTGCAATAGCTTTACTTGAAGTAATGCCAGAACTTTCATTAAGTGCTAAAGATTTTTGAAGATAACCAGTATCATTTTTATATTGATCATTTTCATTATAGTTAGTGAATTTAGTTTCTTTAACAACAGCGCCAGATTTGTCGATTAATTTAATACTATTATTTTTGATATTACGATAAACAATTTCAGAAATAATTAAATAATTTGATAAATTATTAACGCCAGCAACTAATTTACCATCTTCAAATTGTGGAGCATTAGCAAGGTTTTTAAAACTATCGTTACCAGCAACAACTTTTGAAAAATAACCGCTCAAAGACTCATCGTTCATATAAATTGAGGAAGTGAAATCAGCATTTGCTCTTCCTTTAGCTCTATATAAACTGCTTAATATTTCTGAACCAGTAATTGCGTTTTTGTCTTCTTTTTCAAAATCAAAATCTTCTACGCAATCAGCTTTATCAAAATCTCCATAGAATCCCATATATGGAGCAGAAAGAACATTGCCTTCTCCATCAATAGGCGTCAATGTAAGATATCCTTCAACATAAGTACCATTAGGGAACTTCTCAAGAATCTTCTTAGCTTCATCTTTTATTTGATAATCAACTGAAATTTGTGATTCGCCACTCTTTATTGTAACTTCACTATTAAATTCATCGATTAATTGATTCATTAAAGAAGCTTCTGTCCCATCTTTTGCAAATCCTGGACATTCAACACTAAGGTTTAACTTATATTTTTTATCTGTGCTAGTCTCATTATGAGTATTAACACTAAATTTAATATGTCCATTTTTTATATCTTCACTATTAAATAGTTCAATTTTAGCTTTATGGTAGTTACTTGATAAATAAACATCACTATTAACAGCTTTTTCAATATTAGGTTGACCAGCGCCTTGTTTTCTTGGTGAATAATATGTGTCATTATATTGAACAAATGGTTCAGCAGTTGATTGAATTCTTTCAGTTAAAGTTTTTGCAATCTCTTCTCTATTTTCTGGATTATCTTTAATTAATTCACTCAAAACGGATGCAACAACACCAGAATAATTTGGTGCAGCCATTGAAGTACCATCCATTTGTTTATATCCTTCATCAGGATTATTAGCATAATAAACAGCGCCCCATGTATTTTGCCCTGGAGTAATAACATCTACACCAATATGCATATCAAAAGTTGCGCCTTCACTTGAAAAACCTGAAACTTTCTTAGTATATTCAGATGATTGACCAACTGTAGAATCATATTCAGCATTTAATCTTCCGCTTGCTACTATAGTTCCATAATTACTTTCAGCAAAACCACCAATAATTCCAGGTTCAACATTATCTAAAGAGAAATTACAATAATCACCATAATCATTAGTTTGAACATTATCTTTAATATAAGATCCTCTTCCTTCATTACCAGCAGAAATTGACATAACAATTCCCTTATCTGATAAGTTTTTAATAGCTCCAAATAAAGTAGAATTATCAGCTTTTAGTTCTTCATCTCTTATTCCATCTTGAGTATCAATTGGTGAACCAAAAGATAAGTTGATAACATCAGCTCCGATTGCAACTGCATCGTTAAGAGCTCTTAATATTGTTGCATCACTTGAACTACCTATATTAGCATCTGATGAAATCTTCATTAATGCTAATTGAGCATTTGGTGAAATTCCTTCAAACTTATCACCATTTGCGGCCGCCATAGATGCAACATGAATTCCATGAGTATTATCAACTGTTGCTCCTCTTGCTAAAACATCATTGTCGCTATCAGCATAATCATAATAAAAAGGTATTTTATTATTATAATAAGTATTACCTCTAGCCGTTAGAGCCTTCCCACCAACAACACTCGACATTTCGTCTTTTGTATATTTGACTACATTAGAATCTAAATCCTTAAAAGCTTCATGATTTAATTGGAAAAAATTATCTAAAACAGCAATTAAAGTATTTTTACCTCTAGTAGTAGAAGCTTCCGCTTTCATTTGTTTAATTGAATAGTTTACTGGCTTTTCTGAACTTGTAGCACTAGTCTTACTATTTTCTTCACTTGATGAATAATTTTTAACATTTGTTGTCTCATATTGATGATTAAGCTCAACATTTGAAACACTATTAAGCGCTTTTAATTTAGTTACATCATTTTGATTAACTTTTAAAATAACATAGTTACCAATATTAGTTAAATTATCAATAATTTTATAATTAAAACCTACAGTATCAATTAATTCATCTTTAAAATCATTAAAAATAGTTTTCTTACTAGTAGATTTTAATTCACTATTATCTTTTAATGTAACAATTGCGACAGTATCGCAATCTTTTTTACTTTCATAACTTTCACTTAAACTCAATACACCCAAAGTACTAAATAATAATGTAAGAGTTAATACAATTCCATGTCTTTTTTTCATATATAAACCTCCACTGAATTATAAAATATAATTATTTTTTGTAAATATTTAATTAATATCTATAAATGTTTGTCAAAACTTATAATTTATTCCTCATTCGTAAATAAATTATAAAGAAAAAATATTAAAGATAAAATAAAACCAGCATACATCGAACAACTTGTCAATATACTGCCAAGACCAAGTGTGCTATCAGATGTATTACCTATAAAATTTGGTGTAAAAATTACTAAAGTTCCGCTAATTGCGTATAAAACCATAATAACAACAAACGTGATTATTAAAGATTTTTTAGATACTTCATAATTTAAAAAAGATAATACAATTAACACAATAGTAATAATAAAAGCAACTGTGCCTAAAACCCAGGCAAGGGTGAGTAGCCCCGTATTACCAATTTTAGGGTTTCCTCCACCAAACATTCTAGTGTATAAAGAATATGACCAAATCTTGCTTGTTGATGAACTATTAACTGCTTTAAAAGCTGGAGTTACAAGCGAAGCACATCCAAATAAGCCTAGAATAAATAATAATGTTATTTTTAAAACTTTATTCATTAAACTCTCCTTATTAATTTTACTTTCTTATTTTAGTTTAAAAATTATATTTCTCAATGATTTTATATTTAATTTATTAAATAAATTAACTTTTTATAAATTTATGTCGAGTTCAATAGGGCAATGGTCAGACCCTAGTATTTCATTATGAATTAAAGAATCCTTAACAAGATTGAAAATGCGTTTTGAAACTAAAAAATAATCAATTCTCCAACCTACATTCTTATTTCGTGCATTGAATCTATAACTCCACCATGTATATTTAACTTCGTTTTTGTGGAGTTCTCTAAAAGTATCAACAAAGTTCGCATTTAATAAATCAGTCATCTTATTTCGTTCATAAATAGTAAAACCAGCGTTATTTACATTACTTTTAGGATTTTTTATATCAATTTCTTCATGAGCAACATTTAAATCGCCACAATAAACAATTGGCTTAATCTTATCTAATTTTGTTAAATATTCTTTTAAGTCATTTTCAAATTTCATACGAAAATCAAGTCGAACAAGTACTTCTCCACTATTTGGAACATAGCAACAAACAAAATAAAAATTCTCGAACTCTAAAGTAATAGCACGTCCTTCATCATCATATTTATTATTTTCTAGACCATAATGAACGGATAGTGGCTCTTTTTTTGAAAAAACAGCAACTCCTGCGTAACCTTTTTTAATTTTGCTATTAGTCCAATAAACATAGTACCCGCTTGGAGTAAAAGGAAAATTTAAATGTAAATCTTCACTAAATTTAGTTTCTTGAATAGCAAAAATATCAGCATTCAAAGTATTAAAATCATTTATAAAATTTTTCTTAATAATAGCTCTTATTCCATTAACATTAAATGATATAAATTTCATAAATTTACCTACACCTATTTTATCTAAAATATATGGTGAAGGTTGTTCCTTTACCTAAATCACTTTGAACAGTAATTCTATATTTATAATTTAAACAAATGTGTTTAACAATTGCTAAACCAAGTCCTGTTCCGCCTTGTTTTCTACTTCGACCTTTATCGACTCTAAAAAATCTTTCAAATATTCTACTAAGGTATTTACTTTCAATGCCAATTCCCGTATCGCTAATTGAAAAATAATTTTCAGTTAATGTAACGTTAATTTTTCCACCTTCAACATTATATTTAATAGCATTTGAAAATAAATTACGGATTAAATGATCAAAATCTTCAATATTCATATTTAAATGAACATCACTTAAATTGGTGCTTACTTTAATTTTTTTAAGATTTATTTGATATTCAAATGATTTAACAATTTCTAAAATAGCGTTTTTTGCATCTATGTCTACACGGTTTTTATTAGATATTCCACTTTCAAGAGTAGCAAGCGAGAGCATATCATCGATAATTCTTTGCATTCTTTTTGCTTCTAAATTAATAGATGCCTCAGCATTTAAAATCTCTTCTTTATCTACTATTAAATTCTTAGAAAGTAGCTCATTATAGCCAATAATTGTTGTAAGTGGAGTTTTTAACTCATGAGAGGCATTTTGGAAAAATTCTTTTTTAAGTTTCTCGTTTAATCTTGCATCAGTTACATCAAAAACAAGTATTGCATAACCATTTTCATTATTTGGTTTTAACCAGTTAAGGGAAATCTTATTGATTAAAAACTCATATATTCTCCCATCAATTTCTTTATCAATAGATGATTCACTTACTATTTTTTCGCCAAGTTTATCACTAAAATCCTCACCTAATAATAAAAATCGATAATTTTTTCCAATTATATTTTCTCTTTTATTTTTGATTAATTTTTCCATATATGAATTAATCAAAATAACATTTTCATCAGAATTAATAACAAAAACACCTTCATTAATTGAATCTAAAATAAAAGAAATCTTATTATTTTCAATTTTTAATTCATCAATTTTTTCTTTGATAATTATATTTAATTTATCGATATTTTTTTCTACATAAGAAATTACATCTTTAGAATCAATTGGTGTAAAGTCAACTTTCTTTTGTAATTGCCCAAATGAATTTTTTAATTTATTAAATTCTTTTTTGTAAACTCTATATTTAATATAAAAATATGTTGTATCAAAAAGAACTAAGGTTAAACTTCCATATATTAAAACTAGATTACTCATGTTTTCGATATTGCTTTTTGGAATACCTAAACGGAAATATAAATTATTAGAAAGTTTTACATAATAAAAAACATCAACCCCTAAAGTATTGGATTTTTTATAATAAAATTTTCCTTCATTTTTAACTAATTCTTCTTTTCTATTTTCATTATATGGTTGTTTATCTAATTGATTAATTTCTAATTTAACATTAGCATATTCATCAAAAATCGAAATTCTTAAATCTTTTACCTTTCCATAATTTAATTTTATAGTATCAAAAGAATTATCTTTTTCATAACTCGCTATAACTTCATTTGTATAAGAAATTAAGGTGTTTTTGGCATCGTTTTTCTCAATTGTATTAGTTACAAAAAAAGAGCTTAATAAAACAAGAAAAGTAATAACAAAAGTAAAAATATAATCAAAAATTAATGATTTCTTACTCATTTTTCAATTTATATCCTATTCCATAAATAGTTTCAATTAAATCGCAATCATTACCTAATTTTTTTCTTATTTCTTTTATGTGCATATCGAGAATTCTTGTTTCATAAACACTTTTATCGCCCCATAAAAGTTTAAACAAAGAATCTCTTGTAACAACCTCTCCTTTATTTCTATATAATTCAAAAAGAATGGTTGATTCACCATTAGTTAATTTAATTTCTTTATCATTTTTTAATAAAAGTTTTTTCTCTGAATCAAAATATAAATCACGAATATAAGATGATTTTTTCTTAATATATCTTCGACTATGAGCGTTTACTCTAGAAATTAACTCCAAAATATCAAAAGGCTTTGAAATATAATCATCAGCCCCAAGATTCAATCCATCAATCTTATTAATAGTTAAATTTTTAGCACTAATAATAATTATTTGAATAGCATCATTTTTTTCGTTATCGCGAATATTTTTTAAAATTTCTTCACCACTTATATCAGGTAACATAAGGTCAAGCAAAATCATATCAGGTTTTTCTTCTAAAAAAGCCTCATTAAAATCTTTGTATGTTAAAAAACTTTTAACATTATAACCTTGACCTTTTAAAGCTATATTAATAATGTGTGAAATGTTTGGGTCATCTTCTAGTGAATATATTAAATAATCCATCATATAAATATTATATTATAACTTTATCCTTATAATATCCACTTTTAATATAAGCCGCCCATTCAGCAATATTAGAAGCATGATCAGCGATTCTTTCAATATATTTTGTTAAAAGAGTTGAGTAAATAATAAAATCATCTGATAATTTGAATTCATCTTTCTTAATTGGAATTTCTTTTAAAACTTTTAAATAAAGTTCATCAACTAAATCATCAGTTTTAATAACTTCAGCCGCCAAAACTTCATCATTTTTAGCAAATGCTTCGTAGGCATCACTTACCATTTTTAAAGCAATTTTCATCATTTTAGTCAAATCGGCAATTTTTACGTGTTCACTGTATTTTAATAAATTAGTTGTAGTCCAAAGTAAATCTTCGGCGTGATCACCAAGTCGCTCAACGTCTTCTACCATTTTAAATATACCAGTAACACTTCTTAAATCTTTAGCAAATGGTCTTTCTCTTAAAATCATATGTAAACATTCTTCTTCAATATTTCTTTCAAGAGAATCTATTTCATCATCATTGATGTTTGGAACGTTAATTACGCTATTATTAAAAAATACATCAGCTGATTCGTTTAAATATTTGATGGTAAGCTCAAACATTTTGAGCATATTAATTCTAATAACTTCAATTCTTTGATTTTCCATTAACTAAATCTCCCTGTAATATAATCCTCGCTTCTCTTATCTTTTGGATGTGAGAAGAATGTTTCGGTTTTATTAAATTCAACAAGTTCGCCTAACATAAAGAAAGCTGTATAATCACTTATTCTTGCAGCTTGTTGCATATTATGTGTAACTATAACAATAGTATATTTCTTTTTAAGTTCTCTTATCAACTCTTCAATTTTTAAAGTAGCAATAGGATCAAGAGCACTTGTTGGTTCATCCATTAAAATTACATCAGGTTTCATAGCAATGGTTCTAGCAATACAAAGTCTTTGTTGTTGACCACCACTTAAAGATAGAGCACTTTTATTAAGTTCATCTTTTACTTCATCATATAAAGCTGAATCTTTTAAAGATTCATAAATAATATCATCTAATTTATCTCTATTGTTTTCACCATGACACTTTGGACCATAAATAATATTATTTCTAATAGACATTGGAAATGGATTTGGTTGTTGAAAAACCATACCAACTTTAGTTCTTAAATAGATAGTATTAATATTCTTGATATCAAAATCAAGATATTTAATTTCACCACTAATTTGACATCCTTCAACTAAATCATTCATTCTATTAAAACATCTTAAAAGTGTAGACTTACCACATCCAGATGGACCAATAAAAGCAGTAACTTTATTTTTATATATATCTAAATTAATATTTTTTAAAGCATGTTTTTTGCCATTATCGTAATATAAATTAACATTTCTGCAACTAAATATTTTTTCGTTTTCCATTATTTTATACCTCTACTTTTATATAATCTCATCGATATTAATTTTACAATTATAGATAAGATAAGAACAACACCTAAAATAATTATTGAGATAGCACATGCGTTTCCATATTGAGGAGTTTCACCTTGTAAAGCTGTCCAAATATGGACCGCTAAAGATGCGTTTCCTTTCAATAAATCAACATTATCACCTATTATTGCTCCCATAGAGAATATTAACGCTGCACTTTCACCAATAATTCTACCAATAGATAATAATGTAGAAGTTAATATACCTGGAAGAGCATTTGGAAGAATAATTTTAAAAACTGTTTGGGTTTGATTTGCTCCAAGCGCTAATGAGGCCTGACTTAACGATTTAGGGATAACATAAATTGATTCTTCAACAGTTTTTACAATAGTTGGTAAAAGCATAATTGCTAAAGTTAAAGAGCCACTAAAAATACTTCCACCATTTGTATCGCTAATCTTATTAACTATAGGGATAAAAATAATTGCTCCAGCAAGACCAAATATAATTGAAGGAATACCACTTGTCACATCAATTAACGATCTAATAAACTTTGTTGTTTTATTTTTTCCAGCATAAACCGCTAAATATATCGCTGTTGCGATACCTAAAGGAAGGGAGAATAAAAGTGAAAAAGCAATTAAATATAAAGTAGTAAGTAAACTACCTCTTATTCCTTTTCCTTGACTTGTAAGGGTTCCATCATAAATAGAAACCGCATCATCTAAAGATGTTGCAAATTTTTTTGCTCCATCAGTAGCTTTTAATACTTCAATATCTCCATCATTTTTAATAAGGGTTAAACTTGAAAAATAATAGTCTAAATTAATCTTCACACCATTATTATTATAATCAACAAGGTCATTAAATGGTGAATTTGGATCTAAAGTAACAACAAAAACAACGTCGTCTTCGCCATTTTTACCATCTTTAAAACCAACACCCCACTTTGTTGAAAAAGCTTCGACATTATCCTTGTTTTCAAAAGTTAAATCCCCATTATTTTCATACCCATCCTTAGTTTTAATTGTATAGGCATGTTCGTTATAATCTCTAGTTATAAAATCCCAAGTAAGTAATTTTCCACCATTTTGAAAAACGTAAACTATCATCCAAATTAATATTGAAAATGTAAAAATTGAAAAGAGAATAGTTCTAGTATTTGAAAATATATCTTTTATTTTTCTAACTTTTAAAAATCTTCTTTCCTTTTGAGGAATGTTGTTTTCAAAATTATTTTTATCTAAATTATTTGTTTTCATCTTTCTTCCTCTTATTCATGAATATTTTTAAAAAATTAAACATTGGTTTTTCATCTTGTTCGCCGATTTTATTTTTAACAAAATTAAGGAACATACTAACAACTAAAATTAAAATAATAAGTACAAGACCAAGCGAGAATCTTACATCATATCCAATACCATAAGCTTCACCAATACCAGCAAGCATAGCACTAGTTAAGGTGTTTCCTGGATTAAATACATTTAAGAATCCTGTACCTAAACTATTATTACCTATAACCATTTGGACAGCAGTAGCTTCACCAAGAACTCTACCAATACCTAAGATTATACCAGCAAAAATACCACTTTTTGCCGCTTTTAAAACAACTTTAATATTTGTTTGAGCATTTGAAGCGCCTAACGCAATAGATGCTTCAACTAATTTTTTATCAACAGCTTCAATTGAGGTAATAGAAAGCATGGTAATTGTTGGAATTGACATCAAAGCAAGTACAATAACACCACTTAAAATTGATCTACCACCATAAGTTTCAACACCAAGATTTGCAACAATTGGACAAATAGCACCAACACCAAATAAACCATAAATAACACTTGGAATTGAAGCTAATAATTCTATCCCAGTTTTTAAGATTTCTTTAAATCTTTTGTTTACAATTCTTACTAAAAATAGCGCTGTAAAAATTGAAGTAGGAACACTAATTATTAAGCTTAATAAAGTAACATAAAGAGTGGTTAAAAGTAAAAAAACCATACCACCTGTACCATCATATAGCCATCTTGAATTAGTAAAGAAAGACCAGAGACTTTGTTTTGCTTCCCCTCCATCTTTAGTTGAATAGTTATTCAAAAAAGGATAAATTCCTTTAATTGCAATAAATATAGTTATAAAAATAACAAAACTTGCGCATATAAGCGCAAGTAAAAGAAATATATTTTTTACAACTTTATCAACTTCAGTTCTATTTTTATATAATTTTTTTTCTGCTTTATTTTTATATAATTTTTCTTCTTTTAATTCTTGATATATTTTATCTTTTAATGAAGTATTTTTTTCCATAATTAATCACTTAATTCTGGATATTTTTCTTTTTGAAGATCAGCCCAGCTTGGTGCTGATTCTAATCCACTAACGATACCACCTGCTGATTTGATTGCAATTTTTCCTTCTTTGGAACCCATGAAATCAACAAATGCCTTAACTGCGGTTTCTCTATTCTTATCTTCTTCGCTATAATCGCCTCTAATAACATAGTTGAAATTTCTGCTTAATTTATAAGTTCCATCGTTAACTGTATCTTCACTAGCTTCGACACCTTCGTATTTTAAACCTTTGATGCCTTTAGCTGTTGCAAGTGAATCTAAAGAACAATATCCAATTCCATATTTATCATCTTTAATGGCGTTCATCATATCACCATTTGATGCTTGACTGCTAACAACAACACCATCTAACCATTTATCTTCTGCTTTAACATCTTTATAACCAATACCTTCGAAGAAGCATTCTCTTGTACCACTACCAGCTTCTCTTGAGTAAAGTTTAACGTTTTTGTCTTCTAATGAAGCATCAACACTAGCCCAAGTCTTTAATTCACCTTTATAAAGTTTAGTTAAAGTTTCAGCACTAGTTGCACTATATGTATTGCTTTCATTAACGATTGGGACAACAGCATCTTTACAAATAGCACCATTTAAATTCTTTTCATTTAATAATTCTTTTTCAGAATCTTTAATTTCTCTTGATAAGAAACCAATATCATATTTAACGTTATTTTTTCCACTAGTAACACCAGTAGCAGCATCACCACTACCATGTTGATCTTTCTTTAAAGTAATTTTATTTGAAGTAAGACTTGCTAACTTTTTACCTAATTCAGTAATAACTTTATCAACTGATGTTGAACCGCAACTTAAAAGTTCAACAGCTGTAAATTTAGTATCAGGAGTTGGAGTTGGCTCTTCTTTCTCACCACAACTTACAATAGATAATACGCTTAATAAACTTATAGCGCCCATTAAAATCTTCTTTTTCATTTCTTCTACCTCTTTTTTATGGTTATATTCTACATACATGAGTTTTATAGAAAAAATCATAAATGTGTAAATAATTGTAAATAAAATGTAAAGAAAAAGGCTAGTCAAAAACTAACCTTTATTGTTACATATTAAAGTCGTCAAAACTATTTAATACTTTTATTTGTGGCCTAATAATCTTATGAATAGTTCCTGGAACAAATGGATTTTTTAAATGAGCTTTTTTAATAAGTTCAAGGAATGGATATTTTCCACCCATCTTCAATAATTTAACATATTTGTTCCAAGCTTTTTGTCTATCTTTATCCATTTCATCTTTAAACTCTAAAGCTAATACTTGAGCTAAAGTGTAATCAATATAATAAAATGGTGAAGAATAAATATGAGCTTGTCTCATCCAAAGATGACCTTGCGCATATTCAAAACCAGTATAATCAAAATCTGGACGATACTTTTTATCAATTTCAGCCCATTTAGCACATCTTTCCTCATGCGATGCATTAGGATTTTCATAAACCCAATGTTGAAATTCATCAACTTCACATCCATAAGGCAAAAATGTAAATGCACTAGCAAGATGTGCAAATCTATATTTATCTGCATCATTTTTAAAGAATAATTCCATCCATGGTTCAGCGAAAAATTCCATAGACATACTATCTATTTCGCAAGCTTCAAGTGTAGGCATTCTATTAGCAGGAACTTTAATTTTGCTTCCAAGCCAACCTTGAAAACTATGTCCAAATTCATGAGTTAATGTATCAACATCTTGTTGGGTACCATTTGAATTTGAAAAAATAAATGGCATTTTAAGTTTTGGAATATAGGTCATATATCCACCAGTCATCTTTCCAGGTTTTGCATCTAAATCCATAAGGTGATCACTAACCATTTTATCAAAGAAGTCGCCAGTTAAAGGTGACATTTCATGATACATCTTAGATGCACATTCACAAAGGTACTTTGAATCACCACATGGTTTAGCATTTCCGGTTAAGAATTCTAAATTGTAATCAACAAATAAAGGATGCTTAATATGAAGTCTCTTAGCTTGTCTTTTTCTTAATTTGACTGAAATAGGTACAACTTCTTCATATATTTGCTTACGGTATTCACTAACCATATTTGCATCATAATCTAAACGACCAAGTGAAAGATATTCATATTCAATTGCATTTTTAAAACCTAAGGTCTTAGCGATTTTGTCTCTAACTTTAACAAGTTCATCGTAGATTCGACCTAATTCAGCATCATTCTTTTCAAGATATCCATAATAAGCTTTAGCTGCTTCGTGTCTTGTCTCCATATCAACATCTGACATAAATTTACCAATACTTGATAAATTATAAACTTGACCTCTAAATTCAATTTGCGCTCCAGCAATAATCTTTTCATATTCATTTACAAGTTGATTTTCTTTAATTTTGTCTGGAATAACTTTAGGATCAAAAACTTTGAACTCATTTTCAATCTTCTTAAAATATGTCTCACCAAATTTCTTCACCATTTCTTCTTTAAATGGTGATTTAATAACTGCTCTATCAAATGCGACATAATATTCGCTTAATTTTGGACCAACCTCATCACAAATATCACTAAGTTTTGAAATCTTTTTATCGTTCATATCAATTGAATGACGAATTGAAATAATTGTAAAATTACTTTCAATCTTATCACTTAACTTAAAAGATTTTTGAACAACATTAATTGCCTCTTTGGCGGTCTTTGCATTTTTTAATTCGTTAGTAAGTTTTTCAATTTCACTAATGATTTTCTTTTCATTAGGCTTTATTGCCTTTAACTCCTCAAATTTCATTTTTACCTCCTATATTTTATTTAATGGCATCAATTTCATCTTTATGAAGTAAAATTTTAACCCACTTCGTAAAGAATAAATTACGCCAATAATTAAAACCAATAACATATGTATTATACAATTGCACTGTTTCAAAATATTTAGAATTTAAATTCTTAATAGTATCTAAATCAGAAACAACTTCGCTTATATTCTCATTACTTTTTAAATTAACACAAACTTTTTTAATCATCGAATAGATTTCTTCCGTTTTAGTAAAAAGATTATCAAAATCTTTTGCACCAACCGGTTTATATTCTTTAAATTCACTATTCTTTTTAAAATCTAATAATTTTGGGTTATCGTAACCTAATTTAATAAGTTCATTTACACATTCATATATACCCATAATTTTTTGATATAAAATAACATTAATTGTATCTACTGCAGTATTAATTTTCTTTTTAAAACTATGCATAAAACAAAAAGATAAAAAGACAAATATCACATAAGATATAAGTACTAATCCAAGAATCGTTACAATTACTATAGTTCTTTTCGTATTTTCATCCATACGAAAATTATACGTTTATTTTTGAAAATATATAGTCATTTTGTTATAATTTTTTTATGAAAAAGAAAATTATCGCCATAATGTACGATTTTGACCGTACACTTGCAACTCAAGATATGCAAAATTTTAGTTTTATACCAAGTTTAAATATGACTCCAGAAGAATTTTGGGCAAAAACAAATGTATTTTGTGAAAAATATAATACTGACCGCATATTAGGTTATATGTATGTAATGCTTGAGGAATGTAAAAAAAGAAACATTAAATTAACATATGATTTATTAAAATCACACGGCAAAAATATTAAATTTTTTAATGGCGTGTTAACTTGGTTCGATAGAATAAATAAATATGCAGAATCAAAAGGTTTTAAGTGTGAACATTATTTAATTTCAAGCGGTAATAAAGAAATAGTCGATGGTTGCGAAATTGCTAAAAAATTTAAACATATTTTTGGTTGTGAATTTTATTTTGATCCAACAACAAAAGAAGCCATATGGCCAAAATATATGGTAAATTACACACAAAAAACTAATTGCCTTTATAAAATAAGCAAGGATGCTACACAATATAATTATGATGATATCAAAGTTAATGAAAAAATTATTAAAAGAAGAATCAATTATCGTAATATGATTTATATTGGTGATGGTTTAACTGATGTACCAATTATGATACTTACTAAAAATAATGGTGGCACTTCTATTGCTGTTTATAGTGATTTAGGAAAAAAAGAGAAAGTTTTAGAGTTATTTAAAGATAACCGTGTTAATTTTGTTTGTAAAGCTGACTATAGTGAAAATAAGGCGATGGAAAGACTTGTTAAACTAACCATAGATTCTCTTTATATACAAGAAGAATTCAATGATAAATATCACAAAAACAATATTACAAAAAAGGTTTAAATATGAATTACGGGATTATTTTGCTAGGTGGAGAAAGTTTAAGGACTTCCACCTATTTACCTAAGCAATATTTTATTATTAAAGGAAAAGAAGTTTTTCTTTACTCTTTTGAAATATTTTTAAAAAATCCTAATATCCATAAAATATTACTTGTAGCAAACGAAGAATATGTAGATTTTGTTCGTATAAAACTACTTAATTATAAAACTAATAAAGAAATAAATGTTATTAAAGGCGGCTATAACCGACAAGATTCATCTTTTCTTGCTCTAAACTATATTAAAACCCATGAGAATGATTTAAATTCAATAAATGTGTTTATTCACGATGCTGCTCGACCATTATTAACAACAAAAGTTTTAAATTCGATAATAGAGGCATCAAAAACACATCCTGCTATTACAACATATTTTCCAATTTATGATTCTCTTTGTACATCAAAAAACTTAAATACAATTGATGGTTATAGAATAAGAAAAGAAACTTTTTCAATCCAAACTCCACAAGCCTTTAATTTTAATTTAATTTATAATGCTCATATAAAAGCCATTAATGAAAAGTGGCAAAATATCAATGATGATAGCGTATTAATTAAAAAATCTGGTAAGGAAGTTTATTTAGTACTTGGAGATAGATTAAATTTTAAAATCACAACCTTAGATGACTTATTTCTTATTAATAGAATAATTGGAGACTAATAAAAATGGATGACATAAAAGTTGGAGACATCATAGAAGGAATTGTTACTTCTATTAAAAAATATGGTGCATTTTTATCTTTTGAAAATGGCTATATTGGTTTATTACATATTAGCGAAATTTCTGGTAAATTCATCGCAAATATCTTTAATTACTTTGAAATCGGGGATAAAATAAAAGTTAGGGTTAAATCAATTGATGTAGATTCGAAGCATTTAAGCGTTTCCATGATTGATTTACCACGAGATTTAAATCATTTAAAGATAGGTCATAAAAAAGAAAGTGCTTATAATTCAATTAAAAATATTGATTTTTCAAAACTAGATAAAGCACTTCCAAAAATGATTGAACTTGAATTAGAAAGAGAAAAGAAAGAAGAGAGGAAATAATTATGATTAAAGTAGGATTTGATTATGTTTCTGAAAAAAAGAAAGCTAATCTTAAAGACTATCAAGAAGTTGTGAAAACTATTCACAAAGAAATTTTTGAAAAAACTGGTCTTGGTAATGATTTTTTAGGTTGGGTTGATTATGAAAAACATTACGACAAAGATGAAGTTGAAAGAATCATTAAAAAGGCTAAAGAATTCCGTGAAAATTACAACACTTTAGTTGTTTGTGGAATTGGCGGAAGTTATCTTGGTGCAAGAGCTGTAATCGAGGCTTTAAATGGTTTACATTCAGAAGATAAAATGGATATTGTCTATCTTGGAAATACCTTAGGACCAAACTATATTTCTCAAACCATGAAATATTTAAAAACAAGAAATTATGCTGTTTGTGTAATTTCTAAATCTGGAACAACAACTGAAACTTCAATTGGTTTTAGACTTTTAAAAAATGATCTTGAAAATAAATATGGAAAAGAAGAAGCAAGAAAGAGAATTGTTGCTGTTACAGATAGAGCTAAAGGCGCTTTAAAAACACTTGCAACTAATGAAGGATATGAATGCTATGTTCTTCCAGATGATATTGGCGGAAGATATAGTGTAATTACTCCAGTTGGTTTATTCCCTATTGCTTGTGCAGGAATCGATGTTAAGGCCTTCTTAGAAGGATATTTTGAAGGTCAAAGAGAATATGATAATCCTGATGTTTTCACAAATGAAGCATATAAATATGCTTGCCAAAGAAACTTCTTATATAAAGAAGGTTATGCAGCAGAAATGTTAATTTCATATGAACTTCAAAACAAAATGTTAGTTGAATGGTGGAAACAATTATTTGATGAATCAGAAGGTAAGTCAAATAAGGCTTTACTTGCAACAAGTGCAACCTTTACAACTGATCTTCACTCAATGGGTCAATTTATTCAAGAAGGTAGTAAAGTTTTGTTCGAAACTATAATTTATGTTGAAAATCCAACTGATGACATCACTATTCCTTTTGACAAGGAAGATTTAGATGGTATGAACTATATTGCTGATAAAAAATTAAGTTTTGTTAATCATAAAGCTTATATTGGAACATTAAAAGCACATTCTGAAGTTGGTAACGTTCCAAATATTACCTTAACACTTGATAAATTAGATGCTAAAAACATTGGACACTTTATGTCATTCTTTATGAATGCATGTGCAATGAGCGCATATCTTTTAGGAGTTAATCCATTTAATCAACCTGGAGTTGAAATTTATAAGAAGAATATGTTCCATCTTCTTGGCAAAAAAGGTTATTAATTTTCTCCCCGCACCTAACAATTAAAGTTAGGTGCAGAATTATTAACTTTGCCATTCAATTTTAATTGACTAATTATAACTCATTTGATATAGTTAATAAGCACGCGAATATCGTGTATCGTGTGGATGTTTAGCTCAGTTGGGAGAGCATCGCCTTTACACGGCGGAGGTCGTGGGTTCGAGCCCCTCAGCATCCACCAATTATTCGTGATAGAAGATTTGCTGGAGAGGTAGCAAAGAGGCTAAATGCGGAAGACTGTAAATCTTTTCCTTCGGGTTCGGCGGTTCGAATCCGCCCCTCTCCACCATTAATTTGTTGGGGTGTAGCCAAGAGGTAAGGCAACAGACTTTGACTCTGTCATACACTGGTTCGATCCCAGTCACCCCAGCCAAATTTAGTAACATGATCCACTAGCTCAGTCGGTAGAGCACTTGACTTTTAATCAAGGGGTCTGGAGTTCGAGTCTCCAGTGGATCACCATTTAAGTTAAATGATGCTCGAGTGGCGGAATAGGTAGACGCGCAGGACTTAAAATCCTGTGGCAGTTGATGCCATACCGGTTCGATTCCGGTCTCGAGCACCACAAAACAAAAATTAAAGAGCATTATAAAAAATGCTCTTTTATTTTAAGCATTATATTTGCATAAAATAGAGGGAAACATATAATATATTCATATGACACATGAAGAAACTATTAAAAAAATAAACGAAACATTAGATAAAGTAAGACCATTTATTCAAAGAGATGGAGGAGATGTTGAACTCGATTCATTTGAAGATGGCATAGTTTATTTAAATTTCACAGGAGCTTGTCAAGGTTGTTCATTAATTGGAAACACACTTGAAAGTGGCGTTGAAGTAATCTTAATGGAAGAAGTTCCAGGAGTTAATGCCGTTAGACTTGCAAGTGATAAAGCAGTTATAAAAGAAGCAATTAAAATTGCCGAAGAACAAAAAGCTCGTGAAGAAGAAGAAAAGAAAAAGAATGGAAATTAACTTTCCATTCTTTTTTTATAATTCTTTATGATTCTATTATAACTGAATAACTTTGATAAAATCCAATATTAAGAGCGTATTCACTCCTCTTTGTAGTCCAAATATCATATATAGTTTTAATATCATCTTCATTTATAATATTATTTTTATATGCACTTGTTATAATATATATTTCATTATCTTAATTAAATCTATAACTTCTTTCGTCAATTTCTCCAACTGATATCAAATGAAAAGAAGATTTATCCGACAATAGCTGTTTAACATTTGAACAACGAACATTAAAATCATTTAGTATCTCTAAAAAATTATGTTTTTTTACCGAAGAACTTTTTTGGAAGAAATATAACATCACGGCAATTATCATTGGTTTTAGTATTACCAAAAGAAATAATTAATAACATAAAGCGCTAACTAAATTTAGTGCGCTCATATTTTTTTCTCCTCTTTTATAATCTATCATATTTTTTAAAAAAATATATGCCATCCTTTCAAAGATTATTACTTATAAAAGAAAATTTTCTTTCCTATTCATTATTACATAACCATCAAGATTTCTAACTTCTTCTCGATTATATGTCATTTTTTCTCCATTAGGTTTTAAAACTAAGCCACCAGCTTCTTCAACAATTATTTGGAAAGCCGCAGTATCCCATTCTTTTGTCCCAGGAGTTAATCTATAAGATATTTCGCCTTTTCCTTCTGCGATATAGCAAGCCTTGACACTACTACCGAGTTTTTCTACTTTACTTATTTTGTCTTTATGTTTATTAATTAAATCTTTTTCTTCGTTAGATAAATGAAAAACACTTGTATAACAAGTTAAATCATTTAATTTATCACTAACGTGTATCTTTTTTTGATTCCCGTCTTTTAAAAGAAAAGCTCCACTATTTTTTGTCGCATAGAAAATTTCATTTTTAACAGGAATTAATACAACACCTAAAACAACTTCATGTTTATAAGAAAGAGCAATGTTTATTGTAAATTCATCATCGTGAGCTACAAAATCTTTTGTACCATCTAGTGGATCTATAATCCAAACGTAGTCGTTCTTTAATCTACTTCTATCATTTTTATTATAACTTTCTTCAGTTAAAAAAGCATAATTTGGAAAAGCTTTTATAAGTTCTTCTTTAATTAATTTATCACTTGCTTTATCAGCACTTGTAACAGGTGAGTTATCATCTTTAGTTTCAACTTTAAAACCATTATGGTAAAAATCTAAAATAACTTTAGATGCGTCTTTAGCGGCTTTAATAGCAGCATTTAATTCTTTTTCGTAATTCATAACCTTATTCTTTCTAATAAAAAAGCTCACTTTCGTGAGCTTATTTTATCTTATTCAGCTTTACCGATGCAACCAAATACTTCACAATGAGCTTTGACAACATCTTTAATTCCTTGTTTAGCTGGTCCAAGAATCTTACGAGGATCATAAACTTTAACAGGATCGGTTGTTGCACAAATTTCTCTTACAATTTTAGCAAATGCTTGTTGACATTCGGTATTAACATTAATCTTGCAAGTTCCTCTATCAATAGCCATTCTTAATTGGAAATCTGGAATACCACTTCCACCATGTAAGACAAGTGGGATACCAACAAGTTCATTAATTTCTTCCATTTCTTTAAAGCCTAATTTTGGTTCGCCATGATATGGTCCATGAACTGAGCCTAAAGCTGGAGCTAAACAATCAACTTTTGTAACATCAACTAACTTCTTGCACTCATTTTTATCAGCGTATAAAACACCTTGAGAAGCAACGTTATCTTCTTGACCACCAACATGACCAAGTTCAGCTTCTACAGAAACATAGTTTTTTCTAGAATGTGCAAAATCAACAACTTCTTTAACAATCTTAATGTTCTCTTCGAGAGGATGTTTACTAGCATCGATCATAACACTTGTAAAACCTGCTTCGATAGCTTTCTTACAAGTTTCAAATGATTGACCATGATCAACATGTAATGCAACAGGAATTGTAATATTGTTATCTTTCATATAACCGGTAACCATACCATAAATAGTATCGAAACCACCCATATATCTTGCAGCACCTTCAGAAACGCCTAAGATAACTGGGCACTTTAATTCTTGACATTCATCAAGAATTGCTGAAGTCCATTCAAGGTTGTTAATGTTAAATTGACCAACTGCATAATGTCCTTCATGAGCTTTTTTTAACATCTCACACATATTTTCTAATGCCATATATATTTTCTCCTTTATTAGAAATTGTAAACAATTATAAATTAATCATATGATTCTTCTGATTCTTCATCAGATTTGTCATCAGAATCTTCATCTGATTCGCCCAAAACATTTTCATCATCATCGTGTTCTTCAGAATCATAATTTGCTTTGGTTTCAGCATCCATATCTGCATAAACATCATTCATGTTGATATGAACTTTATCGTAGGTTTCTCTTTCTCTTAAACCCCATTCATTTTCTTTTAAATCAACAAAACGACCATCAAGAGTTAAATTAGTATAAAATTGTGAAATAAGTTTTTTGCCATCTTCTTCAGATATTTCTTTTAATTTCAATACTTCTTTATATAGATCTTGAAATTTCATTGTTAATTCTGAACCATTTTTTAATATTGAATAAGCAACATCAACCATTGATTCATTTTTATAATTCTCAACCATAACTTCTCCTTTTTTCGGTAAATATTATACTTTAATGCAACTTAAAATACTACTTTTATTATTTAAGTCTTTTTAATGTCTCATCTTTACCTAAAATATTAATAATGTTGTACATTTCAATACCATGTTCGGAACCCGTAAGTTTAAGTCTTATTGGCATATATAAGTTTTTCCCTTTTATACCAGTTTCAGTTTGAATTTTCTTAAAAATTTGTTTTATATTATCTTGCGATAAGTCCTCAAGATTTTGAATATTTTCATTAAATTTTTGAAGAACTACCTTGCTAGTTTCAAGATTTAACATATTTTTTTCGTCATCATTAAAATTATATTTTGGATATAAAATATCGTTTAATAAATCGATAATTTCATGACCAGTAGAAATTTCTTCTTTGAAAAGTAAGGCGATATTATTTAATTCATCACTTGAATATTTTTTTAAAAAATCAACTTCCTTCACAAATGGTAAGATAAATTCAAGATATTCATCATTACTTAAAGCTTTAATGTATTGAGAATTTGTCCATAATAAACGTTTATTATCAAACATCGAAGGTGAAGCAGATAATTTTTTAGGATCAAAAGCAGCAATAGCTTCTTCCTTTGTAAATATTTCTTTTTCTTTATCTGTTCCAGGAATTTTAATATCAGGATTAAAACCAAGTAAAAATAAGAAATTGAAAATCGCTTTTGGTAAATATCCAAGTTTACGATATTCGCTCATAAATTGAAGAATATCATGGTCTCTTTTAGATAATTTTTTACCATTTGGATTGATGATAATCGTCATATGGCCAAAAACAGGAGGTTCCCAATTAAAATAACGATATACTTGAAGTTGTTTTGGTGTATTACTTAAATGTTCTTCGCCTCTTAAAACATGGGTTATTTCCATAATATGATCATCAATAACAACTGCAAAGTTATATGTAGGAATTCCATTACTTTTCATTATGACAAAATCACCAAAATCATCAGAATTAAAATTAACTTTTCCTCTTACTAAATCTTCAAAACCTAAATCAACATGAGACTCCATCTTTAAACGAATTGAAGGTTTTCTACCTTCAGCTTTAAATTTAGCAATATCTTCTTCTGTGTATGATAAAGCTCTTCTATCATATTTGAATGATTTAACTCCATTTGAAAGTTGTTCTTCTTTCATTTGTTCTAATTCTTCAGGAGTTTCATAGCAATAATAAGCATATCCTTTTTCAACAAGTTCATTTGCATATTTTCTATATAAATCTAATTTTTCTGTTTGACGATATGGTGCATACTTTGGATTTGGCTTTTCTGTTGATTCATCAGGAATTATCCCAAGCCAAATTAAATCGTGAAGCTGACTTTCTTCAGCTCCAGGTATATTTCGTTCAATATCAGTGTCTTCAATTCTAAAAACGAAATCACCACCATATTTTTTTGCATATAAATAATTAAATAATGCACTTCTTGCGCCACCAATATGAAGATAACCAGTTGGTGATGGTGCATATCTTACTCTTACTTTTTTATTCATACTACTTTGACACTCCTTCTAAAAGCACAACACTAGTTGCTTCTATTGCTTCTTCTTTTCCTATGCTATCAAAACCCTCGTTTGTCCCAGCTTTAATACTAATTTGCGTAATACTAATACCAAGAATTATTGCAATCGAACCTCTCATCATAACAAGGTATTTTTGAAGTTTTGGTTTTTCGCAAACAATAGATATATCTATATTACTAATCTTATACCCACAAGCACTAATTAATGGTTCTATTTCTTTTAAAAATTCAATGCTGTGTCTATTTTTATTTCTTGGATCAGTGTTTGGAAACATAGTTCCAATATCACCTTTTGCTAATGCGCCTAATATTGCATCAACAAGGGAATGAATAACAACATCACCATCACTATAAGAAGATAGCCCCATTAATGAAGGTATTGTAACACTTCCAAGTACTAATGGCTTCCCTATAACAAGGGCATGTATATCTTTACCAAAACCAATTCTAAACATAACTAAACATTAAACCTAAAGAAAAATATATCACTATCTTGTGCGATATAATCTTTACCCTCAATTCGTATTTTTCCAGCTTCCTTTAAGGCTTGTTCGGTTTTATATTTCATAATATCATCATATGAATAAACCTCAGCTCTAATGAAGCCTTTTTCAAAATCACTATGGATTATACCTGCACATTGTGGAGCAGTCATCCCATTTTTAAAAGTCCAAGCTCGAACTTCATCTTCGCCAACAGTAAAAAAGGTGGATAAATTGAGAAGCTTATAACTTTCTTTAATCAAAACAGAAAGTCCACTTTCTTTTGCACCAATAGAATCTAAAAATTCCTTTTTTTCTTCCTTTGAATAGCTGCTTAATTCAGATTCAATCTCACAACAAATAGGAATTACTTTAGCGCCTTCTTTACTTGCATATTCTTTAACCTTATTATAATTTTCGTTATTATCAATATCAGCTAAGTCTCCATCACCAACATTAGCAACATACAAAATTGGCTTTAAAGTAAGTAAGTTAAAGTTTTTCATTAACTTCATTTCTTCATCATTTAATTTAACGCTTCTTGCAGCTTTTCCATTATCAAGAGCAGCTTTGATTTTATTTAAAATTCCAAGTTCAAATATAGCTTCTTTATCCTTATTTATCGTAGCTTTTGAAGAAACCTTTCCAATTCTATTTGAAATAGTTTCAGCGTCGGCCATAACAAGTTCAAGGTTGATAATTTCAATATCACGAACAGGATCAATTGAATTTTCAACGTGAATAATATCTTTATTTTCAAAACATCTAACAACTTCAATTATCGCATCAACATCTCTTATATGCGCCAAAAATTGGTTGCCCAATCCTTCACCATGTGAAGCACCCTTAACTAAACCAGCAATATCAAAAAATTCAAATGATGTATATATAGTTCTTTTTGGATGAAATAATTTTGATAAATTATCAACTCTTTCATCAGGAACTAAAACACTTCCAACATTTGGATTGATAGTAGCAAATGGATAGTTCGCTGCTTCTACATGACTATTTGTAATAGCATTAAATAATGTTGATTTACCAACATTAGGAAGTCCTACTATACCTGCTTTTAATCCCATAAATACACCTTCTTTAATCAATAAATATTATATCAATAATAATGAAAAATTCATTATTAAAGGATATTTCTTTTGCAAAAT
>DKCJ01000027.1 GCA_002451465.1 Caryophanales bacterium UBA6877
AAAAAAAAAAACGACTACCAATCAATACTTTTTTGATGAAAAAATTATTCAACAGCAACTACAACAGCCCCTTGTTTTGCATATACATCGATATACATTTTAGAAGCGATAGGGCTATATGAAACTTCATAATATCTACCTTGAGTGTTTTTAGCAACAACTAATGTAGCTTTCATATTTCCTAAAACATATGATTGAAAAACAATTTCAATTTCTTCATGTTTTACATTTCTGCCATATGTTTCTCTTTCAATTTTAGCTATTTCGTTTTTAGCTAATGTTCTAAATCTGTTACTATCAGTCATAAATCGAGTTCCTCTCTATGTGTTTTAAGTATTTTTATTATAACACGATTTCAAACATTTAATTAAGGTATTTTATATATTTTTAAGCAATAAAAAAACAAGCATAAACCTCCGCTTATACTTGTTTAATTTTTCTTTTTAATTAAAGAATATTTGTTAATAATGCTTTAAATGAAGCAAGATCTAATGATGCCCCACCAACAAGCGCACCATCAATATCTTTTTCACTTAAATATTCTTTAATATTATTTGGTTTAACCGATCCACCATATAATATACGGACACGATTAGCAACTTTTACACCATATAATTCTCTAACAAGTTTACGAATATATCCGCAAATATCTTCAGCAATTTCCTTGCTAGCATTTTTACCAGTTCCAATAGACCAAATAGGTTCATAAGCTATAACAACTTTTGGCATATCTTCACTTTTAACATCTTTTAAACCAGTAAGAATTTGTTCTTTAATAAATTCTTTAGTTTTATTAGCTTCGAACGTTGCTAAAGATTCACCACAACAATAAACAGGAGTCATATTATTAGCAAGTAAAGCTAATATTTTCTTGTTACATTTCTCACTTGTTTCATTATCGTATTCTCTTCTTTCAGAGTGACCAATAATTGCCCAATCAATATTAATTGATTTAAGCATTGGAATTGAAATTTCCCCAGTGAAAGCACCATGATCGTCTTTACTAACGTTTTCGCTAGCAACAATTAATCTGTTTTTAACAATCTTTTTAACAGCTTGTAAATCAATATATGGACAAGCAACTCCCATATCTACTTTATTTTTCTTTGCAAGATCACTAATTTCTTTAGTTCCTTTTGCAAATTCAATAGCTTCTGGAAGAGTTTTATTCATCTTCCAGTTGCCTAATAATAATTTTCTTCTCATAAATAATTAACCAATTACATCGATTCCTGGTAAATGACCATCATTTTCAATCATTTCAAGAGATGCACCGCCACCAGTTGAAACGTGTGAGAATTTATCAGCATAGCCAAATTGTTTTGCAGCAGCTGCACTATCTCCACCACCAATAACTGAGAAAGCATCGTGGTTTTCAGTAATTGCTTTACAAACACCAATTGTTCCTTTAGTGAATGATGGATTTTCAAAAACACCCATTGGACCATTCCAGAATATAGTTTTTGCTTTAGCAATTTCTTTAGAATATAATTCGACAGTTTTTGGACCAATATCCATACCTTCAAATCCATCATCGATATTTCCTTCAACTACACGGATATCGGTTGGATTTTCAAAATCATTAGCTTCAACAGTGTCGACTGGAAGAACAACTTTTCCAGATTCATAGCACTTCTTAGCATATGCTAATTGATCATCTTCACATGGAGATTTACCAATATTTTTACCTAAAGCTTTTAAGAAAGTGTAGCTCATAGCTCCACCAATTAAAATCTTATCGCATTTCTTTAAAAGTGAATCAATAACTTTAATCTTATCACTAACTTTGAAGCCGCCTAAAATTGCAATATATGGGTGTTCATCACCTTTAACACAAATACTGAGGTTTTTAACTTCTTTTTCCATTAAGAAACCTAAGGCTGTTGGTTTTCCTTCTTTCTTTAAAATTTCAGGAACACCATAAGTTGAGGCATGAGCACGGTGTGCACTACCAAAAGCATCCATTACGAAAGCATCAAAATTCTTAGCCCAATCTTCACTTAAAGCTTTATCATTTTTAGATTCGCCTTTTTCATAACGAGTATTTTGAACAAGAAGAACTTCGCCATCTTTTAAAGCATCAATAGCTTTAGCTAATTCTTCGCCATGAGTAGCATTTACAAAATAAACGTTGGTTGGAGCGAGTAATTTTTTAACTTCTGGATAAACAATTTCCATATTGTTTTTCTTTTTCTCGTTTTCAATTTCAGCATCATCAACTTTGCCCCATTTAATTTTTCCAAGATGTGAAAATAAAACAACTCTAGCTTTCATTTTAAGTAAAGCATTAATTGTTGGAAGAGCAGCAACGATACGGTTATTATCTCTAACTTCATTTCCTTTTAAAGGAACGTTGAAGTCAACACGAACCATTACTTTTTTACCTTCTAAATTTTTTAAATTTTCAATAGTATTCATAATTCACCTTTCTATTTTTTAAAAAAACACTCTTGCATTATGGCAAGAGTGTTCAGTTTTTAATTATTTAATTACTTAATACCAAGTACTTTTGCCATTGCTTCAGCGCATCTAACATATTGGCAAGTGTATGAATATTCGTTATCGTACCATGAAACTACTTTAACAAGTTCGGTTCCATCTGGTGATTTTAAAATCTTAGTTTGAGTTGCATCAAAATAGCTACCTTCAGTAATACCTAAAATATCGCTTGAAACGATTTCATCTTCAGTATATCCAAGAACACCTTTAAGTTCGTGTTCACTAGCTTCTTTCATAGCAGCATTGATTTCTTCAGCAGTAACGCCTTTAACTTTTAAAACTAAGCTTAAATCAACAAGTGATCCATCTGGTACTGGTACACGGATAGCACCACCATTCATTCTTCCACTTAAACTTGGAATAACAAGACCAATAGCCTTTGCAGCACCAGTTGAAGTTGGAACAATATTTGCAGCAGCAGCTCTTCCTCTTCTTAAGTTACCTTTAGCAAGATCAAGAATTGTTTGATCGTTAGTATAAGCGTGAACTGTGGTCATATAACCAGCATCAATTCCCCATTTATCTTCAATAACTTTTAAGACAGGAGCTAAGCAGTTAGTTGTGCAGCTTGCACCACTAATAACTTTCATATCTGGAGTTAATTTATCGGTATTAACACCATAAACAAAGGTTGGAGTATCTTTATCGCTTGGAGCGCTAATGACAACACCTTTTGCACCATTATCAATATGAATTTGAGCATCAGCTTTGCCTTTGAAACGACCAGTACATTCAAGTACTAAATCAACACCATAATCAGCCCACTTTAAATCATGTGGATCTTTTTTGTTTAAGATTGGAATTTCTTTTCCATCAAATACAATAGCATTCTTTTCAGCATCATAGCCAACTTTGTCTGGCATGAATGTTCCATGAGTTGTGTCATATTTTAAAAGATAAGCAAGAGTTTTTGCATCAACTAAATCGTTAATAGCAACAACTTCAAATTTTCCACTTTCAACACATCTTCTGAAAGCAAGTCTTCCAATACGACCAAAACCGTTAATAGCAACTTTAATCATAATTTCCTCCATCTAGATTAAAAAATCTATCGTAATTATTATATTCATATTCAATATTAAAATAAAGCATTTCACCCAAAAATATTATAAATTTTGTTAATTTTTTATATGATTTAAAAAATTAATGATTTCATCAATTGTTTTATTGGAGGCACTTGTCCCACTCATTAATAAAACATTATTTACTTTTTTAAAATCAATATTTTTTAAGTCATTAAGATTATTAATCAATTTAACATCTCTATTTTTAAACTTCATTAAAAACATATTATATAGTTCTTTAGTATTACTACTTGTAGTACTACCAATAACAAGAACTAAATCATATATATTTTTTGAATTAATAATATTTTTTTGTCTTACTAAAATATTTGGGCACAAAGAACAATTTTCATGAATTAAAGAATAATAATTGTCTAATTTTTCTTTAATTAAATTATAGGTATTAATTGATAAAGAAGTTTGATAAAAAACTTCTATATCATCATTTTTATTAGGTTTTTCCTTAATAAAACCTTCTTTAATATCATATAAATATATATTTTTAAAATTATCTAAGATACTTTTTGTTTCATCATGTTCTTTTTTTCCAACAAAAATAACTTTTTTATTATTTTTTAAAGCTTTTTCAATTAATAATTTATTATCATTTATTACTCTACAAGTTAAATCAAAAAACAATACATTATTTTTTAATAATATATCTTTATATTTATTAATCGTTCCATGTGCTTGAAATATAACAAGTGAATTTTTATTTAATGAATTTAATATATTAATTTTTTCTTCTTCTAGTAGATTTTTAGTATTAATAATCTTAAATCCATCTTTCACTAAATCATTTAAAATAATTTCATTATGGACAACCGGACCAAATAAAATTATCTCTTTATCTTTATAAGTATTTTCTATTTCATAAATCTTATCTAATGTATTTTTAACACCAAAACATAGGCCAATCGGCTTAAAAATATCAATATTCATTTTATTCACCTTTTAATAAATATTTATAAACCGTATTAACATCAACTTTATTATCTTTTTCTTGTTCTAAAATTGTTGCTTTTGCAACGTATTTTAAATCAATAGAAAATATCTTAACTTTTCCTTTGTAGTTAAATTCATTTAATAAAAGTAATAAATATGAGGAAAGTCCACCTTTTATAGAATATGGATCATAAATAATAATTTCATCATATTTAATTATTTCTTTTATTAAAGTTATTGAGATAGGTTTAATAAAAATTAAATTAATTAAAGTAATATCAATTTTATTTTCCTTAATATATGAAGAAATTTCATTAATATGAGGACCATAACTTAATAAAACTCTTTCCTTACTTAAACTAATATTTAGTTTTTTATAATAACCAACTTTTAGTTTTGTTAATTTATTTATAGAATAATCTTTTTCATTTTCCATTAATGAAAAAGGATAACGAATAATTAATGGTTTTTTGAAAGTTAAACTAAATTTAAATAATTCTTTAGCTTCTAAAAAATTACTTGGAGCACTAATTGTTAAATTTGGAATATTCATCAAAAAACTTAAATCATAAATTCCTTGGTGAGATAGTCCATCTTCTCCTATAAGTCCTACTTTATCAACTAATATTGTAACTTTAGTGTCCATTCTTGCAATATCATGAATAACTTCATCAATTGCTCTTTGTAAAAAAGTTGAATATATTACAACATAAGGATGAATTTTCTTACTTAAAGCAAGACCATTTGCAAAAAGAAGAGCATGTTCTTCATTAATTCCTACATCAAATGTTCTCTCTTTATATTTATTAAATAATTCTGTAAGATTTGCCCCCATACTAGTAGCTGGCGTAATAACAACAATATTTTTGTTTTTTTCCATTTCTTTATTTAAAAGTTTGCTATATAAATAAGAAAAAGAAATTAAATTACTTTTTAAAACTGGGTCACCAGTTTTTATATCAAATTTATTAATAAAATGGTATTTACCAGTTTTATCTAGTTCACTAAAAGAATATCCTTTGCCTTTTTTCGTTTTAATGTGGAGTAAAACTGGATGATCAATATCTTTTACTTTAGTTAAATAATCATTAAGTTCCTTAAAATTATTTCCATCTATTGGTCCATAATAATCTAAATTAAAACTTTTAAAAGATTTTTCGTTTTCTTTAAAAAAAGCCTCTAGCCCACCTTTAGTTGAAGCAATCCCCATTTCATTATCATTTAAAATAATTAAAAATTGTTTATGATAAATATTTAGATTATTAATTGCTTCAAAAGCTACGCCATTTGCTAAAGAGGCGTCACCTATTACGACTACAATTTTATATTTTTCATCACTAAAATCTCTAGCATATGCATAACCTAAAGCAGTACCAATTGAAGTTGATGAGTGCCCTGCTTCATATACATCGTATTTTGATTCATGCATATTTAAAAAGCCATCATTGCCATCTTTTTTTCTTAAATTTAAAAGTGGTCTACCAGTTAATATTTTTTCTACATAACACTCGTGACCAACATCAAAAAATATCTTATCAAAAGGTGCATCAAAAACTTTATATAAAGATAATTCAAGTTCTACAAGTCCTAAATTACTTGATAAATGCCCACCATATTGAGAACACTTATCTATAATTAATTTTCTTATATCAAAAGCAAGTGTTTCTAAAGTAGATTCACTTATTTTTTTAAGAAACTTTGGGTTTTTTATTTTTTGAACATCAATCTTTTTCATTTCCTAGATATTTTATCAGTTTTTATACATTAATAAAATCTTTGAGTATTTAAATTAAAAACAAATTTAATTTAATAAATTGGCTCACGAATTGTGGTTACATAAGGTGTTGGATTACATTCATTTTTATTTTTACTTGATAAAACGCCACCACCAGTTATATTGCCAAACATCTCTCCCCAACCATTTACATAATTAAGATATTCTTGGAAGTCATTATAGTGATTATATGTATAAAAAACATAACGATCTTCTTCTTTAACAGCTTCTTTTGTATTAAGGTAATACCTTGAATAAACTAAGCGAGCGGCTCCGCGAGTAATTTTTTTACCATCATTATAAATACGAGAAGGATAACGAGGATCACAATCCGTACCAGTTGTTCCTATATCAATTTCATAATAAACTAAGTTTCCACCACATCCACTAATATCAGGTAAAACAGGTTCATAAGGAAATGAATCAGTATTTCCACTAAATTTATTATTATTAAGTCTTAAATATTCTCCAAAAGGAGATTCAGTAGGTTTAGCATTTTTACTACTAATATAATTAATTGGTGCATCACCATAAGCGTAAATATAAGAAGCAACTTCTTCTAGAGAAGTATATGCAGCTCCAAAATAAACTTCAAAAGCTTTATCACCACTTTTATCTACAACCGTATACGTTTTATTATTATTTGAATAATTTGTTTTAGAATTATGTATAAGTGAACTTCCTTTTTTAGGTTGATTACTTGCAACTCTTGGCTTTTGGTCATTAACCTTAATTGAACCAGACATTAAACTATATTCACTTCGATACATAGCATCTTTATAACTAGTTGCTCGAGTATAATTTTTATAAAATTCTTCTTTATTAACATCCTTATATGGATTTTCTTCAATATTTTGTTCAACAATAACGTCAATGCTATCTTTGATATTATTTTCTAAAGATAAAGTTAAAGTTGCTTCTCCATAGGATAAAGCTTTAATTGTAATTTCAGATGAAGAATAGTTATTAATATAAAAAATACTACTATTAGAAATTGTTTTCTTTACTTCTTTATCATAATTTGTAGTTTTATATTCTATAGTATATGTCTCATCAATGTCTAACTCTATTGGACCATTAGTCAATATATCTATAGTAGGCGTTTCTTCTTTAATTTCTTGATTATTATTACAAGAAGTTAAAAAATAAGACACTCCACTACTTATAAAAAGCGTAATGGATAAAATAGCTAAGACTTTTTTTATTTTTTTCATATGTAAAACAATACCATAATCTCCATATAATTTCAATTTTTAAAGTATTTAAGAAAGAAAAAAATGGATGCATTTTCGCATCCATTTTTAAAGTTTATTGATTAGAAGAGTTTGCTATCTCTTAAGAGTTCACCAACATCAGTATCTTTTATTTTATTATATGCTGTTTTAATAGCAGCTTTTTCAAAACTATTTAAAGCATCACTATCAAGTAATTTAACTTTATCAAGTGCATAATAAGTAGCTCTTAATAATTCTCTAATATCATAGACGCTTCCCCAAACTTCAGGAACAGCTCTATCAACATTAAGTAAAGTATAAACGGCTTCCATACCAGTTCTTATTGAGTATTCAGTTGTAAAAATTGTATCACGTGGAGTTTCAGCAAATTGACCAACGAAAGCAAAATTTACTGCACCATCTGGAACCACTTTTGGTCGATCACTATTCTTTCTTGGTTCAAAGAATGCATCAATATATGGCATATAGCATGTAGTTGTATTACATATATCATTTGCAATTTCTTCAATCTTATCTAAATCACAACCAATATGATATAACCATTCTTCACAAACTTCTTTTCCAGTACATTCTTTCATAGGTTTTTTAACATAATTACCAGGTTTATTAGTAGTTAATGCATAAAGCCAAACAAGAACATCTTTTTTATTTTGTGATTTAAATTGAGGTTGTCTATTAATAGTCCAAGATAAGAACCAATTATCTTCACTATCTTTAACAGTTACAATACCTCCAGTTGTTACTTTTCCACTTCTTGGATCTCTTTTACATATCTTTTCAATTAAAGAAATAACATAATCATCACTTGTCTCAATAGTTGCACTCATCCAATTTGTTTCATCAATATTGCTTGTAAATTTTGATGGATTACCAAATGATTTATCTTGCTTTGCAATATTGTTCCATAAATCCCAACTTTCTCCACGTCCATTAACTAACTTAGATAAATCTGGAGCGTGATTTTGGTCTCCATAACAACTAGAATCTGTACAACATCCATTTGTAATGAATACTAAATCATTTTCAGTTAATTCAATCTTTGATTCTTTTGAATCTTTAACATAGATTATTTCTTTAGCAACTTTTTTATTTTCTTTAATATCGAAAATAACGTTTTTAACATCGACACCAAATTCAATATTTACTCCATGATTTTTTAAGTAATTAACAAGTGGTAAAATCATTGATTCATATTGATTATACTTTGTAAATCTTAAAGCACTAAAATCTGGTAAACCATCAATATGATGAACATATCTTTGTAAATATCTTTTCATTTCTAGAGCACTTGACCATCTTTGGAAAGCAAACATTGTTTGCCAATATAACCAGAAATTTGATTTAAAGAAATGATCATCAAGTACATCACTAATCTTTTTATCTTCTAAATCATCTTCTTTTGTTAAAAATAATTTAAGTAATTCTTTTTTAGCTTCTTTATCAAGAGTAAATTTACCATCTGTGTGAGCATTTTCACCACGATTAACTGTTGCTCTACATAAAGAATAATTTGGATCTTCTTTATTTAAATAATAATATTCATCAAGAACTGATTCACCTTCATGTTCAATTGATGGAACATCTCTAAACATATCCCACATGCATTCAAAGTGGTTATCCATTTCTCTACCACCTCGCATATAGAAACCTTTAGTGATATCTTTTCTCCCATCACAACTTCCACCAGCTAAATCAATCTTTTCAAATAAATGAATATGGCTTCCATCCATTTGACCATCTCTAATTAAATAGAAAGCAGAGCTTAAACCTGCTAAACCTGTTCCAATAATATAAGCGTTTTTCTTATCTACTCCTTCAGGTTTTTTAGGTCTAACAAATGCTTCATAAGTTCCTGCACCATAATACATAAATAAGTCCTCCTTAATTTGAACGGCATTATTTTATATCGCTTTTTTAAAAATGTTTAATAAAAAAAGTCTACACTCTTGAGAAACAAAAATAATTCGATACAATCGAATAAATATGAATTATTTTAACTAAATATTTAATGAGTGTTTCATTAGTTTTTATAAAATCGCTTGAAAGGAGATTAAAAATTATTATCATCTCTTACATATTAAGATTTTCTGGTTTCAACAAAAATCAAAAAAATTCATAAACAACACGCCATCATCGTTATAGCATTTGGGTGACATATCGCCAGTAATCACTATTTTCTTAAATGAATCATCTATTTTTGTAAATGACCTTATCTCTTGATTACGTTTTTCTTCTCTTGGCATTGAATGTGCTGATTGTATATAGTAACGTTTTTATCCAAGATTACATACAAAATCAACTTCTAATTTTTTACAAATACCTTTCTCTCGTATTAATAATACCTACATCCACTGAAAAAATAGGTAATCTTAATCCATTAAAATCATATTTTCTTTTCTAACGCCTCGTCTAAAAGAGATTTCTGGCAACATTACCACTTTTCTTTTTTTGCGAGAAAAAAAGAAGTATTTTAGCGTTAGAACTTATAATTAGTGAATATTCAAAAATTTAAAATTTTTCAAAAATCACTTGTTAATTTTCAGATGTTGTAAAACTTTTATATCAAACTTATATATATTAGTGAGGTATCACTTAATAGTTTCACCAATATATATTTTTTATATCTTGAAGTTTAAAAAAAGTTAATTCTTCACCAGTGACATTAATAAATTAAAAAATCTAATTAACTTAGACTATTTTTAAATATTTTTAATGCTTTTAAATGAATTAAAATATTATTAATAACATTTCATATTGTTATCTCATTGATACAAAATGGTTCAACTACTAATGATATGATACCAATAGGATATCGGATTCAATCGATATTTTTATATTTATATTGATTATAAAATAAAAAGGCAACTTTTTAATTATTTATTTAAGGATATTGCAAAGTTGCCTCAACTATAATTTTTAAATATGAAATTATTTAAATTTATCCACGTGAGTAACACTTGCATTGTGCTTCTTTCGTTGACATTTTTGCCAGCCGAAGTTTCACACATATAGAAAGTGTAGTCACTTCCCATTGTTCTATCCTCAACATTCGGTTTGTCTCTAGCTTTTATCTTGAATAAACCCATAAATCCTCCTATTTTGCATAAAAAAGCACTCACCAATTGGTAAATGCCTTCTCTCACTATTTTATTTTTTTCTCATAATTTAATTATGTGTTTAAGAGGATAATTATTTTAGTAGCACATAATATGTGTTTTTGCCTTGACCGTATTTTTTGACTTTTCCATTCTTTATCAAGGCGGCTATTGCTTTTTCAACTGCACTAACAGAAATCGTTGGGCAAAGTTCGGCAATATTAGATTTAGTAAGCTTTCCGATTTTGGTTTCAAATGCACTTTCGACAAGTTCTGTCGCTGTTTTTTTCTTGCTTACAAATCTCAGTCTTTCTTCAAAATCGTTGTATGCAGAAAGAATCGTCATAAGCATATATTTTATGAATGGAGTCGGATTATCTTTTCCCTCATGCCAACCAATTTGACTATCATATAATGCTTCGTAATACAAATCCTTATATTTAGCAATTTTGCTTTCAAGCGATATATACTTCCCGACAAAGTATCCCGAGCGATATAAAAGTAATGTTGTTAGAAGCCTACTCATTCTACCGTTGCCGTCGCGGAAAGGATGAATGCAAAGAAAATCGTGTATGAAGATAGGTATCAACAAGAGTGCGTCCACACTTCCATCTTCAATTGCTTCGTTGAATGTCTTGCAAAGATTTTCAATCGCCATCGGTGTTTCAAATGGGTCAAGTGGCATAAACAAAACGGTCTTACTTCCGTTTTCATCTATAGCGGAAATCTCATTCTGCGAGTTCTTAAAACATCCTCCGAAATTCACCTCAGTATTGTGGCCATACAATATCTTGTGAAGTTGCAAAATATATTTTTGAGTTATTGGTATATACTCAAAACTCTCATGAATTGTGGCAAGTGCGTCACGATATCCTGCAATCTCTTTTTCGTTTCGATTTCTAGGCGTCGTTTTTTGCAAAATCAGTTTCTTTAACCTTGTTTCCGTTGTTCCAATACCCTCAATCGCATTGCTGGCTTCCGTGCTTTGAATTTTTGCAATTTCAACAAGTCTGCCAAGTTCCAATTGGTTTTGAGAAAGGTATAACTCTTGTCTGCCTTTCATCTCGTGAATTTTGACAAGGTACTCGATGATTGTGCTATCCCATTTACAGTTTGCAAGTTTTTTATAATCGAATTCTCTCATTTTTAACTCATTTCTCGTAAATAATAGTACTTTTTACGAGAATTTTCAATATGATACGAGGATAAAAGTGGTAAATATTACAAAAAATCTTATATAAATAAAAGTTCTTTTGAATTGTAAACCGAATCAGAAGTCTCCCATTTATTTCTTATTGCTCTATCAAACACCATAACAGTGTCGCCACGATGCCATTAATCTTTTCAGTGGATTTTGATTTGTCCATTTTATATTTCCAGCAGGATCTGTTCGAACACACACATTGTCCATCATTCACCTAAACATTTGATGCCCGTTATGCCTTAATGTTTTGCTAAAAACCAAATTTGTTAATCACGCGGATAAAATATAACTATTTCTCATTTAAAAATTGTAATTGAGACAACTTTAGAATATTTCCAAACCAAAAAAGGTCTCACAAAATTGGCATAATTTGAAACGCGCTTTATTCATAATAACTTATAATAAAAAAGCACATAAAAAGGAAGCAAATGTTATTGCTTCCTTTAATGACACTTTATTCACAGTTTTGCGCTATTTACTCCTATTGAGCACAATTAAGCAAACTTTATTTCACAGAGTCGATTTTATTCTAGTTCTTAGAGAATACTATTTGATGAATAACCAGCAAGATATCCTTTACTATCGAATGCATCTATTCTAACTGAAGAAACATTTCCAATGTGTTCGCCTTTATCGTTAAAAGTAGATAACACTGAATTTTCATCCTTGACAACAAAATATACAGCATTATCTTTAATTAAGAAAGCAGTTTCATATTGTTCAACAAATAACATATCAAACGTCAAATTATTGATTTCTTCATCAGTTAAAATTTTCTTTTCTCTAACTTCAGATAAAGTGTACATGCCATACTTATTCTCTTTAACATTCTTTAAAGCATCTTTAATATTCTCGCCTTCTGATTTTTGAGTTAAATCAAAGGTTAAATCTCTACCATTAAATGCTCTATCTTTTTTAGCGCCTTCACATAAAGTTTTGATATTGAAGTTCAAAGTATAACTATACTCGGAATTATATCCTTCGCCATCAAGAGTAAATGCATTGTTATTAACATATACATCTAATTTTTGATTATCTAATACGTTATCAACTTTCTTAAATGTTCCATTGGAATGGCTAACACTGCTTTCATAATATTTATTTAATTCATCAATATGTGCTTGGTTAGCATTACCAAATACACCAGTGTTATATCTAAAAGCGCCAATTTCACCTTCAAATGTAACATTGCTAATCTTAAAATGTTCTTTAAAATAGTTTGTTTTTTCTTCATTGTTTTTTAAGGAATTAATACCTGCGTAATTTCCAGTAATTAACCCAGCTTGATCATGGCCTCTTAAAGTTCCTTTATAAGAAGAATTAGTAATGTTTACATCATAATTTGTAAATAATGTTGGATAAAAACCACCCATAAATATTCCAGTACATGTTCCGCTATTGGAGATATTAGCGACTACATGACAATCATCGATTGTAAGATTTAATGTGTCGTATGCAGCTTGACCAAGCATTAAGAAACCAATATTAGATTCAGAAACTTTAACAAGACCTCCATCAACTGTACAATTAATATTTTTTAAAACAACATTTCTATCAACATTTAAATCATTACACCAAGAATCAATAACTACAGATAAAACACAATCAGCAGTTGAAACAACATTTAAATTTTCGACAGTTAAATCACCAACCAAATTAAAGATATTTGTAGAAGATTTATCTTTATCACCTTCGGTTTTTGATAAACTTATTGTCTTACCATTTCCATCATAAACGCCTTTAAATTCAACAGGATCTAAAGTGTTTGAAACAACTAAGTCAGCATCTTGTTTAAAATAAGTAGAACTATCCTTACTTACTTTTTTATTAATATTATTTAAATCATCTAAAGAACTAATAATATATGGAGATTCTTCAGTTCCTTCTCCACCAGAGAATGTTATAGTATCATTCGTTTCAAATTTTGCTTGAATTACATAGCCATTTTCTTTTGCTGTTAATGTTAATTTATTATCTTTAACATTTTCCAATACATATTCATAACCATTATATTCGCTATCAATATATACAGCTGTTAATTTATAACCTTCATCTGGCACAAATTTAAATACTAACTCCTCGCCAACTAATGCAGATCCTTTATTTACAGTGACATATCCATTTTGAGAAGGAAGAATTGTATTGCTCCAAGCAGTTTTGCCACTTGCACCAGTATCGCCTTTGTCACCTTTTTCGCCTTTGTCACCTTTTTCGCCAGTAGCGCCAGTATCACCTTTTTCACCTCTTTCACCAGTAGCACCGGTTTCGCCTCTGTCACCTTTATCGCCTTTTTCACCTTTTGGACCTTGATCACCCTTTGGACCGACTGGACCTGCTGGACCTTCATTACCAGTTTCGCCTTTTGGACCTTGATCACCTTTGTCGCCTTTGTCGCCTTTTGGCCCTTCAACACCTCTTGGACCTTGTTCGCCACTACAACTTGCTAAACCTATTGCACTAACAGCTAATAGGCTTAAAACAGCTAATTTAATTTTTTTCATTATAAATCCCCCAAAATTAAATCAAACATTTTTCATAAATTTATTTAAAATGTTTTTTTTATTTTATATAAATTTTTTTCTATTTGTCAATAGTAAATAATTTTATTTGTGTTAGCTTTTGTTAGCTTTCAAATGATGTGAGACATTTTGCACATCTCACTTCACCAGTATCTTCTGATAATTTAGCTAACTTTTCAA
>DKCJ01000019.1 GCA_002451465.1 Caryophanales bacterium UBA6877
TTAATACGATAAGACTTTCCTATTGTTTTTATTATTATTGAATGATGGGATAATTTATCAATAATAGCACTAGTAAGAACAGAATCACCAAGAACCTCTCCAAATTTAGATAGGGGCTGATTAATAGTAACGATAATCAACTTCTTTTCATATTTAGCTGCAACTAATTGAACAAAAATTAATTTACATATATTTCGATACAAAACTCTAAAAATCTATTAATTACAAGTCTTTCGACACAAGTTGTATCGAATAATATGTAAAAAAACATTTCTTCATTGGTAAAGCAGAATTAAGCTGCGGTAATTGATATTGCTGCATCTTTTAAAAGTTCTCTAATTTCATTTTGGTATTTATCTAATTGTGAACGTCTAATCCTAGGTTTAATTTTCCTCCTTTCATAATACATATCAGACAAAGTATGTCTATTAATGCCTGTTTCTTTTTGCAGTTTAGAAAAATTTGGTTTGATATTCATAATCTTATACAGTCCTATTTTTTCTAGTGCTAAATTTAATAAATCTTTCATTACTTTTATTCCTTTCTACAAAATAAAAGTATAAAAAATCTAAGCCAGTTTTGGCATACATAAATTCCTAAAATTGGCTTAATTTATTTTCTCATTATTATGCTGTTTTCTTTCTTGTAATACCTGTGAATTCAATCTCAATTCCAAATCTTGTTTTTAACATTATTTTGTCCTCTTTTCTAGCCGAGTTCCCTTCGGTCGTGTATATAAAAGGACTTAATAGCAAGTTATATTTTTCACTATAGCAAACTATTTTTTGATGCTGAAAATAGGCACAAATATGCCACTGTTTTGTTTTGTTTTTATGAAGTTGAGTTCTTGGTTGACATTCCATAAGAAAAGCCCACAGAAGCGAACTGTGAGCCTTACGTTTAAAGATATTGAATTACTTTTTTATTGTTTGATTTAGCTTCCTTTTTGGTAGCAAAGAGTCTACTTTCTCTAACTCTAAATCCACCACTTGAGTCAGGATACTTAATGGTAGCAAAACCACTGGCAATTTTTACAATCACTACTTCTTTTACAAAAATAGTGGATTCAATAATAAATGCTTTGTCACCAATTTGAAATTTTGCCATCGTTAACAATATCCATTCTAAAAGTGCTTATTTGAGTCTTCAAAAATATGGACTTTCTAAAAATTTGCCTCACGCATATCCGAGGTTGGGACTTACGGTACTGTGAAAATGAAAAGAATCCTCCACCAGGGGGACTCTTTGTTATTGAACAATTATTAGATTATGCTTTTGTACTATAGTTACAATTAACATAAGTATTGTTAGCAGTACCACTCTTTGTACTAAATACTATGTCATCAATACAAAATCTTCCTTTATTTCTTCTCCCAATAGCTGAACTTGTAATCTCAAATCTTAAACCATATATTCCTTGAGGCGTTTGCTCAACAAATTGTGTCAAACCATTTGCTTTTGTCTTTATAAAATTCAAAGGTATATCTTTTAAAGTAGACCAATTTCCATAAGCATCTTTGACTTGAATTTCAGCTAAACCATCTATATTTTCACTACCACTCCATAAACATGCACGGTACATAAACGAGTAAACTGCTTTGTTAAAATTCATTTCAAAATATGCACGCCCTGCATTTTCACGTCTTGGAGAGAGTATTATGTATGAATTCTCAATATAGCCACATCTAAGTCTATCTGTTGTGATTGTGAGTCCGTTAATAGTTACTGTTGTAGTTTTTCTCCCTGGCTCTGTAGCCAAGTGATCAGCTGTTAATTCATTTGAAAAGTAATATCTTCCTATAATTCCCCAATCACCTGGTAAAAAAGATGATTTATTAGCGTATCTATTTGGTTTATTAAATGATTTGCAGTAATAATAATCATCCCAATAAGGGTCAACATCGGAAGCTAAACCTATATAAATATAATAATAATTTGATGAAAGATTCAATGCTTTTGCGAATTCAGTTTTATTCAAAGTATATTCGTTATAATATATTTTAGTTTTTTTGTATACCTCATGTCTATTTGCATCAAGTATATATAACTCATGATATAGGCCGATATTTTTAAACCACTTTTCGTTAATTAGTGAATTCCATTTGAATGTCGGATTAGAATCTAGACAGTAGGTTCCTTCAACATTAATATCAGATGGTATAACCAAACTAGATGGGCAATACGTATCGGTACTATTATAACCATCTATGAACTTATAATTATTACTATGACTGTGATTCGTTTGAGGCACAATAGCAGTAGCATCCCAATAATTTGTGAAACCAGCACTATTAATTGTCACATGCGTGTCATCGCTATATCCTCTCCATCCTGGATGGACATAAATCATATCTGTTGATGGATTATAATCATATGCCACCATTGCATGTCCACCACTAGAACCACCGGCACGAAGTTCAACTGGAATACCCTGTGTAATCATATGTATCATAAAATCTTTAACGCTCATATTCATACTATAATTTGTAACAATTTGAACTTCCGATTTACTTTTTCCTAGCACATTATATAAATAATGATTTGCTAATTCTAACAATTCAGATAAAGTCAAACCGCAAGGATTGCTTGGATCTTCAAATTTATATTGGCCAAAAATTTGTTTACCAATTTCAATTAATTTTAAATGATGATAAAAATTTGAGTATTGTTCCACAATATTGTAATACTCTTGAGTTGTTTTTCCAGAAACAAGTGAGTATTCTTCACCATACGTAGCTGGTGATTCAACGGAATCAATAACATTTATATCAAAATTGTTACTAGGTAATATTGTATTCATATCATAGTTTTCAGGAATGTATGAATCATCCCAGTAGGTGTCATAGAATGACAAAAGCATGTCGAAAGCAATATATGTACAAGAGCCTTTCACATTATAACCATAGTTATGTTTTAAATTGGAAAAATAATACGGAGCATAATAATCTGTTTGATATAAATTTTCATCTTGAGTAAGCCAGAATGCATGTGAAGTTGTGATGTCATCATTAACCGCTATAAAGTTAGTTTCATAATTACTTTGATCAACTTTAGCTGGTTGAGAAGAATTAACTCCAATAGTAGCAAAACATAGTAGCCCAAGTAAAAATATTTGTTTTAACATTCTCGTTCTAAATACCCTACTTTCTTTTTAATAACACTATATTGTTTTATTGATTCAAAAATAATTTTTTCATAATATTCTGCACTTTGATCTCCATCTTCGAAAAATATTTTTATAAAACTTTTATCATTAAGACTACCAAAATAATTACTTTTAACTTTTGTATCTACACTATACTCAATTATGTCTTTGTTAGGATTATAATTGGCTCGGTTTGTCAGAATATCAAAAGAATATAGTACTGTTTTATCTCCAGATGGACTCAAAGAATAAATCACTCCACCAAATAAGTAATTGTCATATTCAACATCATTAGGATTTTTTTTGTATGTAGCTCCATTGCAAGTCCCTTTAAAAAAATAGTAATAACTATAAGAACTTTGGCAAGAATAGTCAGGAATAATAAAACTAGAATTATTCTCGGAATTCATATTCGAATAAAAATCATTGACCTCATCTAAACTTAAAAAATTCTTTTCAATAAATGTTTGTGTCCCTGTAATACGATCATTATTATCATCGAAGTTATTTTGAATTGTATCCTCTCCTTTGTTTTCATACTTTGACAAATTAGAATTTGCACATCCTGTAACCATAAACACACTTAATACCAATAAACCTGTGATAATTATTTTGTTCATTTTTTTCGCCTCCATAAGTGTTCTTAAGCGTCGTTTATTCTTTATAATTTAATCATATCACTTTTTCCTTTATTTAATTACCAATTTTACATTTTTTTCGAACTATATTAAGTGACAAACCCGTCTTTTGCGCTAATACACTAGAAATATTCCGCTTTTAAAAGAAAAAAATAATTTTTTAAGTT
>DKCJ01000010.1:0-11496 GCA_002451465.1 Caryophanales bacterium UBA6877
GAGATTCTATGACTTAACCGTGCTTATTTCCGACGAATATGGACTTAACAGGATGTATCGTGAACCCAAAGCAATCTCCAACAAGATATAAGTTCGGCAATAAACAAATTGGTGACCTGTACGGGATTCGAACCCATGAATGTATGCGTGAAAGGCATATGAGTTAAGCCACTTCTCCAACAGGCCAAATAATGGCGCTGACTATAGGACTCGAACCTACAACCGATCGGTTAACAGCCGATTGCTCTACCATTGAGCTAAGTCAGCGCATACGTATTAAAACGCTTTATTAATATATCACAAGACCTGCATTTAAATCAATAAAAATCGATTTTATTTTAAAGAATTTTCAATATAGTTTAATAATTCACCAACGGTTTTAACTTCTGATAATTGATTACCATCAAATTCAACATTGAATCTTTCTTCAAGATCCATAATAAATTCCATAACGTCTAAACTATCAAGTCCATAAGTTGCAAGGGTTGCATTATAATCTATATCATCTTTACCAATTTTTTCTTTAACAAGTTTTTTAACAACTTCCATTTTATTTTCTTCCATATTAAATTTTCTCCTTGCGATTATTTTATACCAATTTAAAAAAAAGAGCGATATTTTTATATCGCTCATTGATCTAAATTATTTAATTAAAATGTAAGTAATTCTTTGACAATATTTGAACTATTTTCATATCCGTTTGTCGTTTGATAATGCCCACCTGATTCTGGACTATTTTCATCATTTTGAACCCATTCGTACTCTTTGCTTATTTTATCACTTACTTTTTCTGCTGATTTTTGAAAGGCATTTACTAATAATGTGCCAACAACACTAAAAACTGTAATAACTAAAATAATACCAAATAATTGACCTTTAATTTCTGACATATCTTTCCTCCTTTAAATTATTGATAAACATTAATAATGGTAAATCTTTGAATTCTTAACTTAATCGTGCTATTGGAAATAATTATTGGTGAATAATCTTTTTCCAATACATAGCCATAACTTTCACCCTCCTTATATTTTTTATCATCACTATCATAAGGATATAAATAAATATCATAATTATTTTTATATTTATTTATAATCTCCTTGCTAAGACAACCATTTTTTGAAATTTCATAACTAATATTTGTTGATAAAGCATCCATATTTGTATAGTTATATTGCATAGAAACAAGATCGACACCAAACATAAAGCAAATAAATAAAATGAAAATTCCTAACATTGCACCTAATTTATTGCTCATACTATTTCTCCAATAAGATTTATTATTCCATAAACTAAGATAATCATAATTAATCCGCTTCCAACTAAACTTGAACTTATGAAATTATCAAATTTTGATACACGTTGTTCATTATTTTGTTCATTTATCCTAATTTTAAAATTTTCAAATATTGTCGAAAATCTATTTATATAATCAGGACTATTTCCATTTTCAATCATTTCATAGATCGAAATCATAATATCTTCAATTAATTTCATTTTAAAATACGATGCAAAACGGATAAATGGAGTAATCGTTTTATCGACATCTATTTCTTTAATTAACCCTTCTAAATAAGGCTTCATATCATTTGATGCAAAATTTAATGTTTTATTAAGGGCAGAATAAACGCTATCACCATTATTAATAAAGATTTTAAAAAAACCAAAATATGATATAAATGAGTTTATTAACCTTCTATTATCTGATTCCTCTTTCTTTACGTATCGATAATAAAAACTAAAAATATAAACAAAAATAGTAATTAAACAAAACATTAAAATCATTAAATTCTTATATAAAAAAATTAATGAAATACCAGCTAGTAAAACAACAATAATTGGAATAAGTAATAGAAGAACCTCTTTTTTATAGTTATAGCAAAGAGATTCAATTCTGTTTTTTATTTTTTTCATCTTTTAACTCCTCATTAATAAAATTTAAATCCAAATAATGTCTTAATATAAAATATAAGAATACAAGAAATAGAATAAAGAATAAGAACAAAGAATATGGATAATAATTCATTAGTTGAATTTTTAAATAATAATTTCCAAGCGCAACCTTTGTAATTAATAAGATAATGAAACATAAACCCCACATAAGACCAAATTGGAATAGTTTTTTATTTGAAATAACTAAGAAATCATTAAGATTTTCTTCAATTAATCTAGTATCAAAAATTAATAAGTGCGTATTATTTATTATGTTTCCACCATCTTCAATAAATTGCTTTAAAAGATCCACAAAAACAGAATATAAAGAAGAATTAAAATAATTTTTTAAATAAATTATTTTTTCTTCATCATTTAAGTGATTTATTGAATTAACTTGTTCTTTAAGTTCTTTACTAAAACTCGTAGATAAAACATTAAAAGTTGTTACAATCGAATTATTCACACTTAAAGTGATAATGAAATTATTTATAAACTGGATGCATTCTCTTGTTTTTCTTATAGTCACCCTATAATTTCGATATTTGATCTCGTAAAACACGAAAAAGAAAGCACAATAAATAAGAAACACTAATAATGAAAGAAGAAATTTGTTTGTTAAAAAATAAAATAACAATCCAAAAATAAACGAAAGTAATGTATAAACAATAAATCTCTTAATCATTTTTAAAGTTTTCCCTTAATTCTTTATATTTTTCATCACTTAATCCAAGTTCAATTTTTAAAGCATATGGAAATGGGTAAAATGATGATGGATATTCAAATAACATATATAATTTATTTTCAATATTAGTTGCTACTTTATCTACGTAACGCGAAATTGTTCCATCTTTATTAACTCTTTTTTTAACATGTATTAATAATTTAAAATGATCATATATATCAATTATTGTTTCATTAAACTTTAAATTAGGATTTTTAATCATACACATTCTTGTCATCCTAGAATAATCAAACAATATATCTTTTGAGTGAATTGTAGAAATTGTTGGGTGACCAGTCATGGCGCTATTTAATAAAGAGAGCATTTCTCCACCTCTTGCCTCACTAACGATTAACCAATCAGGATTAACTCTTAAAGCATTTTTTATAAGATCATCAAAAGTTAAATTAGAACAACTATTAAGAAGCCATGTTTGTGAATCAATATCCTTTAAAAAATAATCAGTTTCAAGCTCATCTACGTTATCTAGCACTAACAATCTAGTATTTTCTTTAAATCTTGATATTAAAAATTTCTGAAATTCTGTTTTACCACTACTTGTAACGCCACTTATAATAATTGATTCTTTGTTTTCTAAAAAAATATCGATAATATCTAATACTTTTTTATGAATAAATGTTCCATCATTTGTAATTCTTAATTTTTCAAAACCAATTCTTATAGAAAAATTTATTACTTTTTCTCTTTCTTTCCGACTTATTGCATAATGTGTTGCGTTAATTCTATAACGCCCACAACTAACATCTAAAATTGGTTTAGTATAACTAAAAAGATTATCGCTTAAATTCGAAACTTGGCGAATAAAGTCATATACTTCTTTTGGAGTTACATTAATATCACTTCTTTTTCTTCCCAATAGATTATCTTGATAATAAATCGATTTTCCATTATAAGATATATCTGTAATATTTGGATTTTTTAATAATGGTGATAAAAAACTGTTATCAATAAAATTTTCTAAATTAGTATTCACTTTTAATAATTCCTTTTTCATTAAGTTCAAAACATAAATAACTATCTATTTCAAAATTCATAAAATAATTTATTACAAAATGAATTTGAATATTCTTGATATTATCTTCAACTTCTAAATAATATTTATCGTTATTAATATCCTTTTTATAAGGAAAGAAAGATAATTTATAAGTATTGATTTCATCTTTTAAGTTTAGATTTAAATAATTAATTACATTTTCTTTTAATACATCTAAATCAAAATGAGGGTTTATATTTTCTTCTTTATCAATTGGGATAATTGATGACTTAAATATTATTAAAGGCATATTCATGAATGTTCTTTTAATAAACATACCTTTAGTTGATATAAAAAACATCATCGAGATCGTAACAAAAATAGTGTTTACAAAATTAATTATGGCAAAAGTCATATATTTATAACCTCTAACGATACATCATTATCGATATCAATAATTTTTTCTTCGACATAATAATATTCATCAATAAAAGTTTCGTTAAATTTAATGGTTAATGGAAAAATTAGATCCATCATATTAACCCCAAACTTTTTAAAAACCACTAAAACATTTAATTCTTTAAAAACTTCGCCTTTATTTTTTGGAAGATAAATATTTTTGACTTCATAATATTTTTTTGCTTTTACTTTATACATATGCATTGAAAAAGTATCTAAATATAAATTATGTCTTCCTCCACTATTTATATCTCTATATTTCAAATTAAAAGTACCATATTTAGTATCATCTAAATCAAAAATAAATGATCTACCATAGGATGAATTAAAGTCAGCACAGGTATTAAACACGGAGCTTGATGTTAATAAAACAAATTCAACATATGTTTTATTGATATTTCCTTCATATTTAAAACGAAATTCATTTGGTTTAATTCTAAAATAGATATCTTGATTAACTATATTTAAATAAGAAACAAAATCTAAACTATCAAAATAAACATGAATCTTATTTTCATAAGAAAAATATTCAACATAATAATAGTAATTAATTGATGGAGAATAGCTTTTTATAGTTGTTCCATAATTTGTAAGACAAAATGATATTTCTTGTTTTGAAATAACTTTATGATTAAATAAATCATCTTTACTCTCTCGTGCTTCAATATAAAAATAAAATTCCGTTACATCATTACTTAATTCTTTTCTATCAATTATAAAACTTGCGTCATAATCTTGATTAACTAATACTTCATCTTTTTTAATATAGTCTTCATATCCATTAATAAGATCGCCATCCATATAAGAATATAAAATATAAACTTCATAATCTAACGATTTATTAAATAATTGATAGCTAACATTTATTTTATTTTTTTCTTCTTTTCCGATATATCCAAAAGAAAAATCATTAAATTTAAAAGAATTTTTTGCACCCTCTACTTTACACTCCATCATAGAATAAGGGCTTTTTTTATAATCAAAATCATTTATAGCTTTCGCTTTTATTGGTTTAAAACTTATTAAACATAAAGCACTTAAGAAAATCTTTAAAAACATAAATTACTCCCTTCACATATATATACTCGGGGAATTTGAAAAAATTTTAATTTATTTTTATATTTTTTTATTTTATAGTTATTTTATGATTATTTTAGTAGGACCTTCAGCCTCAGGAAAAACCGCCATTGCTCTTGAATTAACTAAAACTTTTGGTTTTAAGAAGTTTGTTACAACAACTACAAGAGAAAAAAGAAAAAATGAAGTTAATAATGTTGATTATCACTTTGTTTCTCTTGATGAATTTTTAAATAAAATTAAAAATAACGAATTTATCGAATACGTTAAATATAATGATAATTATTATGGCTCTGAAAAGAAGGAAGTCGATAGAAATAAAGTGATTATTTTAGAACCACAAGGCTTAAAACATTTTTTAGATGAACATAATAAAACATTTGTTTCGTTTTATATAACTTGTGATCCTTTAATTAGAGAAAAAAGAATGATCGAACGCGGAGACGAAAAAAAAGATATCGATAAGAGATTACTTAACGATATCTTCGTATTTGATGATTCTTTAAGAGATATAGTTGATTTTACAATTGATTCTTCTTCATTAAATGTTAAAGCACTTGCTAAAACTATATATTTTTTATATTTATCAAAAATTAATAACTAATCTTCCTCGTCACTAGGTTTTTCAACCGTAACCCTAACTTTTTCAATAGTATTATTTTCATCAATAGCAATAACTTCAATTTTTAAATTTTTAAAATGGATAATGTCTCCAACTTTTGCAAACCTATCATCTAAAAGTTCAATACAATATCCACCAAGAGTAACGTAATCTGTTTCAATTTCATCATCATCAATGTTAAACATTCTAAAGAAATCAACTAAGTTCATATTCCCATCAATAATATAGGAATTCTCATTTATTTCATGGACTGGTTCATCAACATCATCTTTTTCGTCCCAGATTTCTCCAACAATTTCTTCTAAAATGTCTTCCATAGTTAAAATACCTTCAACTCCACCATATTCATCAACAACAATTGCAAAGTGAATTTTAGTCTTTTTAAATTCTTGTAAGATATCATTAATTTCTGTTGATCTAGGAAATCTTAATGGTTTTCTTAAAATATCTTTAATTGATTTATTTTTATTATTAGATAATTTTAATTTAATTAAATCTTTTGCCATTACAAAACCAATAATGTTATCAATTGTATCTTGATATACTGGAATTCTTGAATAAGTAAAAAGATTTTCATCTTTAAATATATCATCAAGAGAATCATCAATATCAATTGCAAATATATCAACACGAGGAGTCATAATTTCATAAGCTTCGGTTGAGGCATAGTCAATGGTTCCACGTAATATATCAGCATTATCTTTATCAACAACACCCTCTTTTTCAATAACATCAACCATTTCTTCAAGCTCTTCATCCGTTACATCTGGTTTCTTTATCTTACTTTTATTTATTGGAAGCATAATAAGTTTACCAAAACAATTTGTTAAAAAAGAAATTGGTAAACAAATATAATAGAGGATATTAACAAGGAAAGCATATCTTAAAGCTGACTCAAAAGCATGATTTTTTGTTAATGATTTTGGTAAAATTTCCCCAAAGATAATAATAATTATAAGCATTACAAATGATCCAATAAGCGAACCAGTTGTGGCATCATATCCTAAATCACTAAATACTTGATAACAAAGAAGAGTCGCAATAGTTTGTGCAGCAACATTAACTAAATCATTTAAGAATAAGATTGTTGAAATAGTATAATCATACTTTTCAACAAGTTTAAGAGCAATTCGAACTTTATAAGTATCTTTTTCTTTTTGAGCACTTTTTAAACGAAGTTCGCTAACTGAACCAAAGGCCATATCAGCACTACTACAAAAAGCACTTATAATTAAAAGAATTACAAGTAAAACAGAATATAAAATATTAAGGGTAGCATTATTCATTCTTATCACCCTCCATTCTATCTATTATTGCTGTTGCTTTTTCATCTATTTCACCAACTAATTCTTCTAATACATCTTGCATAGTAATCATACCTACAAGTTTATCTTTTTTATCATAAACTAACGCAATATGTGTTTTTTCATCATTAAATTTTGTAAATATATCATCTACTTTTTCGTAATCTTTAACTTTTAATGGAGCATTTAAACAACTTCTAATATCAAGATGTTTATCATTCATATATTCTTTAAAATATGATCTAACTGTTAAAATTCCAATAATATTATCTCTAGATTTATCATAAACAGGTATTCTTGAATATTTGTTATTAACTAATATTTTATTTAATTTAGTAGCCGTTAAACCATTGATATTGATTTCAAAAATTTTATTTTTTGGGGTTAATACTTGATTAACACTAATCTTATCAAAATAGAAAGCTTTGGATAATATTTTCTTTTCATCAGCTTCTAAAACATCATCATCAGCCTCTTTAGCTTTATCAATAAATTCTTCTTTAGTAATAGATAAGTCACTTTTATTATGAGTAATTTTTTTAATTAAAACTAAAAACATTCTCATAATAAAAATTAATGGGAAAAATATAATATAGAAAACAAAAATTGGATATGAAATAATTTCAGCCATCTTATCTGGATAATATTTACTAATAATTTTTGGTAAATAATCACCTAATAGATATAAAACAGTTGTAACAACAACTGTTGAAACAATTGACTCTACACCATTCCCCCATTTATAAAGGCCAGACAAATATAAAAAGAAAATTGCACTAACGTTACTTAATATAGCTTGTACTAAATTATTTCCAACCAAAACAGTAACTAAGGCATTATCATAATTCTTAGCCATTTTATAAACTAGTTTTGCAGTAAAATTATTATCATCTGCTAAAACTTTATAGTGATATATGTTGCAATTAGAATAACTATTTTCAGCACAAGTAAAGATAAACGAACAAATTATGCATAATAATGCAATAATTAACACTAAATACCACGGCATACTGTCCATATTCTTTCTTGCTCCTCCTAAATTTAACAAGTTATATTATATAGAAAACATAATTTTTTTCCACATTTATCGTGATAAATTAAGAATATAACAAAAAAATCATAAACTTAATTATAATTTTTTAGTAATTTAATATATAAAATATGTTTAATTGTGCTTTATAACGTGACAATGTCTGCAACGTGGTTCATAAGACTCAGTAGCACCTACTAAGATTGTAGGATCATCTTCACTAGCAGGTTCACCATTAATTAATCTTTGAGTCATAGTGGCTTCTCTTCCACAAATTGGACATATAGCTGTTAATTTAGTAACTTGTTCAGCTTTAGAAAGCAAAGTACCCATTTGTCCAAAAGGTTGACCTCTAAAATCTTGGTCTAATCCTGCACAAATTACTCTAATTCCGCGATTTGCTAAAACATCAACTACATCAACAATACTTTCATCAAAAAATTGTGCTTCATCAACACAAACAACATCTAAATTAGGAGTAATGTATTTTAAAATATCTGTCCCTTTAGAGACATTAATAGCTTTTTCACTATGTTTTTGGTGACTTACAACTGATGTTTCACTATATCTATTATCAATTTTTGGTTTAAAAACAAGAAATTTCTTCTTAGCATATTTTAAACGATTAATTCTTCTTAAAAGTTCTTCACTTTTTCCAGCAAACATTGGACCAGTAATAACTTCAATCCAACCTACATCATCATGTCTCTCTTCCATAATTATTACTCCTTAAAACTTTATTTATTATAAGCGTATTTTTAATATTTTACATTAGAAGAATATAACTATTTTTTCACTAGTTAATTACTATTCATTTTTAATGAAAAATAGCCTTTATTTTAAGTAATATTTATTATTTTTTTAATAAATAATACGTATTTTCTTTTAGATAATCAGTGTAACCTAATTTTTTAAGAACTTCTAATGATAAAGATTCATTTTTATATACTTTAAAAATTGGTTCTATTTTATTACGGTCAATAAATATTTTAGTTAATAAATCAATCATTAATTCTTCTAATTCTTTTGAATTATATTTTTTAAGAACATGATAAATAATATCGTATGTATTATCTCTTATATCTTTATGAAAAAAGGAAACTCTGGCTATACCTATAAAAGCATTGTTTATTGTATCAAATAAAAAATAGGTAGTTCCTGGTTCTATATTATTATTACCTTTTCTTTCTATAAATTGAAATTTTTTAAGTAAATCAGGACCAAGAATATTTTCATAAACAAGAACTTCATTAAGTTCACTATTTACAATAAATTCATCTTTTTCTTCTAAAAATTTCTTATATAAACGAAGATTATATAAATTAAGCTTTACGAGCCTTAACATAATTTTCTACCTTAGAATAAATAATTGGTACAATAAACGTAATAAATGTAGCAATAAGACACCCAAAAGCTACATCACTTAAATAATGTGCACCATATATAATTCTTGAAAAACCTACCACTAAACTAAATAAAATAGCAACAACAAGCACTATATCTTTAACCATTTGATTATTCTCTAGTTTCTTATTTAATGAAGGAATATAAAAGAATAATAATCCAACCATACTTCCATATGAATGTCCTGATGGAAATGAAGTGAATTGATCTCTTCCTCCATCCATTACTTTATCTTTTAAAGAATAAGCTAACCCTTTACCAGGTTCATACCACTCTCTAAATAAAGTTTTAGGATAAGCAATTCCTGAATATCCATCATAAATTAATCGGTATCGAGGTCTATACCAAACTGCTTTCATTGTTAATAATATTATTAATCCAATTACATAGCTTATAAGAATTATTAAAGCTGTTCTTATTAAAATATTTTTATCATCTATATTAATAAATTTATAACCAAATAAAACAATTAAAGTTTCTAAAATTATTGCTATTAGAACTTTATAAGCAATATGAATACTTAATCCATTACGTTTACTACGCATTTGATTAAATATAAAAAAGCAACTTATTAAAATTAATAAGCATGAAAAAATTATATATAAAATTTTATTACTTCTTTTTGAAGTAAGTTTTGAAGTTTTAAAAAATATAACACCACTTAAGGAAAGTAATATCCAACTTGGCATCTCACCAAAATTAGCAAAAAACATCCCAAAAACACTATTAAAATTTGTAATTTCCATATTAATTTCTAAATCATAAAAAGATCCAATAATTAATAAAGAAATTAAAAGAACAAATAATAAAACATAAGATACATAATAAAATTTATTTCTTATTTTCATATAAAACATTATACGTGTTCTATATGAAAATTTGTATCACTAATTAAATGGATAAAGTTTTTATGAATATTTTATCTATCTACAATAATGCGAAGCTGTTAGACTGCCTCTTTCATCATAAACATAGACATAGTCCCCTCTTTGTATAGCTGTTCCAATCAAATTTAATTCCTTCCCTTATTTATTTTTATTCGAGTATCTATAATTAAAAAAGTAAATATATAGTAGTTAATAAATTAATTCCTACTTCCTTATTATAATTAAAATATTAATTTATTTCTTTTTTTGTTGCTTAATAAACTAGTGATATCAATATTAAGACATGGACGTACAGCATCTATTACAACACCCGCAGGAGTGTTTAAAAAATTGCCATCACAGGTAACACTTCATGCATCGGTTGTTATTATATTGTTATATTTAGATTCTTATGAACAATAAAATATTCTTCTCTACTAGAGATTGGAGAAATATTAAAACCGCCGATGAATTTATTGCCCAATTAAACAAATATCTAAAATAATTCAAAAATAAAAGAAATAAAAAAATTATTTATCTGCAAAGGATTTCATTTTATATTACCAGCAGATGTACTCCAAAAAAATATCCGCATCCCCAAATGGCATTTTTATATTGACATTATCATATGAGCCTCAAACACATCGTAAAACTCTTCGTAGTCAAGGCAAATATTTGACGGACTAAAAATTACATGAGCCTCAAACGTGGATTAGGAAGTGGCAAAACTCTTAATAGTATTTGACGGACTAAAAATTACATGAGCCTCAAACGTGCATTTTGATGCATTACAATTTTATTACATATTTGACGGACTAAAAATTACATGAGCCTCAAACATTGCAAATGTTGATTTACCCACTCCTGGTGTATTTGACGGACTAAAAATTACATGAGCCTCAAACTTGAACCGAAACGATAGTCATTCTTGTTTTGTATTTGACGGACTAAAAATTACATGAGCCTCAAACATAGAAGAGAGAGATAATTTCTTTATTTCTTGTATTTGACGGACTAAAAATTACATGAGCCTCAAACATAATCTATAATATTACTTAGATATTAAACGTATTTGACGGACTAAAAA
>DKCJ01000010.1:11524-11658 GCA_002451465.1 Caryophanales bacterium UBA6877
ATTACATGAGCCTCAAACAAATCGGCGATGCTGTATATTTTTTTAAGAGTATTTGACGGACTAAAAATTACATGAGCCTCAAACAATATGACGACTTCATTGATGTATTTAACCGTATTTGACGGACTAAAAAT
>DKCJ01000010.1:11800-33064 GCA_002451465.1 Caryophanales bacterium UBA6877
AATTACATGAGCCTCAAACTTCTCATTCTACGATTCAAGCGACATTGACGTATTTGACGGACTAAAAATTACATGAGCCTCAAACCGGAAAAAACGGAATATACAATTAATTCGAGTATTTGACGGACTAAAAATTACATGAGCCTCAAACACTCGTACTTGTTTAACTATTTCGCTGACTGTATTTGACGGACTAAAAATTACATGAGCCTCAAACACCTTGCTTATCGCAATTTCGCGCTCTTGTGTATTTGACGGACTAAAAATTACATGAGCCTCAAACTTTCAAGGCGATTACTACGCAACTGACTTAGTATTTGACGGACTAAAAATTACATGAGCCTCAAACAAACTGGATAAAACTTTATGAGCAAGTCAAGTATTTGACGGACTAAAAATTACATGAGCCTCAAACTTTATTAGAGACTTTTTCTTTTATTAATTTGTATTTGACGGACTAAAAATTACATGAGCCTCAAACTTACAAAATTGCGACGTCGGGTCAATTATCGTATTTGACGGACTAAAAATTACATGAGCCTCAAACAGTTGCTTGTTCGTATATATTTTCAGGATAGTATTTGACGGACTAAAAATTACATGAGCCTCAAACTAAAGTAGATTTTATCCAATTTGTAATCATGTATTTGACGGACTAAAAATNNAAATTACATGAGCCTCAAACCTCAAAATAAATAGATTTGCGCTCGAATTGATTAGATTCTTGTAATTTCTTATATTTTAATATTCACAATAGTCCTGGTCAATACGATAGATAGAAATTATATTTAAATCATATTTTTTATTATATAAATCATCATTAAAAACTATATCAAGCAGTAATAAACCGGCTTTTTTAAGTTCTATATTTAAAGATTCAATTTGTTTATTATTAAAAAAAGATAAGAAATTATAAGTTATAATTAATTTCAAATTTTTCAAATTTGAAATTATGTTCAAATATTTGCAAAAATAATCAAAAAAGTTTAATTCATTATTTACCGAAAATTGAAGTTTTAATAATGCAAATGTGTCTACTATATCTATAGCATCATTATAATCAAGCTCATAATTAGAATTTGAAATAATATCACCTATTAACTCAAAAAGTTTTGTCTTTATCTTCTCAAAATTATTTAAATTTTCTATTGAAAGAAACTTTTTTTCTTTTTCATATAAGAGTTGTAAATTTTTCTTTGAATTAATGTCCAAGCTAAATGGGTCAGATAAAAATTGTCCAACTTTTTTAAAATCAATTTCTTTATGTTCATCAATTATAAGAGTTGTATCATCAAATTCATTTCTAAATGAATAATATAATTTATTCATAATATTAAAATTATTAATAGAAAAAATATTAATATTTTTATTTAATTCAATATCATTCGTTAAATAAGAAAATTTAATTTTCATAATTCGATAAATCGCTCAATACTAGATAAAACTTCACTTGAACTATCTCCTAGCAACACTTCCATTTCAGAAAATTGTTTTTCAGTAATTGTAATACAAAATATACTTCCATCAGGAGGTAATAATGATTTAATTCCTTGTATTGCAAATTTAGCAGAAGAATAATCAATAGACATCTTAACAAAAACAGATTCTTGTAATCTATAAAATCCAGTTTTTTTAATATCTTTTACAAACTTTCTATAGTCTCTTCTATTTTTACTTGTTAAAACTGGTAAATCAAAAAATAATAATGTGCGCATATATCTAAAATTCATATTCAATAAAAATTGGTTGCTTACCATCATTTAAATAAGCAAATAAAGAAAGAACATATAAATGTATCGCGTTTTCAAGATACATCTCATTTGAATTAAAAAATACTTTTTGCGATAAAACATTTTGAAAAACTTTTTTATAATTTTCTTCATTAACTTTATTTAAAACAACAAATGAATCTATAAGTGCTCTTAAGGGTTCAATAAAATCATATGAAAGATTAAATGGATTTGTTTCTCCAATATGATGTATACCAATCTCAGTAAGATATCCGGCCATTTTTATTTCTCTATTAATGGCGGATACAATTATTGCGTATCCATAATTTAAAAATTTATTTATTGAACAATCTTGTCCTCTTGAAAAAGATTTTCCAAATAAAGAATTGAAATAAACTTTTGCAGCATGACCTTCTCTATTAGTCTTATCGCCTAACTCAACATGTTCTAAATATCCATTTATTTCATCTGAAAATTTATTAACCTTATTCAAGAGCAAATTTGAATTAAATAATTTTCTTTTTATAATTCTGCACCATAAATCATCTTTTATTGATTGATCCCAATTAATCTGTTGTCTTATTCTAGAAAAATTTGAATAATTCGAATAAAAAGGAGTTAATTCTGAACATGGATTTCTTTTTTCATCACAAAATAAAACTTTTATTTTGAATTCAACAAGTTTAGCTAACAAAAATGTTGTAATGGATGATTGTACATTATTAATTATTAAAAAACTTACCTCTTGTATAGGTATCTTGGTAATGGTTTCATTTTTTATTACTATATAAAATAATTCGTAATCTAATTTAGAACGATTATTAATTATTACTGTTCTAAAGCTCATAATTATTTTAAATCAATAACTTTCTTATAAAATCCAGTTATGCTTTCATAAATTATTTTAACACTCTCGTTATTTCTAACATTTATATTCTTTCCTTGATACAATACACCACTCTTCTTACTGCTACAATTAATAAATTCTAAATTTATAAAAGTTCTTTCATTGGTTTTGAAAACATTCAATAATTCATTAATAACTTTAATTTTATAAACGATGTTTAAATTATAAAAAGCATCTTCTTTCTTTAATTTATTAATTATCGAAAAAACGGCACTATAATTCATGTAACAAGGTCTTTCATATAAACTTAATATATATTCGTAAAGAACATTTAGTTCTTCACAAGTTAAATATAAGGCATAATTTTTTTTATTTTTATCTTTTTGATCATATTCAGGATTTTTAATGAATTCATTAGTCATAAAATAATTTCCTTTAAAGCTATCGTTTATTGTTTTTAAAGAATTATTATCGTTTTTAATATAATCATTAGAACTTAATAACTTTATGGATGTATCATTAATTTTAATAATAATATTTGAAAAATATCTAATTAGTTTTTCGCAATTGTGAATCGTATTCAATAAACCTTGAGTCTTATTAATATCTTCTAAAACAAACGCTTTTTCGATTGAATTAAGAGTTAAATACTTGTTCCCGCTTCTTCCTGTTATAATAAAGGACTTATTCCCAATTTTCATCTTCGTATTAACTTTTAAATTATCGATATAAATCTCAAAATCTTTGAATTTAGGATCTTTTGCAAAATAATCATTAACATTTTTTAGATACATTCTAGGAACAGCTTCTAAACAATATTCTCCTTCCTTTATTTTGGATTTCAAAAGACAATAAGTTGAGAAGCTATACGAATCATAATGGCCATATTTAGATGTATCTAAATCATTTTTTATTGGAATTCCACTATTTCCACCATTCGCAGGATATAAAGTAACTCCACTTAAAACATTTTCACTACCAACATAAGTTCTTTTCTTAGTAAATATATTTTTAGTTAAGAATATATTTTCTTTAATTTTTACTAATAAATCTTTTTGTTTATTATCAAAATAATTATCAATAATTCTTTCTGGATTTATAGAATAAGCATTTCTAATTAAATAATCTTGGAAAGAATCACCATGAGATGCTTTAAACCTAATATATGTATTTTTATAACTATTAGCGACAATATTACCAATAACAATATTTAAATAAGCATCATGGGCATGATGATAATTATTAATATTTCTAGATTTATAAATTTCGTATTTATTTCTAAAATAACTAACATTTCCGGCTTTTGAGTAAATAATATTTTTATCAGAAACTTTGTACCAATCTTTTAAAACGCTCATAAAACCCTTAACCGATTGGTCTGTTGTTGTTTTTTGTCTATTTTCAAAATCCTCAAGTTCTTCATCACTAAGCTCAACAGTTCTTGTTAAGGCATTATATTTCTTTGAACTTATTAATTTATTATCTAATAAAGTTTTCCAAAATTTCTTTGCATCATTATTATTTCCCTTAAATAATTTAATCTCATTAAAGAATGGATAAATATTCTTTTTAGTTCCTTCATTAAATTCTTTCTTTGTCAAAACTTTATTATCAATACTATCATTCTTAATTAATGATTGAGGAACGATGTGATCAATATCATAATCGCTTAATTTATCATAATCAATGGGTTCGCCGGTATAGATATCTTTACCTAATTGCATGAAGTAATAATAATATTTTTCAGATCTTACTTTGCCTTCGTCTTTTCCTTCTAATTCATTAAAGCTGCCTATAACATTTTCTTCAGGACTATCTTTAATTACTTTGATTTTATTTAAAATAGTTTTCATTTCTTTATAACGACTATCTTTTTGTTTCTTATCTTTTTGATTTTCTCTTGTAACTTCGACAGCAAAAGAAACATTATCAAAATTATCAAGTTTTAAAATCTTTTGTATTTCCTCAATAATTTTACAGCTTTGCTTGATAGCTCTTTTTGAGGAGACAGGGACATATAATTCATCAACAAATTCATTTAAATCATCACTCGTATCATTTCCATTTTCTTTGTCTATTATCGTTTTAAAATCATACTCATATGCTAAAGAATCTGGGCTCATAGTTAATAAACCCATTAATGATTGAGCTTGACTATCTTTTGAATTACATTCTTTAAGTAAAGTTAAGATTGTTTTATGAATAATTTCACCATCTTTGTTACATGGTTCAATCTCATTTAACAATCTCATTGATAAAGATGAGAAATTCTTATAATTAAAACCTTTAATAATCTTAATTTGTGAATCATTAAGATGATACTTATTTTTAAGTCTAGTGGATAAACTATCTTTATCTTGTAAGATAGCAATGTCTTTTATTATTTCTTCTATTTCTTTTTCGTGTTTATTTATTTCGTCTAAAGAATCATATACTTTCTTAAAATCATATAAAGATGATAAAGAAGGAATATCTTCACTTAAAGCACCATTTTTAAAAGCAATATCGCTTTCAGTGTCTCTATTAACTTTTAAAATATTTGTATTAATATATTGAATAAATTGCTTTTTGCTGACTTTTCTATTCTTTAAAAATAAATTTTCAATAATTTTATCTTTTTCTTCAGCATTAAAATAGAAATTACCATTTATTCTTACATAATTTAAAAATTGATATACTAAATATTTTTGGAAAATAATTGAATCTTTTGGTAAAGTAAATTCATTTTTTAAATATGTACATCTACTTTGCATCTTTTGTATAAAATTATTTTGTGTTGTGCCATCATCTACAACATCCATATAATTCCATGGCCTTATTTTTACTTGTTCTTTTCCTTCCTCTTTTACAAGCCAAGCCCATTTAGAAGCAACATTTTCTTTATCCTCTTTTACATATCTATTATTAATAGTTAATGGACCATAATAATAAGGAATTCTAAAAGTTAAAATACTTAAAATTTTATCTTCGTTTATATATCCATCATCATCTTTTTCATTAAAGAAATCATAAAACTTCTTTTGATTATCAATAATAGTTTTAATTACTTGATATTTAAGTTGATAAGGAAAAACACTATTTTCATGTGTTTTTGGCTTGAGTAAAAAACTTGGTTTATGAACTAAATCATATAATTCAGGATTTTTTGCTCTATCTTTTTCATCTCTAAAACCAAATTGTTTATTTAAGTAATCAATAAAATCATCTCTACTACATTTTGATGTATTAGTTTTGTTATGACTGATTTTACCATTTTCATTATATTCGCGATATGAACTTGTATAATGAACATAATTGTTAGGTATAGCACGTTCATTATCAATAATTTCACTACTATCAATAAATATTTTCTTATATAATTCATATCCATTAGGAAGTGCACTAACAAGTCTTTTTAAATCTTTTAAATCTTGTTTATAGTTATTAAATCTATTAACTAAAGCTTCAGGAAGAGATTTAATACTTCCTTTAAAAATATTCTCTAATAAAAGACCTTGATAAATTTCACTTAATTTATTAATAGCATTAATAAGATAATCTGGATCCTTAAATTCACTCATTATTTTAGTAATTTGAGGTTCTTGTTCTTCACTTATTTTATAATCAAGTTTTGTAGATTCATCTTCTAAATTATTTACAAAATAATCTTTAAAAGATATTGATTTACCACTTAAGGCTTTTAAAACAAATTCATAAAGAGATTTCTTAAAGTATTTATTGTTTTTGATGTCATCAACAAAAATATCTTTATATAAATTTAATTTATCAGTTACAGTTTTTTCATAATTATCTTTTAAAATTTTATCAAAATCATCAACTAATACGTTTTCATTACTATAATCAAATTTTAAATTATCATCATCGTTTAAATAATTTGTTAATTCATTAATTGCATCTAAAATATTAGTTTTTGCACTTTCTTTATCAAAACTAACATTAAATTTCTCTGGTTCTTGAGAATTTAAAAAATTACCCCGATCTTTAATACAATTTGCAATTGCTAAATAAATAAGTCTAATATCTTCTTTTTTATTACTTTCCATTAAATATTTTTGAAGATGATAAATAGTTGGGTATTTTTTAAAGTATGTTTTATCATTAAAGTTTTTATCGATAAATAATGTGTATTTATCATGATATTTTCTATCTTCATCTTGCTTAAAAGATTCATCAAGTCTACCAAAAAATGTTGGATCAACTTTATTTATTTCGTTTTTAAAAATTTCTTGAAGATAAATTATACGATTTCTTTTTCTTTCTATTCTTCTACGAGCACCTCTATATTTTCTTCGATCAACATTTTTTTGTTGTTCATCAAACATTAAGACACCCCAAAGTTTCTTATTCTTTTTTTCTACAATATCATAATTTTCATCAGTTACGCACCAACCAACACTATTAGATCCAATATCTAATCCGATTTTGTAATTTTTATTGTTCATAATTAAATCCCCTCTTTACAAATTTAGAATGATTATTTATTATAATGATGTTACATGAGATAAGTTCAAATTAGCTCAATGCTACACCATTGGACCTCGGGTGAGGTCTTTTTTTTATGTAATAATTGTATCATAGAATTATTTTTTAAACACAAAAAATTAAGAAACTATCAAAGTTTTTACATAATCATTTAAAGCTTTATCTTCACAATATACATAACATCCTTTAATTCCACGTGTTAATAAAACATAATATGTATTTCTTATTATTTTTTTAACTAAATCTCTTGGTGTCTTTTTATTATATGCTTTATCACTACTTGGATGTTGTTCGGTATCAATTTCAATTTTTCCATTTCTATAAATAAGATCCTTACCAATAATTACACCACAATAATTAAGATCAAGCCCTTGACATGTATGAATACAACCTATTTCATCAATTGAATAAGGATCTTCAACCCATGAATAATTATTTTGATTATTTAAATTCCATTTAGCTTTAAAACCATCTGGATAATCAAAATCATAATCAGGACCATTTCGATCTTCGTTTTTAGAAATCCATTTATGAGTATATCCTGCAACTAATCGACATCTACCACTAATATCAGTATTACTTAATAAAACACCTTTATTTTTTTGTATTTCTTGTTCATAATTTTTCTTTTCTTCATCATCTTTTAATTTTATTAATTCAAACATTTTTTTAGGACTATCAAAAACTTTAAATTCATATTTATTTTTTGTAACATTAAATAGAATTTTATTATTGTTGTACCCAAGTAAATATTTTATAAAACTAATATAATTATCCCCTCCTAAACATCTAAATTGAGAAGTAAGTTCAAGTTCTGGTCCCTCGATTAATGTTGAGTGACATTTTCTTGCCATATCTCTTATTTTGTCTATTGTTGCATAATCATTACACGTAACTGCTTGATCTTCATCCATAAAAAATACGCTTACTAAAGAAGCTTCAATTGTCTTCCTAAATAAATGATCACCCTTAGTAAGACCAGTGCCGCCTTTAAAATCAAAAATACGATGTGCTTCATCAAAAAGGCAACAATCAAATTCGTTTTTTTAAGCATTTTTTAAAACAAGAGGATGCTTAAATAAAACATTAATTTCACTATTTTTATAGTTATTGCCGTGAAGTTCTTTTGTATATGAATTTCTTGGTGCAGCATTAGAGGTAAAATATGCGGCATTTAATTTTTTACCTTCACCTTTTTTAGGATTTAGCAATAAGCCTAAAGCATTAATTGCCACAACTGATTTACCAGTGCCAGCACCTCCTTTAATGATTATAGTTTCTTTTCTATTATAATATTTTGCGTCTCTCGCTTCTTGAACAATAGTTGTAATTGCCTTTTTTTGTGCATCATCATAACCAAAAAATTCATTACCTTTCAAGGCATTTAAAAGCATTTTCGATAATAAATCTGAAGGAATTAATTCACTATCTTCAATTCTATAAAGAAGATCGCTAGAAGGATGTTTAACATATTTTTCTAAAAAAGATATTAATTTATTTGTGTCATCTTCTAAGAAACAAGGATTTTCTTTGACCAAAGGAAATATATTTAAATTATCAAGTAAACTACTTCGATTTTCATCCATATTATGTAAGTAAGAGCATGAGTGTAAATTAACAGGTTCCTTTCTTACGAAGACATTAAAATTTTGAATAGATCTAGCGTAATTATATGCTTGATAAGATGGGTGCCAATGATCTTCAAATCTATTTTTTGCAACATTAACAAAAACATATTCAGGTAATTTAGAAGATTGAACATTACTCCATTGCTTTAATTCAACTATGATAACATTTTTATTATTAGAATCATCAATACCATATATCAAAAAATCAATCCTAGTTTTTTGTTGATTTATTTTATATTCAATAGCAACTTTAACATTTTTATCAATAGACGTTTTTTGTAAAACTTTAGCAACAAAAGGCAAGGATTTTCTCCATGCTTTTTCTTGACTTATATCAAAATTTCTTATTCCAGCATTATACATAGCCTTTTTAACTTCGTCACCAATTTTTATGCATTCGCCATCTTGATTTATAATGCTACAAGCATTTATAAAGTTATTTATTGTTTCGTGATATATAATCATTTTTTCTACCACCGTATGCCAAAATTATATCACATTTATAACATATTAAAATAATCACTAATTAAACAATTAGATTTCTCAATAATCCATAAAATAAGTTCAACTTCACTCATACAAACTAACTTGTTCATATTCAACTTCTTTTGAAAGTTTCTTAAAATTATTTTTAAATAAATTAATAATTAATTCATAGTCTTTTATGGAATTATTAGAAATAATAAATAATTTAAGACCATATTTATTTAAAAGTTTACGTTTTTCATTATCATATTTAATTTGTTTATTACTACCTAAATGTTCTCCACCATTAATTTCAAAAATACAAATTGGTTTATAAGATTTATTAAAAAAGCTTGTCGATAAGTATATAACTACATCAAATTCTTTTTCACCTATTAATTTAGCATCCTCTTTATCTTTTGGAACAAATACATCTTTAACAGGAACATTTCTTAGGACTTTAAATCGTGTTTTTCGATAATTGAAATAAGGTTCAATTGTTTTAAAAAACTCTGATTCATTCTGTGAATTATTTGAAAAATTACTATAAACATTTATTGGGTCTTTTGGAATATCAATCTTTCCATTAGATTCTACATATTTTGATAAATAATATAAATTACTATTTTTATCAGCTTTTAGTTCAATTGCTTTTTTATCCCCAACAAATACAAAATTTTCTTTCGCTCTTGTTATTGCAACATTAATTAATTCTTTATTATCTTCAATCCAATTCATAGTTTTTTTAGATGTTGAAAGACTTATGGCATTTGAAAGAATTATTGTCTTATATTCAGAGCCTTGGAATGTGTGAATTGTGCCAGCTTTAACATTTTTAATATCATTAGCATTTAGTAAATTATTAATTAATCTCGCTTGATTTACAAATGGTGTAATAATTCCAACATTCTGGTAATTATTCTTTTTAATAAAGTTAACGATACTTAAAGCTTCATTTTGATAAGCATTTTTAGTATCAGCATCTTTTTGATTCATTACATCAATATATGTAAGGTTTCCTACATTAATATTTTTTAAAATCAGTTCATTATCATAAAATCTCTTATTAGAAAAAGAAGCAATTTTTCTAGCGCAACGATAATGTTCTCTAAGCAAAATTTGTTTACTATTTTTATCTTTAACCATCATTAGTTTAAGAATAGAGTTATTTGTATAATTATATTCTTTACTAATTTGAAAATTATTCATGAGTCTTTTATTAATATTTAAATCTAATAAACAAACTGGTTTTAATTGATTTAAATCACCAACTAAAACAAGTCTTTCACCGCGAATAATTGGTATTAAAGAAGTTAAAATATTGCTTTGAGCACTTTCATCCATCACCACTTCATCAAAATGAATTCTAGGTGAACCTAGTTTAAAAGAAGATAAATTAGTAGAGATTATAAATGGAAAAACATTTAAAAACAATGATAAATTTGTATCATCATGAATATATTTATTAAAGGCGACTAATCTTTCATCTAAGTCATCTATGAATAAAATATTTTTTAATTTCTCGTAAGGTTCAGTTAATAATTTCTTGTACCTTAATAAAATTAAATATCTTAAATAATTTTTATATTTTTCATTACCAATGATAGATAACGTTCTTTTATAAATTTCACTATCATTTACATTTTGATATTTTTTAAGTTCTTTTAAAATTAAATTTATTTCATTATCGAGAGATTTATCAATTAACTTGATATTGTTCAATTTTTTAATATTTAAAAGTCTATCTTTTTTATCGATTAAATCGTGTCTTACTTCATAATAAGAAATAGCATCACTTAATCCGGTTGATAAATCTTTACTTATCTTTATTGTTTTATATTTATCGATTAATTTTTTATTTTTTAAAACAAAATTATATATATCTTTTAGTTTCACCAATGAATCTTTAGTTACTTCATTATTTGAAATTTTTATAATTGGAAATAATAAACCAGGAATAAGATCACCTAATAAAAATCTAAATTTTTCTTCTATATCAATTAATGGTTTATTATTATTTGAACATATTAAAACCGTTCTATTATTGAAAAAATTAGTTAATAATAGATTAAAGATTGTTTCAGTTTTTCCTGTACCAGGAGGACCAATTACATAAGTAATTTTATTAACAGAGGCATTATAAATAGCACGTATTTGATCTATATTTATTTTATTCTTATCAAATATTGCAATATTTATATCTTTATTATATGAATTTTTTGATCTATTTCGTCCAAAATAAGCTTTAAGAGGAGACGATAATTGTTTAAGAGAGCCATCAACATGTATTTGATTTAGCGTTTCAGAAACTCCATACAAATTTGATTTCTCTAAAACAAATAAATTAGGTCTTGTATTGCTTTTTTCATTATGATTGTAATTTTTTTCAATTAAAGCTTTATATTGACTAAAATTTGCTTCAAAAAATGTTTCAAATTCACTAGAAGAAACTCCTTCTAAATAATTTGATAAAGATATTTTAAAACCATCAATTAAAAATGTTTTATTGATAGAAACATTATTTGCTATAGATAAAGTTTTTGTAGCAAAATCAAGATATACTTCTTTATAAGCAACGACATATTGCTTAGAATTAAGATCAATTGAAAATAAATTAATACAAAGCGTAACAAATGAACGATTTTGATTTTCAACCTGTTTTAAATTATTTTTGAATAAATTATCAATTATTTTTCTAAAATCTTCATCACATAATTTAAGTTCTTTTTTAATTAAAAATTTATTTAAATCAAGACCTTCTAAAGTAATACTATTCTTTAAACAAGGATCATTATCTAACACATAACACTCATGAAGATATTCTAAGATATTATTATCAAAACTATTTAATTCGAAAAAGTTTTCAATCTTACTAATTTTTTCTTTTAAAGTGGTTGGTGTTTTAAAAAAAGTATTTTCATTTATTTCACAATTTTTAATCTTATCAATATGCAATACTATAGAACCATCATTTTTTAATTTATCTTGTTTGAATGCATTAAATAAATAACATTTTATAGTATTCTTTTCAGGATCTATATCAGTTATTCCAATATAAAAATTTGTTACTTCATTATTTTTATTGATGTAATTAATCTCTAACCATTTATTAGATAATATAGCTTGATATATTTTATTTTTTACAGTTAAAAACATAAATTTAAAAATCTAACTTTTTTTAGTATATCATATTTATTCTTAATTTTTTAAAATATATCGAATAAATCAAGTGATTTTATCGTAATAATTAATTATTTCTATAATAATTATAATTTCGAAATATCAATTTATGATATAATAAAATTGCTAATGTAATTAGGACATTAAATAACGTCTTTGTTGAAACATTTTTAAAAATAGAACTCAACAAATGCAAAAACAAAATGATCAATTTGCACCAATTAAATTAGTTAACAATATTATTTGGGGGTTTAAAAATGAAAAAGAATAAATATTTATTAATTGCCGCACTTCCTTTACTTTTAGTTTCTTGTAATAAAAAAGATAGTGTTGGAATTCCAACAGGTGAAAAAGTAAGTGAAACAGAAACTTATACAGTACTTACAAAAGCAAGTGAAGCCACATCAAAACAAGATAGTTTTGGTTTTAAATTAACTAGCTATTTTGATAGTAAAACCGAGGCAGCATATACTCAAGGCACAGTAAAACAAACATCAGACACATCAACAAATGTTAAATTAGATGCAAATTTTGGAGTAACAGGTTTTAAAGAAGAAAAATTAAAAGATGTTGAGGCATCTTTAGTTACTAGTGGAAGTTTAGAACTAAAAGCAAGTAATACAAACTTAAACACTTCATTAGGCGCTGGAGTTTATCTTGAAGATGGAACTTTATATTGTAATCTTGAAAATCTTGCACCACTTTTAGAATTTGTAACTATACCATCAACTTATTTAACATCTTTAAAATTTAAAACAACTATTCCTAGTGATGTCGATAATTCTTTAAAAGAAATTCTTGAAGATGATACATGGAGTGAATTCATAGAAGAAATTAAAGAAGAATCAAAAAGTTTTGAAACATTAAAAACTAAAGATGGTGATTATGCTTATGTCTTTGATCTTGATTTAGAAAAATTAGCATCTAGTTCATCAACTAGCTTTAGTGGAGATGTAACTGGCTCTGTTAAATGTTCCTTACTTTTTAATGATAAAGGCTTTAAAAACTACTATTTAACCATGGATGTAGCTTCTAAATTTTCAGTCGATGATGGTACAAATGAAAATTCAATAACTACAAGTACTTCAGTAAAAGGTGAAGTTAAACTTTCATTCCTTTATGGAGATGAAGTTAGTGTTGAAAAAGTTAAAGATCCATCATCATTTGTTGAACAAAAGTAATTTATATTAATTATCCATATTAAAAAAGCAACTGTTCATCAGTTGCTTTTTTCTATTCCTAGTATCTTTTTTGCTCTTAATAATTCTTCACTACTAGGTTCTTTTATATCCATTAAAGAATAAGGTATACCAAGTTCTTTGTATTTCATAATTCCTAAAGTGTGATAAGGAAGGATTTCAAATTTTGTAACATTATTTAGTGAATTAACAAAATTCTTAAGTAACAATAAATCACTTTCAGAGTCAGTAAGCATTGGCACTAAAACGTGTCTTATCCACATCTTTTTATTATGTGAGTCTAAATATTTAATAAATTTTAATATAGATTCATTACTTTTTAATGTTAACCACTTATGTTTTTCATTATTCATTTCTTTAATATCAACTATAAATAAATCAGTTAAATTTAGTAATTTATTAAGTTTAGTTAAAAAATCTTCACTTTCATTAAATGGCTCACCAGCTGTATCAATACATGTATTAATGTTATATTTTTTTGCTAAAGTAAAAAGTTCAATTAAAAAATCTAATTGAAGCAAAGGTTCACCTCCACTAACAGTTATTCCTCCATCATTTTTCCAATAAGCTTTATAGCGAAGAGCTTTCTTAATAAGCTCTTCGCTAGTAAATGTTTTATATTCGTTTTTACACCATGTTTCAGGATTATGACAATATTTACAACGCATATTGCATCCATGAAGGAAAATAACAAATCTTATTCCAGGACCATCTACTGCTCCAAATGTTTCGATTGTTTCAATTTTTCCTTGAATCATATATTAAATAGTTTTGTGGCAAGTTCTTGAAATAACATCGAGTTGTTGTTCACGCGTTAAATCAATAAATTTAACAGCATAACCACTAACTCTTATAGTAAAGTTAGCGTATTCTTCTTTTTCAGGATGTTCCATTGCATCAATTAATTTTTCAGTACCAAATACATTAACATTTAAGTGATGTGCACCTTGGGCGAAATATCCATCTAGTATATTAACTAAATTCTTAACTCTTTCATGTAAAGAGTGACCTAAAGCATCTGGAGAAATTGTTTGAGTATTAGAAATTCCATCTAGAGCATATTCATAAGGAAGTTTTGCTACACTATTTAAAGAAGCAAGTAAACCACTCTTTTCAGCTCCATATGATGGATTGGCTCCTGGAGAAAGAGGTTCACCTTTTTTACGACCATCTGGTAAAGTTCCAGTTGCTTTTCCATAAACAACATTAGAAGTAATAGTTAAAATTGAAGTTGTTGGTTCAGAATTTCTATATGTTGGATTCTTTTTAACTTTATCAATGAAGGTTTTTAATAACTTAACCGCAATTTCATCTGCGCGATCATCATCGTTTCCATAACGAGGGAAATCACCTTCAATTTCAAAATCAGTAGCAAGACCATCATCATCTCTTATTACTTTAACTTTAGCATATTTAATAGCACTTAATGAATCGACAACATGACTAAATCCTGCAATACCTGTTGCAAATGTTCTTCTTACATCCGTATCAATTAAAGCCATTTCAGCTGCTTCATAATAATATTTATCATGCATATAATGAATTAAGTTAAGAGCATTAACATAAAGTTTTGCTAACCAATCCATCATAACATCATATTTTGCAATAACTTCATCATAATTTAAATATTCACTAGTAATTGGTGTATATGATGGACCTACTTGCATTTTAGAAATTTCATCTTTTCCACCATTTATTGCATATAATAAACATTTAGCAAGATTAGCTCTTGCACCAAAGAATTGCATTTCTTTACCAGTTTGTGTTGCACTTACACAACAACAAATAGAATAATCATCACCCCAAATTGGTCTCATAACGTCATCATTTTCATATTGAATAGATGAAGTGTTAATTGAGATCATACTTGCGTATTTTTTAAATTTCTCACTTAAACGAGGTGAATATAAAACTGTTAAATTTGGTTCTGGAGAAGGTCCCATATTTTCAAGAGTATGTAAGAAACGGAAATCGTTTTTAGTAACCATATCTCTTCCATCAACTCCAAGTCCTCCAACTTCTAAAGTAGCCCAAACTGGATCACCTGAAAATAAGGCATTGTATGATGGGATTCTTGCAAATTTAACCATTCTAAACTTAAGAACGATTTGATCAACTAATTCTTGAGCTTCTTCTTCAGTTAAAGTACCTTCTTTTAAATCTCTTTCAATATAAATATCAAGGAAGGTAGAAATTCTACCAACTGACATAGCTGCACCATTTTGAGTTTTAATTGCTGCTAAATAACCAAAATATAACCATTGGAAAGCTTCTTTAGCGTTTTTTGCAGGTTTTGATATATCAAAACCATAACTTTCAGCCATAACTTTCATTTCTTTTAAGGCTTTAATTTGATCAGCAATCTCTTCTCTTACTCTTATAATGTCTTCACGCATTACGCCACATTCGTGTTCTAATAAATCTTCTTCTTTTTTCTTAATTAAAAAATCAATTCCATAAAGAGCAATACGACGATAATCACCAACAATTCTACCTCGACCATAAGTATCTGGAAGACCAGTTATAATTTTATTATGTCTTGCTAACTTAATTTCATTTGTATAAACATCAAAAACACCTTGGTTATGTGTTTTATGATATTTTGTAAATATCGTATGAAATTCTTCATTTGGTGTATATCCATAAGTTTTAAGAGCGTCTTCAGCCATTTTTATACCACCATATGGCATAAAAGCTCTTTTTAAAGGTTTATCAGTTTGTAAACCAACTACTTTTTCTAAACTTTTATCATCAGTTATATAACTTGCTCCATAGGAAGTAATACCTGAAACTACATTAGTTTCCATATCTAAAACGCCACCTTTTTCTCTTTCGAGTTTTTGTAAACGTTTTATCTCATTCCAAAGAGTAGTTGTAGCTTTTGTAGGTCCTTTTAAAAAGCTTTCATCCCCTTCATAAGGAGTATAATTTTTTTGAATAAAATCTCTTACATTAATGTCGCTGGTCCAATGACCCGCATTAAATTCTCGCCATTCGTTTTTTAACATTGTTTCTGTTTCCTTTCAATACTTGATAATCTTACTTGTAGATTTTTTTAGTGTCAATTTAAATGCTTTATAAAAATTAAACAAAATAAATAAACATTAAATAAATATAATTATTTTTTAATAATTTTAATTATTAATTATTTAATTAAAATAAAAAATTATTTATTTTGTGTCTAAAGCATAAAAATTAAATATTTATTTTTTAATGTTAATTTTTAATACAAAAAATATTTATTCTTTATTAATAAAGTTATTTAAACTTGTATCGCTTGATAAACGTAAATCACCACGTGGTGACAAATTAATCGAACCAACTTTAACGCCATCTGGTAAACAAGATCTTTTAAATTGATTTTTAAAGAATCGTTTAAAGAATAAATCTAAGGTTTTTTTAATATATTCACTAGAATAATTTTTAAAGGCAATCTTAGCTAGTTCAAATAATTTTTCTTTTGAAAAAGAATTCTTCATAAAGTTATATAAGAAGAAATCATGAAGTTCATATTTCCCAATGATTGATTCTGTAACTTGTTTTATAGAATTATCATTTGATGGGATGAGTTCTGGAGAAATTGGTGTATTTAAAATAGATAATAATACTTTTTCTAGTTTAGGATTTATTTTAATATATGCCCTTATTAAGTCTTGGACTAAGGTCTTAGGAATTGATGAATTTACGCCATACATTGACATATGGTCGCCATTATATGTTGCAAATCCTAAAGCAAGTTCTGATAAATCACCAGTTCCTACAACAATACCATTTATTTTATTTGCTAAATTCATTAAATATTCAGTTCTTGTTCTTGCTTGAACATTTTCATAAGTAACGTCATATGTCGTTTCATCATGATTTAAACCCTTTAAAAATGTTAAACAAGTATCTTTAATATTAATTTCAAGATAAGTAACTCCAAGTTTATTAATCAATTCTTTAGCATTATTAAATGTTAAACTGGTGGTTCCAAAAGCTGGTAAAGAAACAGCATATATATCTTTTAAATCTAGATTTAATTTTTTAAATGCTTCAACTGAAACAAGTAAAGCTAATGTCGAATCAAGACCACCTGATACACCAATTACTACTTTTTTACAATTTATTTTCTTTAAACGAGTAAGTAAACCTCTAGCTTGTAAGTCAATTATCTCAAATGCACGTTCTTCTCTTTTATTTAAATCTTTTAAAATAAATGGATGTCCATCATAAGTCTTAGGTAATAAACTAAATTCAAAAGAATTATTAAGATCAATAAATCTTACACTTTTAGTATCACCTTCAAAAGTCGATTTAAATTTTAAACGTTGAGCTTTAATTACATCGAAATCAACGATTGCCGTTGTTAAACCTAAATAGTTATTTTTATTTTCAATTACTTTTCCATCATAGGCGATAATTTGTTGACCAGAAAATACTAAATCTTGACTAGATTCACCTAGACCAGATGATGAATAAACATAACAAACATAATTTTTAGCAGATTGCATTTTAACTAAATCAGTACGATATGCACTTTTTTGAATAATTTCATTACTAGCTGATAAATTTAAAATACAATTAGCACCATTTAAAGAGTAATTGTTACTAGGCGAGTTAATAACCCACAAATCTTCACAAATTTCGATTGCAACCTTCACTTCTCCTAAATCAAAAATTAAATCATTTCCAAATGGAAAAACTTCATCATTTATTTTTACTTCATTAAAATTTGCATCCCGCACGGAATTAAACCAACGTTTTTCATAAAATTCATTATAATTTGGTAAAAAAGTTTTCCCTACAATACCAACTAATTTATGGTTAAAAAATACATAACTAACTGAAAAAACTTTATCTAAATATAAAAGTGGTCCACCAACACTTACTAAGATATCATCACTAACATTCTTAGCAATTTCTTTTAATTGTGAATTTATTTCTTCTTGAAACTCAAAATGATAAAAAAGATCTTGAGACGTATAAGAAGTTAATGAAAGTTCAGGAAAAGTTAAAATTCTTACTTCTTCTTTAATAGCTTCTTTAATTAATTTAATAATATTTTGAGTATTACCTTTTATATCACCAATAGATAGTTCAAAATTCGCAGTTCCAACTTTATAAAAGCCATATTTAGATTTCATTTTCATTTTCTCCTTTTACAAGTATTTCAGTTATTTCTTTTCCACAATATTTTAACACTAAATCATATCTTTTTTCTCTTAAAGCTTTTCTTACTTTTGTAGCTGAAAAATCTTCAATATTTATTGAAGGGGTTAAAAAATAAAAACTATTTCGATATTCATGTAAATAAGTTTCTTTATTAAATTCACTTATTGGATCTAAATTATTTCGTTTAAAAACAATAAATTTAAATTCTTGTAATAAATCTTTATATCTATACCATGTGTTAAGTTCACTTAATTTTTCAACTCCACACACAAAATAAATTTCATTTGCAGAATATTTATTTTTTAAATAATTTAAACTCTCATAAGTTTTATTTGTTATTTGCTCAAGCTCACATTTTTCCACTATAAAATTATTTTCTTTAGAAAGTTTATCTAAAATTTTTAAGCGTAAATCTTGTGATAAAATTTCATCATCACTAAATTTCTTCCATGAGTGCATAAAAGAAATATTTGCTGGTAATAAAATTTTAATTGAGCTATCAATAAGTTTACTTGCCTCATTTAAAATCTCTAAATGTGCTAAAGTTAGCGGATTAAAAGCCCCACCTAGGACAACAAGCTTATTCATTTTTCATGAGTCTCACTTTTACGTCTTTTAGTTTAGGAGAGAAATCTAGGTAATGTAAATGTGGATAATATAAACGAGTTTCTTCTTCCCATAATTCATTATCAATTTGATAATTAACATAATCTCTTATCTCATCTAAACTTGGACGTTTATAAACTAATTCACCATTTTTAAAAATCTCTACATGCATTTTTTTAAGTTCACAACCCTCTAAATAAAGATTTTCTTTATATAACTTATTTGAATCATATATATGGTATGGTTTTGTTAAATCAACTTCTTCACCTTTAAGGGTTAATAAATCAGCAATAGCTTTACCATTTTTAAAAACTCTATAAACTTCTTTAAACCCTGGATTAGTAATTTTTTCAACTGTATTAGATAATTTTATTCTTGGTATAAATTCGTTATTTTCTTCAATAGCAACTAATTTATAAACTCCACCAAAAACAGGATTTGGTTTACCAGTCATTAAATTTTCTCCAACACCAAATGCATCAATTTTTGCTCCTTGTTGTAATAATGAATTAATTTTAAATTCATCTAAAGCATTTGATACAAAAATTTTAGTTTTTTCTAAATGATTTTCATCTAATATTCTTCTAACTTCTTTAGAAAGATAGGCTAAATCTCCAGAATCTATTCTTACTCCTTTTAAATAAGAACCATGTTTCACAAGATAATCATTATTAACTTTAATTGCATTAACTAAACCTGATTTTAAAACATCATATGTATCAATAAGTAAAACTGCATTATCAGGATACGTTTTAGAATAAGCTAAAAAAGCCTCATATTCACTATCAAAAGCCATAACCCAAGAGTGAGCCATTGTTCCAGAACATGGAATATTAAATAATTTACTAGCTAAAACATTTGAAGTAGATCCAACTCCTCCAATATAAGCCGCTCTTGCCCCATATATAGCCGCTGCATAATTATGTGCTCTTCTTGCACCAAAATCAGAAACTATACGGTCTTTTGCCGCTAAAGTTATACGTTTAGCTTTTGTAGCAATTAAAGAAGAATGATTAAAAACAAGTAACAACATTGTTTCTAATAATTGACACTCAATTAATGAACCGCAAACTGTAATAATAGGTTCATTTGGATAAATAATTGAACCTTCTTTAAAGGCATATATATCAGCATGAAATTTAAAATTCTTTAAATAATTAAGAAATTCTTTTGAAAAACAATTAAGACTTTCTAAATATTTAATGTCATCATCATTAAATTTTAAATCTAAAAGATAATCAATAATTTGGTCTAAACCTGCAAAAATTGCGTAACTTGCATCATCGGAATTCATTCTAAAAAAGACATCAAAAACTGCTTTTTGTTCACTTTTATGATGTTCAAAAAAGCCATTAGCCATAGTTAATTCATAAAAATCCATGAGCATAGTTAAATTTAAATTTCTCATAACATAATCCTTTTTTGTTTTTATTATAATAACAATATTATTATTTACTTAACGAACAAAAAGTCAAATCAAAATATATTTAAAATAAATGATATTCAAAAAATTAACATTTAATTTGATTCTTAATATTCTTTAGAACATTTTTTATGTACAAGCATATTCAATAATAAAAATTGATGTGGATTACCACATCAAACGAACTTTCAATATTGGTGCCGACTATAAGATTCGAACTTACGACCTACTCATTACGAATGAGTTGCTCTACCAACTAAGCTAAGTCGGCACTGAAAAAATTATACTTTAAATTATTTAATATATAAATTGTTTTCTTTTAAATTTACTTTCCTTTATGAGGAATAATAGTCCAAGTTGAACGTTTCTTTTTGGAAAATAATCCTTCAAAAAAGGAAAATACAAAATCAAAAACCCATAAAATATAAGTAAAACCACATAATAAATTCTTCTTAAAACTAAATTTAAATTTTTTACGATTTAATATAAGTACTATAAATGTTGAAATAACTCCAACAAAATATAATATTCCTAATGGTATTAAACTGTA
>DKCJ01000010.1:33185-36234 GCA_002451465.1 Caryophanales bacterium UBA6877
AAAAAGAAATTAAAATCAAAAATAGCAAGATTTTTGATAAATTTTTTATTTGCTCCAAAATCAATATCTTTTTTCTTAAATCTTTTTCTACTAGCAATAAAACCCCAAACCCATCTAATATGTTGTTTATGCATAATTTTATGACTTGTTGGTTCCTCATCATAATAAATAGCTTCATCGTAATAACCCATTTTTACATTATGATAAAGGCAATATGTTGAAACTTGTACGTCCTCAGTTAAACCATTAAAAATCCATCCACCAGCTTTATCAATTATTTCTCTATCAATAAAATATCCAGTTCCATTTATCATTACTTTTTTAAAAAAACTTGATCTAGCCTTCGAAACAATTCCATTAGCTAAAAATAATTGCATCGCACTATTTATAGAAATATAGTTAACTGATGCATTTCTAAAATCTCTATAGCCAGATCCAACTTGTACATTTTTATCAATTCTTAAATCGTTAAGTTTTTCAATAAAATTATTATTCATTAAATTATCGGCATCAAAAATAATAAAAGAATCAAAAGTATTATATTTATTATTATTTTTTAAATAATTTAAACAATCTTCTATAGCAAAACCTTTAGTTTTTCTATTTTCAATATCACCTCTTACAACAACATTAAAACCATGTTTTTTTACAATATTAAAAGATGGATCATCTTTTGATTCAATCACAACATATACATCAAAATCATCTTTTGAATAAGTTTGAATTTTAAGACAATTTAAAATACCACTTATAACATTACTTTCGTTTCTTGCTGGAATAATAACTGCAAATTTTGTATTTTTATTAGCTTTCTTAAGTGTTTCTTCTTCTTTAAAACCATATACTAAATAAATTAAATAATATATTGAAAATAAGATAACAAAAACACAAATAATAATAATTATAATTTTTGCGTAATAAATGATATTTTGAAATACGTAATCCATATAAATTCCTATTTATTTTCTTCTTCACGAATATATTTTACATATTCATATTGATTAAATTTATTAGAAATATTTTTCATTTGCTTTATGCATTCTTCATATAGATAATCTCTATTTTCTTTTACAGAATATTCTTTTTTAGGATAAATAATATCGCCAAAAACAACTGTTTGACATGGTTTTTTTCTCCACCAAACTTTTCGCCAAACCGTAACAAAAGGCATAACTGGAACATTTAATTTTGCAGGATAGTGAAAACTACCACTTTTAAAATCTCTAATCTTTGTGTAATATGGCCAAATATGTGCTTCAGGAAAAATAACAACATGTTCACCATTTTTAACACATTCTTCTAATGCTGAATATAACTTTTTATAACCTAGAATATCGCTTGATGATGGTAATGGTAAATAGCCAAAACATTTAGCTAAAAAACTAATAAATAAACCTAAACTTAAAGTATCAGAATAACCTATAATATTGCATCTTTTATGTATTAAATAAGCTTGAACTTTAAAAGCATCCATTATTGCCACGTGATTTCCATATAAAAAAACACTGCCATGATTTTTTCTTATCTCTTTTAATTTCTTTCGATTATAAAGTTTAACGCCATTAAAAAAACATCCAACTGATAAAACAGGTTTTGCAAGCCCATAATATAAAGTTGATTGAACAACTTTCATAATAGGGTTTTTAAATTTAAATCTATATTTTTGTGGGATATTATTTCTTTTTAATCCAACATCATTAAAATCATCATTTAATTCATCAGAATAATAAATAATTCTCTCATTTCTATAACTTTCTTTTCTCATACTTCTAAATTATACAAAAAAACCTAAAAAATTGTCTATATTAAGGGTGGAATACAAAATTCTAATATTAAGAGAGTTGAAGAATTATAAAAAAATATGCCTAAATATTGCCTATAAAATTATGAAATGTTTGACGTAAGTAAATCAAAAAATAATAACTTAAGGTCATCATCTTTATTCGACATTTTCATTCCACAAAGATGATTGTTATTAGAATCAATTAAAATGTATGAAAAATTATTGCCAACATTTAACTCATATCTATAACAATTTCCACCAACACTTTTAACCCAATTAAAAGAATTAGATTTATTTAATTGATAGTTTTAATGCTTAGATAATAAATTAAGCCAATTTTAGGAATTTATGTATGCCAAAAAAATATCTCCACCTCTAATTGATAAAAAACATATTTCCTTTTTCACGATAAAGAACATCTTATTCTCAACTACTAAAAATGGTGCCGATTCTTCGGTAATAATCTTTTCAATAAGACAAACCGCCATTGCTAATGAACTGAAGGCAAGAGAGTACTTAGAAAAACTGAGAACTGAAATTTCGTATAACCAAAGAAAGAGGATCTGCAAAAGCTTTTGCTATGGAATATTAAATTCTAATCCGATTCCATTCGAATTTGTTCGAACGGGATAAAATTTACGCTTATAAATAAAAAAAGCCTTGAACCTAAAAATTCAAGGCAATATTTACATTTGGTTGCGGGGAGAAGATTTGAACTTCCGACCTCCGGGTTATGAGCCCGACGAGCTACCAGGCTGCTCTACCCCGCGATACTTTGGATATAATAGCGCACAATTATAATTTTGTAAATATTTATACAAGATTAATTGGCGGAGAAGAAGGGATTCGAACCCTTGCTAGAGCATGACCCTACTATCGGTTTTCAAGACCGACCCCTTCAACCACTTGGGTACTTCTCCAATTAGCCATTATAATTAATTGGTGGACCATCTAGGACTTGAACCCAGAACCTAACCGTTATGAGCGGTCCGCTCTAACCAATTGCGCTAATGGTCCAATTTTGGTACCAGCGAAGGGATTTGAACCCCCGACATGCCGGGTATGAGCCGACCGCTCTAACCAACTGAGCTACGCTGGCATAATTTGGTGGAGCCACGGAGAATCGAACTCCGAACTTAAGCTTGCAAAGCTAACGTTATCCCATTTAACTATGGCCCCATAACTTCTCGACCAAATAACGCTTTAATAGTATATATAAATTGAAATATTTAATCAATAGTTTTGTATTTAAAGTTTATTAGTAAG
>DKCJ01000023.1 GCA_002451465.1 Caryophanales bacterium UBA6877
TACTTATTTTCTCAATTCTCAAATATGTAGATTTAAAAAATAATTTTATTTATTCACTTTATAATGTAAAATAAAGAAGTAATCAATTTACATTCCAAACATAATAATCTATGGAAACTAAAATAAGGAGGATAATATGGAATATTCTGCAGAGAACATCCGAAACATTCTAGTTTTGGGGCATCAAGGCACAGGTAAAACTACCTTGGTCGAATCTTTAAACAGCATTGCTGAAAATGTTAAAAAAGGAACAATTGAAAACAAAAACACTATTAGCGATTTTACAAAAGAAGAACAAAATCGTTTAAGTTCATGTCAACTTTCAATTGTTCCTATTTATTATCAAAATTTCAAATTAAACTTGATTGACATACCAGGTAATGATGATTTTATTTATGAAGCATTAGGTGTTATGGATATTGCAAAAGGTGCAATACTTGTAATTGATGCTTCAAAAAAAGTTGAAGTTGAAACAGTTAAACACTATCGTTTATTAAGAAAACATGGTATTCCAACTATTATATATATTAATAAAATGGATAAAGAAAATATCGTTTATGAAGATATTTTAGATGATATATCAAAGAAACTTGATAAAAATGGTCCTATCTCATTTGTTTATCCAATGGGGCACGAAGATCAATTTGATGGCTTTGTAAATGTTATAACTATGAAAGCTAGAAAATATGATGGCGAAAAGTGTGTAGATGACGTTATTTATCCAGAAAAGAAATCTAAAGTCATTGAATTACATACCAAAATTGAAGAACAAGTTGCTTTAACTGATGATAAATATTTAGATAAATATTTCTCAGGCGAAACTTTAACTATGGAAGAAATTCATAAAGGTCTTCATGATGGCGTATTAAAAGGTCAATTAACACCTATACTTTGTGGTTGTGCAACAAAAAATATTGGTCTTCACACAATGCTTCAAATGCTAGTTGATTATTTACCATCTAGTTCAGATTTAAAACCATACGAAGGATTTGATGATAAAAATGAATTAACTGAAAGAAAAACTTCAACTAATGAACCATTTAGTGCTTATATATTTAAAACATATTTTGATCCATATAAAGGCGTTGTAAATGTTATTAAAGTTTTAAGTGGCACTTTACATGCAGGTGATGAAGTCTATGTTTCAAGATTAAATAAAACTTTTAAAGTTAATAATTTAGTCTCTATTAAAGGTGGTAATTTCACTCCAATTAATGAAGTTTTAGCTGGTGATATTGCTGGAATTCAAAAATTAGATGAACTTAGAACTACCGATACATTATCTGATAAAAATAATATCTTCATAATGGAAAAAACAAAGTTCCCTACTGCTGTTTATTTTAGAGCTTTATCATTTGATGATTCAAAAGAAGAAGATAAGACTGTTCAAGGTTTAACAAAATTGCAAATTGAAAATCCATGTCTTGAAATTAAACGTAATAATGAAACTAAACAATTATTAATTGGTGGTTTAAGTGAATCTTATTTGAACTTTATAAAAGAAAGAGTAGCTAACTTATTTAAAGTTAATTTAAAAATGTCTAAACCAAAAATTGTTTATAGAGAAACAATTAAGGGAAGTGCTGAAGCTGAGGGAAGATACGTTAAACAATCAGGTGGTTCTGGTTTCTATGGTATCGTCGTTATGAGATTTGAACCAGCTGAAACAAATTGTTTTGAAGAAAGAATTTTTGGTGGCTCAGTTCCTAAAAACTATATTCCTGCAGTTGAAAAAGGTTTCTATGAAGCTCTTCAATCTGGTCTCTTAGCTGGTTTCCCAGTTTTAGGAGTAAAAGGTATTTTACTTGATGGAAAATATCACTCAGTGGATAGCAATGATTTAGCTTTCAAAATGGCAGCACAAATTTCATTTAAAGAAGCATATTTGAAATGTAAACCAACCATTCTTGAACCAATTATGAAAATATTTGTTCAAGTTAACAATGAATATACTGGAAATATCTTAAATGATTTAAATCAAAGACGTGCAAAAGTATTATCAATTGACGAAAAACCAGAGGGTGTACAAGAAATATCTGCTTTAGTTCCTGAAGCTGAATTACAAGATTATGTATCGAAATTAAGAGTTTTAACTAAAGGATCTGGTTTCTATAATCGTGTCTTCGATTCATATCAAGAAGTTCCTCAACAAATGGTAGCTAAAGTTATTGAAGAAAATACATTATTGAAAAAATAATATATGACAAAAAGATGGTTTTAATTAACCATCTTTTTTTAAACCAAATAATTAGCACATAAAAGAGAAGTGATTTATTTTACTTCTCTTTTATTGATGTCTTATAAACACATCTTTCATTTTTATTATAATAATATTTTTTGTTTAGTGATTTAGAAAATTCATCAGAAAAAATATGAGAAGCAACTACAATACAACTGTCATTTAAATTTAAAAACACTTTTTCATGTTAACTATCAAATGATGTGAGATATTTTGCACTTCTCATTTTACCAGTATCTTCTAATAATTTAGCTAACTTTTCGAACTCAACTTCGTTAGCAGATTTAATTTTAAAGACCGTTTTTTTATCGTATTTACTTAATCTATCTTTTGCTTTTTTCTCTAAGGTTATTTAAATATAAGACTTAAAACTATTAACAATATTAAATCATCATTTATCGACAAAAACTCTATAGATAACGCCATCTTTTTTATTTCAATCAGCTTTAATAAAATCAGTAAAGTCTATATTTTATTGTGAGCGTAAAATTTAACACGTTCGAACAAATTCGGATGGAATCGGATTAGAATTTGATGTTCCATATATATCTAGAACGAACAAATAACAAAATGATTTTGCATAAAAAAAGAAGTGATCTACATCACTTCTATTTTTGTTATATGGTGGCCCAGGCGGGGGTCGAACCCGCTACACAAGGATTTTCAGTCCTTTGCTCTACCAGATGAGCTACCGGGCCAATATGTCTACTTAATAAAAAGTGGCGGATCATACGGGAATCGAACCCGTGATCTTCACAGTGACAGTGTGACATGTTAACCGCTACACCAATGATCCACGCGCTTTATTATGATAACGAAAAACAATAAAAAAAGCAATATTTTATTTATTGAATGTAAGAAATTTTATAAACAATATTTACATTTATAAAATAAAAACTTAATATAACTTCATGAATAAAAATATAAGTTTTAAATATTTCACTGGTTTAAATGAAGTTGCCACTTTAATTAGAAAAAAAGTATTTATCGATGAACAATGCTACATTGTTGATATTGATGATGAAGATAAAACTGCAACGCACTTTATAGAATATTATAAAAATACTCCAGTTGGTACGTGTAGAATTATTAAAAAAGATAATAATTCAATAAAAATTGGTCGTTTTGCAATTTTAGAGGAATATCGTAATAAAAATTTAGGTAAAGAATTATTAGATGAAGTCGAAAAATACGCAAAAGAAAATAATTATAAGAAAATCTATTTAGATGCACAATTTGATAAAAGAGGATTTTATTTTAAATCTGGATATAAAGTGTTAAGTGATAAACTTTTTTTAGATGAAAACTATCCTCATATTCATCTTTATAAAGATTTATGAATTAATCGATATCGATTAATTCATAATCTAATGAACCAAAATTATGTTTCATGGCTACATCAAAAATATGTTCGCCATGTCGTGATTTAATTCTTTCAAGTAAATGGTCTCTACCAGGATCATTTGCTTTATAGATTAAATCAACACAAGCTTTATCAATAGCAATTGGGTCAGTTGAAATTAAAACACCAATATCTTTCATGCAAGGATCTTCAGCAACTGCACAACAATCGCAATCTACAGACATATTTTTCATTACGTTAATATATACAGCTTTACCCATAAAGTGTTTAGCAACTGCACTAGCTGCATCCCCCATTGCACCAATAAATTTATCTTGTTCAGTTGCCCAATAGTTTCCACTTGTATCACCAGCACCATGTATATATTTTTTTCCATAACTTGATGCACAACCAATTGATAATTGCTTTAAAGCACCACCAAAACCACCCATTGGATGACCTTTAAAATGAGAAAGAACTAATAAAGAATCATATTTTAATAAATCTTTACCAACATAATCTTTTTTAATAACGACGCCATCTTTAATCTCAAAACAATAATCTGGTCCAAATTCATCTAGCAAATCAACAGGATAAAGTTTACTCCATCCGTTATTTTCTAGGGTTTTTAAATGTTTTTCAGAAGTATTTCTTTCTCCATCATAAGCAGTGTTACATTCACAAATTGTTCCATCAACTAAATCAAAGACTGGTTTAAAAAACTCTGGATGTAAAAAATTTTGATTACCAGGTTCACCACTATGAATTTTAACTAAAACCTTTCCTTTTAATTCAACTCCTAAAGCTTTGTATAATTTAACTAAACTTTCAGGTGTTATTTCTTTTGTAAATAAAACTTTAGATTTCATAATTTTTCTCCTTTAAAAAGATTCATTTAAATTATATGTTCCAGAATGTAAATGAATAATTTTTTCATTTGGTAAGATTAATTCCGCATCACAATTTCCTGGAATAACAATATTAAGTGATACATTATCACCTATAATATTATAGCTAACTTTAATCAATCCATAAATGGAGTTATATTCACAATATATATTTGATAAATCTTTATCAAAATATGGTTCAATTTTAAAATAATTTTCTTTTAAAATATTAATTCCGGCTATTTTAGAAAACATAAAATCAACAAGTGAAAGTTTAGAATAAAAATTAAGCTTGTCACCAATAGTTTTTTCAAATAACGTAGAGGAATTTTCTTCACCTAAATATAACCATTTATCTGGTTTTTTACTTTTAATTGATTCTAGTGCCAATTTTTTGTCGCTTTTAAATAACGAAAATAAAAAGAAAGGAGCAGAATAATTACCAAAATTTAATTTAAAATCGTTGCTTTTATAATTCTCAACTAATTGTTCTTTTGCAAATTTATCATATTGTTTGCTTAATATATTAAAATAAATTGGCATAATTAATCTTGATTGTTCTTCAGTATTTAGACTATATCCTTTTTTAATTAAAAGTTCATTAAAAGCATATTTTGTACCATTTTCATATTCAATAAATAAAGCTTCTTCTGGCCAATTTAATAATGTTGCAAAACTTGAAAGAGCTTTAAAGTCAACGTGAGCCAATAAAGTTGATTCATATAATGGTAAACAAATTTTTTTAGATAATCTATGTTTCTTAATTTTCTTTGGATCATTTGAATCATAATAATAAATACCACTATTAAGTAAATATTTTTGATTTTGTGAACTAATCTTAATATTTTTTGTATATAAAGTTGGTCGATTACACTTTTTAATTAATGATTTTCCATATTTTATAAACTTATCATAATTGTCTTTAATAAAAGAAAAATCTCCATATTGTGAATAAAATAAATAAGGAATTAAAATAGCAAATCCACTATTAATTAAGTTTTGATTATTATTTTTGAATCTAAATTTATCAATAATGCATGGTGATTTATCACTAAATTCATAATTTTTCTTTTGAGAATCAAAAATATCATATAAATATTTATACATTAAAGGATAATAATCAAAAACATACATTGAAGATTTAAATAATGTATAAACATTTTTAAAATCGCCACTACGATTATAAAAAGGTGTAGAAAAAGGAAAATCTAAAGATAAATCTTTAATTGTCCAAAGCGAATTATTAAAAAAATTGTTCAATAAATTATTATTTGAAACAAATTTTCCAATTTGTTTCATGTTTCTATAAACAGCTATAGCATAAAATTCAATTTTTGATATATCGACGTTTGTTTCAACTAACGCATATTTAAAGCTAAATAAAGAAAATTTTGTTTCATAATTGTTTTCACCACTTTTAGCTTTATAAGAAATAATCTCAAGTGGAGAAACTTTTTTAGGATCATCATCTAAAACGTTAGAAACATAACCATCTTTAAAAATAAAATTATCAACTTTTTCTTTAATTGAATTAATTTTTTGAATATTATTTTGAATTAATTTACCTCTTTCATCAATGGAGGCACCTAGTCTAATAAAAAGAGTATCACCACTATTACCAATAAACGAAAAACCTAAAAAACCAGTAATTAATTGATCGAAATCAAGCATATATTGGTTTTTACCAACTCTAAGAATTTTAGGTATAAATTTTTCATGCTTAACAAGTGGGTAAGAATTTGTGGCACTTAATAATGTTTTATAATTAATAACTTTACTTTTTGCATTATAAGAAGGCATTTTACTAGCGTCAATAATTTCACCATCTTTTAAATCAGCAAAAATATATTTACCATCATTAGAAAATTCTACTGTTTCATCGCTATAAATTTTTTCAATTACATTGTTATCATGATAAATTTCGAATTGAAAAATAATTGCAGTTTCTTTTCCGTAACTGTAAGCATTTTTAAAAGAATCATTCGATCCTCTAAAATATCCATCAGAAACTTCAATTTCTACTTCATTAAAACCTATTTTTAAAAACTCCGTTACATCATAAGTCTGATATTGCAATCTTTTATTAAAATTTGTATATCCTGGGGTTAAAACATTACTTGTAATTTTTCTTTTATTTAAAATTAAATCGTAATTTCCTAAACTTGAGATATATAAACGTGCTTTATTGAAAGAATTTAAAAGAAATTTTTTTCTAAAACAACTTATTGGATAACGATATTTCGTATTGATAGGATAATCACCAGCAACAAATTTAGCTTTAAAATCGTTCATAGAAAGTAAACCAAATTCAAAACTAGCTGGTTCGCTATCATAACCTTTATAATTATTATTTTCGTAAACTCTTACGATATATGTAACAAAATCACGACTATTAAAATTATCTTCAAAAACATAATACATTGAAGAAGAAATTTTTATGCCGCTTGTTTTTTTAATTCCATTATTTATACTGTAAATAACTTCAAAAGCTGATTGCCTTTGTCCGTTTTCAATATTCCAAGTAACTCGTGGATGCAAAACATCAATTCCTAAAGGATTTACTAAACCCAAACACTTTAAGTTGATAGCTTTCATTTTAAATCTCCACTTATTTTCATAAAAAAAGAAAAGTTCTTAAACTTCTATATAGATTATAGCAAAATATTGGTTAAATAATTAAAAAAATTAATGAATAATTTTTTTATTCATTAATTTTCTATATAAAAGTCGATTTATTTTTTTAAAGCTTAATAATCTTCTTTCCACTACCTATTTCAAAATGATAAATTGCAATACCTTTATCAACTTTTGACCATCTAGATGGACCGTTTTCTGCTTCTACATTATTTTCATCAATATATTTAAAGTAAACATCTTGTCTATTCATGGCACTTGGTGCTAATGCTACTTCTTTTATACCATTAACAAACCATTCAGGACTATCTTTCGTAACATTTGCTAATTCTTCTAAAGTTTTAGATGGGCGAGATGAACCAAAGTCATTACAATAACCAAAAGCAATAACTAAAACTAATTTATTATCCCCTTTTTTAACCCATTTTACTTTATCGATATTTAAAGAACCAGCAACCCAAAGTGTTCCAAGATTTAAAGAAGTTAAAAATAATACAAGTTCTTCTCCATAATAACCTACTTTTTCTTCAAGTAATGGATCTTTTTCGCTTCCAACCATAGATAAATAGTTTTCGGCACCAGTAAATCGTGGCCCAAAGCCATCTAAAGCTTCTTTTTCATTTAATACTACTTGAATATCTAAGCCACTCTCTTTATTTACTTCGTGAACCTTATTAGAAATCTCTAAATAAGTATTTTCATCAATTTTTTTATCAATATAATGTCTTACACTATGTCTTTTTAAAGCCAATTCACTTAAATTCATTGTTTTATTCTCCTCAAAATATTTTTTTAATGCATCAAATGTTTCGTCGCTTAAATCATGTTCAACCTTACAAGCATCTTCATAAGCAACATCTCTTTCAACTCCTAATGAAATAAATATTGATGCTAAAACCTCATGACGTTCATATATCTTATTAGCGACCTCTAAACCAGTTTTTGTAAGAGTAATGTCACCATTTTTATCAACCACTATATAATTGCTTTCTTTTAATTTTTTCATTGCAACACTAACACTGGCTTTGGAAAAATCTAAAAATCTAGCAATATCAATTGCTCTAACAATACCATTTTGGTTGCTTATCATAAGTATTTTTTCTAAATAATCTTCAGCTGATTTATGCATTTGCATATTTTTTACCTCCAAAATTATTTACTAATAATATTTAAAATTGATTTCATTTTTTTTGCAAGAGTTAATCAAAACTTACTTGACATAATATGCGATTAAATATATATTTATTGAGGTGGTTAGGCAATACTAACTTGTTACTTAAAACCCTTCTATCGATAAGTTAGTTATTGCCAGCTAAAGGAGGGAAAAATATGCCAATTGCATTAGCACCACTCAATCAAACGTTGCGTGTTGTGAAAATTCTCGCAGATGAGAAAACAAAAAAGCATCTTGAAAGTCTAGGGATAACAATTGATTCGATGATAACAGTTTTATCTCATTCAGGTGCAAGTACAATTGTTTTAGTTAAGGATGGTAGATTAGCTCTTGACTCAGACATTGCTACAAAGATTTTAGTTGCATAATTAAGAAAGGATAAAATTTATGGAAAAAACACTTAATGTTTTCCAAGTTGGCGAATCGGGCGTTGTTAAAAGAGTCGCTGGTGAGGGAAGAATTAGACAAAGATTACTCGATATGGGTATCACTCCAGGTGCAGAAATTCTTTTAAGAAAAAAAGCTCCACTTGGCGATCCACTCGAAGTAACTTTAAGAGGATATGAATTAACTTTACGTAAAAATGAAGCTGAACTTGTAACCCTCGAAGTTGAAGTGAAAGGAGTTAAAAAGTAGTTATGAAAAGATTTGCTTTAGCGGGTAATCCAAACTGCGGAAAAACAACTCTTTTCAACAATTTAACAGGTAGTACAGCACATGTTGGAAACTGGCCAGGCGTTACTGTTGATAAAAGAGATGGAAAATATAAATTTAAAGAAAGAAAAGAAAGTGTAGATATTGTCGATCTTCCAGGTATATATTCATTATCTCCATATACTCCAGAAGAAGTTATTTCAAGAAATTACATCATTAATGAAAAACCAGATTGCGTTATTAACGTTATTGATGCAACAAACCTTGAAAGAAATTTATACTTAACTACACAACTTCTTGAAATCGATGTTCCGGTTGTTGTTGCATTAAATATGATGGATATGGTCGAAAAATCTGGGGACAAAATTGACCATAGAGAACTCGAAAGAAGACTCGGTGTTCCAGTTGTTGAAATTAGTGCATTAAAAGAGAATAATATCGAAACATTAATGGATATTGCTTATAACGAAAGCAATAAAAAGAGAGTTGGCACAACTGTTCTTGAAGAAAGTAAACTTAAAGATTTAATTAACAATATTAAGATTGCTTTAGAAGGACAAGGAGTCGAAAATCCTTTATTCCATGCCGTAAAACTTGTTGAACTTGATTCAATTGAAGTTGAAATGCATAAAGATGTTGTTCCAATGGTTGAAGAATTCAAAAAGAATTTCAAAGATGCAACATTTGGATCTGATTTTGAAGCTATCGTTGCTGACTCACGTTATAAATTTATTTCAAAATATTTTGGAAAAGTCGTTACTAAAAAAGATGGTGGCGCTGTTAAAGATAATTTAAATAAAGTTTCAAGTAGTGATAAAGCTGATAAAGTATTAACAAGTAGAGTATTTGGTATTCCAATTTTCCTTGTAATATTATTCCTTATATTCCACTTAACTTTTAGTGAAGATTTATTCTTCTTAAATGCTTTCGGTGCTTTAGGTGAAGAAGGTATTGTTTCATTCCCTGGCACAATGTTTGAAGGATTATTTGCCAATGGTGGTATTAACTCTCCAGGCGTTATACTTGCAAACTTCTTTACAAGTATTACAGATTGGTTCACAGGTATTGTTTCAGGTTGGTTATCATCATCACCTGCTTGGGTTAGTGGATTAATTTGCGATGGCGTCCTTGCTGGTTTATTTGCTGTTTTAGGTTTCTTACCACAAATCTTATTCTTATTCCTTTTCTTCTCAATATTAGAAGATTCAGGTTATATGGCACGTGTTGCCTTTATTCTTGATAGAATATTTAGAAGATTTGGTTTATCCGGAAGATCTTTCATTCCTATGATTATGGGATTTGGATGTTCTGTTCCTGCTATGATTAATACAAGAACATTAGCTGATGAAAATGAAAGAACTGCTACTATTAGAGTTATTCCATTCTTCTCATGTGGTGCAAAATTACCAATTTTAACTGCTATTGCTGGTGGTCTTGTTGCTAGATTTGGTTTTACAAATGTTGATTTAATTACTTACTCTATGTATGTATTTGGTATGGTTACCGCTATTGTTACGATCTTAATTATGAGACATACAACAATGAGAGGCGATGTTCCACCATTTATTATGGAACTTCCACCATATCACATCCCACAATTTAAATCATTAATGGTTCACTTATGGGATAAAGCAAAACACTTCGTTAAAAAAGCCTTTACAATTATATTTGCTACAACAATTCTTATTTGGTTTACAACCCACTTCTCATGGGATTGGCGATATCTTGAAGATGCGAATATTAATGAATCAATTCTTGCAAATTTAGGTATGTTCATTCAACCTTTATTTACTCCACTTGGATTTGGTTCACAACTTGCTAAATTTGGTTGGGTATTTGCTGTTGCTGCTTTAACTGGTTTACTTGCAAAAGAACAAGTTATCGGTACATTTGGTGTATTAGCTGCTTGTATTGTTGCAGGTTATACTCCTGCTGAAGGTGAAGCTATCGAAGGATTAAGTGCTGTTGAAGCAATGATTAGTGCTACTGGTATTACTCCTGCTGCATTACTTTCATTCATTGTCTTCAATATGACAACTATTCCATGCTTTGCTGCTGTTGCTACTGCTAAAGCCGAATTACCAAAAGGTAAATTTGGTACAACTATTGCCTTCTGGCTTGTAACATCATATGTTGCTTCATGTATGGTATATGTTATTTGGAGTTGGTGGTGGACAGTCTTTATTTGGGTCGCTTTATTTGTTATTCTTGGTGTTGTAATCCATTTCTATAATAAACATAGAGATTCAAAGAAAGCTCTAGCTTAATATGACATTGCTTGAGATTATTGTTATTATTCTTGCTTCACTCGTTGTTGTTTCTGTATTTGGTGTAAGAATTTATAAAAAAATACATCACTTACCATTAGATGAATGCGCTGATTGTCAAGCTAATATGAAAAAACTACTTAAAAAGATGCGCAAACAACGATTAAAAGAAGAAAAAAATAAACTCAAAAAGAATCATAATTAAAAAAATATACTGGTTGATGTAAATTCATCAACCAGTTTCCTTAAATATGAATAAGTATACATTAGAAATTGATGGGATGATGTGTTCAATGTGTGAATCACATGTTAATGACATAATAAGAAAAAACTTTAATACCATAAAAGTTAAATCATCACATCTTAAAAAAGAAGCTATCTTTACTACAAATGATAAATTAACTAACGAAGATATTATCAATGCTTTTCTTCCTACCGGATATAAAGTTTTAGATATTAAGTTAGAAGAAAATGTAAAGAAAAAACTATTTGGTATATAAACGGATCTTTATTGATCCGTTTTTATTAATAAAAATAAGCGTTATTTTTGAAATATTTTGCCTTTAAGTATATATTTTAACTGATGTTATTTAGGTTAAAAACTCTTAAATATATCACTATAAAAATAAGGCAAATTTAAGAAAAGAAGCCATTATATATATTAAAAAAGGAAAAAATAAAATATGATTAAAGAATATTATAAAGTAGGTGGAATGATGTGTGCAGCTTGTAGCGCTCATGTTCAAAAAGCAGTTTCAAAAGTTAAAGGTGTAAAAAACTGCACAGTTAATTTATTAGAAAATAAAATGGTTGTTGAATATGATAAACCAGCTACTAGCGATTTAATTATTAGTGCCGTTACAAAAGGTGGTTACACTGCTACTTTGATTTCTAAAGATAATTCGACAAATAGTAAAAAAGAAGGAAATAAAAATAACAATGGCACAAAAAGTGCAATATTAAAACTTGTTTTTTCTATTCTTTTTTTAATACCACTTTTTTATATTTCAATGGGACATATGATGAATTGGCCAATTGGCGAATATTTACATCAAAACTATTTAGCTTTTTCATTTACAATCATGCTTCTTTCCTTAATTATAATGCTTATAAACTATAATTACTTTACATCAGGCTTTAAAGCACTACTTCATAGAACAAGCAACATGAATACATTAGTTGCTCTTGGATCGATCGTTGCTTTTATATATTCAATATTCATTATGTATTCAATGTTTAATTCAACATTAAAAGGTGACATAGATCACGCTAAGATGTTAACGATTTCTTTATCATTTGAAACTGCTGGTATGGTTCCATCTTTAATTACTGTTGGTAAAACTCTTGAAGAAGTTTCAAAAGGAAAAACTACTTCAGCTATCAAAAAAATGTTAAATCTTATTCCTCAAAAAGCACATCTTTTGAAAAATAATAACGAAATCGAAGTAGATGCTGATAGTTTAAAAGTGAATGATTTAATAAATGTTAAACCTGGCGAATCATTTCCTGCTGATGGAGAAATTATAAAAGGATTTACATGTGTTGATGAATCATCTCTTACTGGAGAAAGCGTTCCAGTTGATAAAAAAGAAAATGATAAAGTATATTGTGGGACTTTAAATCAAAATGGCAATGTTGTTGTAAAAGTTTTAAAAGTTGGAAATGATATGTTTTTAAAACAAATCATAAAAACAACTGAAGAAGCAGGTTTAGGCAAAACTAATATAACAATTTTAGCTGATAAAATTTCAGGAATATTTATTCCAACAATTATAGCTATTTCTTTTGTCGTCTTTATCTCTTGGTTAATTTTTGGAAATACTTTCGTTAATAATTTAAATAATCCTAATATTAATTTATTAAGTTATTCTATAGAACGAGCGATTTCCGTATTAGTTATTGCTTGTCCATGTGCTCTAGGACTTGCAACTCCTGTTGCAATTGTTGTAGGAAATGGTAAAGGTGCACAAAATGGTATCTTATTTAAGACTTCTACTGCTCTTGAAAAAACTAGCAAAATAAATTGTGTAGTTTTTGATAAAACTGGTACAATAACAACCGGAAAAATGGAAGTTAAAGATGTAATTTCTTATACAAAAGATGATTTATTAACTTTAGCTGCATCACTTGAAATAAATTCTGAACATCCATTAGCAAAAGCAATCGTTAAAAAAGCTAATGATAGCCATTTAAAATTACTCGAAACTAGCGATTTCGTTAATGTTTCAGGAAGTGGAATAAAGGCAAAAATTAATAATAAAGAAATTATTGCTGGCAATTTAAATTTTATAAAGGACAAAATTAATTTATCAAATGAAGTATTAAATAAAGCTGAAGAATTATCAAAAGAAGGGAAAACCGCTATATATTTTTTCTATGATAATAAATTAATTGGAATAATCGCTATAAGTGATACTCTTAAAACTGACTCAATTGAAACCATTAATAAAATCAATTCTTTAGGAATTAAAACAGTTTTACTTACTGGTGATAATAAATATGTAGCAAACGAAATTGCTCGTGAAGCTGGAATTAAAGAAGTTATATCTGAAGTATCACCAATTGGTAAAATTGATGCAATTACTGATCTTCAAAAAAATTATAAAGTGATTATGGTTGGCGATGGAATTAATGATGCTCCAAGTCTTGTTAAAGCTGATGTTGGTATGGCAATTGGCGCCGGAAGCGATATTGCAATTGATTCAGCAGATGTAGTTTTAATGAATTCTTCATTAAAAGAGGTTTATGAAGCAATTAATTTATCTAAAATTACAATGAAAATAATTAAAGAAAATTTATTTTGGGCATTCTTTTATAACTCAATTATGATTCCAATTGCTGCTGGTGCTTTATCGCCACTAGGAATATATAACTTAAAACCATGGTATGGATCACTTGCAATGTCTATATCATCAATTACAGTTGTCTTAAATGCTTTAAGAATAAATTTATTTAATTTAAATAAAAAACGTTAAAAATTCAATTTTATAAATCGGAGGAATTAATATGGAAAAAGAGAATTTTACTTTAAAAGTTGATGGAATGATGTGTGAACATTGTAAACACCATGTATTAGAAGCTATTAAAAGCGTTAAAGGTGCAGAAAATGTTTCAGTTAGTTTAGAAAAGAAAGAAGCAAGTTTTACTATAGAAAAAGATAAACTTGATGATGTTAAAAAAGCTATTAAAGAAGAAGGTTACGAAGTTAAATAAAAAATATCTAGCAATCATTTGCTAGATATTTTTTTATCGAAATTATTTAAAAAATTCACTCGCAATTTTTTTAATAAATCTTAGTTGAGGAATTGTATTAAAGTAATGTCCACCACCATTAAAAATATATAATTTTGCGTTTGTTTTTTGCACAAAGTTATTTATTGTAGAAATAGGAACTAAGTCATCTTTATCGCCATAAATAACTTCAATTTGAGCTTTTAATTTGGTATCAAAATTTTTAATATATTCATAAAAATCATAAGAAAATAAGTATCCATTTTTTGCTTTAACTATTTTCTCTTTTTTAAATTCATCAATAGATATATTACTTTCTTTTATTGATTCTTCAGTATATTCTTTCATTGAAACAAATGGAGAAATAAATAAAGCTTTATTTATATTAAAATTTTCTAAAAATACATAGGTATAAAAAGCACCAATTGAATTAGCAATAACATTAATATTCTTATAATCTTTAGTTAATTCTAAAAATTTTGAAGTAATTATATCTCTCATTTTAAAAGCATCGCCATCTTCATAATTTAAACCAATTACATCATATTTATCACTTAAAAAATGATAAAATTTTGCTTCTTTTGCTGAACCCTTTAATCCATGAATAAATATAATGCAAGAATCTTTTTTGTTTTCCATTTTTCTACCTCTATTTAAGTAAATCTACCCATTTTATAACAATATTTTTACCATCTAATCTTTTAGAAAATTCATAAGCATTTTTCTTAGTTTCTATAAGTTTATATTTATTATTTAAAATTCTAATAATCATATCCACAAAAACATTTGGATCATTTGAATCAATAATCCAACCGCTTTTACCATTATCAATTGATTCATTAATTGTTCCATGCCAATTCGTTGAAATAACAGGCAATGATGCCGAATTTGCTTCACCGATTACTAAAGGAAAACCTTCATATATTGAAGTAAAAACTAATAAATCACTATTTAAATAATCATTTTGTGAAACAACATGATGATTTATAATTTTAACTTCGGTTAAATTGTAGTCATCTTTAAATTTATTCATCTCATCTAAATAATGACCTTCACCATACATTTTAAAATTAAAATTAAAGTCTTTATCATGTAAAATTTTTGCAATTTTTAATGCAAATAAAGGATTTTTTTGTTCTGAAAATCTACCAACAAAAATTAAAGAATTATTATGATATTCATTTGAATAAACTGAAGAAAAACGTATAGGATTATAGATATATGTTGTTTTATTAATTAATTTTTTTCTCTTTTTTAATACTTCTTCTTCAATGCTTTTTGCAAGAAAAATTATTTTTCTTGGTTTAGTTGATAATTTAAAAACAACTTTATTTATAAAACCAAAATATCTTTTAGCATCAAAATGAAAATGATAAAAAACGTTCTTAATTTTAGGTGCGTACATATATGAATCTATGGCACTTCCTATATAAAAAGAATCAACATCCATCATATTTTTTATTGATTTTCTTATTTTATTTCTTTTAAAAATAAAATATTTAATAACCTTATGAATTAAAGCTATATTTTTAAAGAATTTATGGTCCTTATTATTTTTTAAAAAAGTCTCATCAAATCTAATTACTTCTAAAGGTATGTTTAATGAATGTATAACTATTCTTTTATCAAGTTTATATGATATTTTTTCATCAATTTTTGCAGTAGAAATTAAATGGATTTCATAATAATCTGATAGCAAGTTCATTAATTTTATTGAAACTGTTTCAGTTCCACCAATTCCAACTAAACTTTGTATACCCCAAAAAATCTTTTTCACTTAATTATTATAACATAAAGTTCAACTTTTTAAGTTTATTGGCGTATTTTTATTCATAAAAACTTATATTTAATTTCTTGTAAGCAAAACTTTAAGATTTTATAATATTTATTGATTGAAAGAGAGTTATTATGACAAAATTACAATTACAAATTAGCAAAATATGTTTAGCATCATTATTTATCGCACTTGGATGGCTTATGCCATTTTTAACTGGACAAATTGCACAACTTGGAAGTGCATTGTTACCAATGCATATACCAGTTTTAATTACAGGCTTTGTTTTAGGCCCTTGGTATGGTCTATTTATTGGTTTTACTGTACCTATTACAAGATCATTAATGTTTGGTATGCCTCCAATTTACCCAACCTCAATCAGTATGGCTTTTGAGCTCGCTACATATGGTTTTATGTGTGGTTTCTTATTTCAATTAATTTATAAAAAATTCAAAAAAATAAATATCTACGCCAATACATATATTTCATTATGTTCAAGTTTACTTGCTGGTAGAATAATTTATGGAATCGTTATGTGTATTTTAATGCTTTCAGATAAAAACGTTAAGTTTACATGGGCAATTTATATAAATGGCGTTTTATTTAATGCTTGGATTGGTATATTAATTCAATTAATTTTCATTCCTGCTTTAGTTATTATTTTATATAAAGCTAAATTATTACAAAAATATTTGTCACCAAAAAAAGATGATGAAGGAGTTAAAGTTGAGAAACTATATTAATGAAATAAGCGATTTTATACATAATTATTTAAAAACACATGATTCAATTGTAATAGCTATTGATGGAAAATCAGGGAGCGGGAAAACAACTCTTGCTAACTATTTAAAAGATAATTTTGACTCTAATGTTATTCATACTGATGATTATTTTTTACCACTTAATTTAAGAACAAAAGAAAGACGCAATGAAATTGGTGGAAATATTAATTATGAAAAATTTAAAAATGATGTTATTGATCATTTAAAAAGCGATATAACAATCGAAGCTTTTAATTGTAAAACATTAACTTTTAAAGAAAAAATAATCCTTAAACATAAAAAAATTACCATAATAGAAGGAAGCTATGCACTTCATCCATATTTTGGTAAATATTATGATTATTCTATTGGAATTGATATAGACTCTGAAAAGCAAATTGAGAGATTAAAAAATAGAGAAGGAATCAATTTAGATAATTTTATAAACCTATGGATTCCACTAGAAAATAAATATTTCGATTATTTTAATATATTTAGTAAAGTTGATTTATTAATAAAAACGATAATTAAATACGCTATTTAATTATCGTTTCTTTATATTTTGGAACACTGATCTCGATTATACTATTAAATTTATTCATTAAATAAGGGCTTAATGGTTCTATTTCTTTTACCATATTTAAAATAACGTTTTCTGGGACCCATTTTTCTTTTATTCTTTTCTTATTATTAGCAAAATTAAAATTTAGATCAGTAGTTTTAAATATAATTAATTTATAATAATCAAAAGGTTTTAAAAGATTTATAAAATGTTCTCTTTTAAAATTATCTAAAAAAGTTGAATCCATAATAATAGTTAAGTCTTTATCCTTATATTTATCATATAGGTTATTTGCTATTTCTATCATATGGTCATAAATAATATACATATTTTTAGGAAAAGTAAGATATGATCCAAACATTACTCTACGAGTTTCATCACTATCTATACGAATAGGATTTTTATATTCTTTTATGTGCTCTCTTAAATAAGTAGATTTTCCACTTCCTGGCAAACCACTTATCATAACTAAACTTTTCATTAACAAAGTTTCTTTCTTAAATAACTTGATAATATATCAATTAAAACAATCATTATAATGATTCCATAAATCATACTAGCTTCTTGTGACCATGAGTTAAATGCACTATAAACCCATAAAGAATAGCCAATGCCGCCCGCACCAACAACACCAAGTAAACTTGCAGTACGAACATTTAAATCAAATCTATATAAAATAACTGATAAGAAATTAGGTGCAACTTGTGGAATAACACCATTTTTAATTCTAACTAAAGATGTTGCTCCACATGCATCAAGGGCTTCAAGAGGAGCATCATCAATAACATCTAATTGTTCAGCAAACATTTTTCCGATCATACCAATACTATGAATAGATAAAACAACAACACCAGTAAATGCTCCAAAACCAACAACTTTAATAATGATTAAACCAAAAAGTAATTCTGGGAATGTTCTAATAATAATTAAAATTAATTCACTTATAAAAGCCCACTTACCAACAATTTTACGACTTGCAAAAAACCCAAATGGTAAAGATAAAAGTGAACTAATGCTTGTACCAACAAAAGCAATAGCTAAAGTTTCAATAATTTGATAAATTGTTGATTCTTTAAATTTAAAATCACCATAGCCAAAAAATAATGACCAATCTGGATTAGTAAGTCCTTTAAAAAGCATTTTTAAGTTACTTTCACTTGAAGTAATATTTCCCATAAAATCTACTTCAATACATGAATAAGCAAGTAAACCAAGAACAACAAAAACCAAAATTAATGTATATATCCAATAAAGTGGTCGATGTTGATATGCATTATTTGGGTCATCAAATGTCTTCTTTGTCTTAAAAGTAAGAATATTCCAAAAATGATTTAATGGATTAATAATATATTTTGTAAAAAAGTTACTTATATTTTCACTAAATTTCATAACTAAGCAACCTTCCTTCTTAAAATGCTAGAAATAATTTGTAAGATAAATACTAAAATAAATAATGGAATCAAAATAGCACCAACTCTATCATATTGTCTAGCTTCCATAGCAGTTTTTAAAAGTTGACCAATACCACCAGCGTTAGCCCAAGCTAAGATAACACTTGCACGAACGTTGATTTCAAAAGTATAAATAAAATTTGAAATTAACATAGGCGTAGCACTTGGAAGTAAACTAACTTTAAAAGCTTCTAAACGATTCGCACCAGTTGATAAACTTGCTTCAAATGGATTCATATCTAAAGTATCAATGTATTCAAACATAAGTTTAAACATAATACCCATTGTAAATATAATAATTGCTACGATACCAGCAGTTGCTCCAATTCCAAAGAAAGCAACGGCCATTAAAGCTAAAACATAGGTAGGAATACTTCTAATAATATCCATTATGACTCTAACAGGCATATAAATATATGAATATTTTGCAACATTTCTGCTTGCTAATAAAAATAATGGTATAGCTAAAATCGTACCAATTAAAGTTCCAATATATACCATTTCAACTGTTTGACCAATTGCAGGAATAGCGCTATTAAATAGATAATCCCAATATCTAGGCCAAGTTTTAAGAGATAATTTATTAGGAACAAACATTTGTTCAAATATTTTACCAATTTGATCGACCGCTACTCTATCTGGTAATTCAATAAAATAAAAAGAACCAACAAATAAAGCAACAATCAATAAAACAATAAGTAAAAACTTACTTCTTTTCTTTTCTATTGTTTTAGTTGGTACATTTTTTTCATCAACACTGACAACAACTTTTTTATAAAACAAAGAATGTAAAAACTTATTAGTTTTTTTATTAGTTTCATTTAAAACATTATTTTTCATTAGAATCAACATCTCCTAATTTTTCACTATGTTTTAAAGCACGACCATATATTTTTAATAAAACTTCATCAGTTACTTCTTCTGGTTTTCCATCGAAAACAATTTGGCCTTGTTTAATACCAATAATTCTTGTTGCATACTTTACAGCTAAATCAACATGGTGCATATTAGCCACAATGGTGATTTTATACTCTTTATTAATACGTTGAAAGTCATCCATAACACTTAAAGTTGTTACAGGATCAAGACTTGCGACAGGTTCATCGGCCAAAATTATTGAAGGTTCTTGCGTTAAAGCTCTAGCTAAAGCTACACGTTGTTGTTGACCACCGCTAAGTTGATCAGCTCTTACAAAAGCTTTATCTAAGATTCCTAATTTATCTAAAGACTCTAAAGCAAGCATCTTCTCTTTCTTGCTATATAAGTTAAATAAATTGTCAAAAGTATTATGGTAACCAACTCTTCCACTTAAAACATTTTTATATACACTACTTCTTTTAACTAAGTTGAAGGATTGGAAAATCATTCCAATATTTTTTCTTAAAGTACGTAATTTTTTGCCACTAACTTTACTAATGTCAATTCCATTAACAAAGAGTTGACCATGTTGAATGTCGTGCATTTTATTAATTGTTCTAATTAAAGTTGACTTTCCAGCACCTGATAATCCAATTATACAAAGAAAATCACCATCATTAATTTTTAAATTAACATCAGACAACGCTTTATATCCATTAGGATATATTTTATCAACATGATCAAACTCAATCATAACTTCTTCCTTTTTATTTAATTACTTATATATTTTATTATTTAATTAAATCGTGGTCTACACAATATTGATAGAATGCTCTTTCACCATCGAAATCACTATCTTTAGCTTCAGTATATCCAGTATGTGAATAAACTTTGTAAAGAATATCTTTTGGTGACATATCAGAACCTTCAATTTTGTCAGTCATTGTAATAGCTGTTTCAAAAGCTTTCTTAACAGCTTCTTTTTTGGCTTCTTCTAAGTTGGATCTTGCAGAAATTGTATCATTATAGATACCATCAGTTATAGCAACAACTTTAGTCTTTGTGAAAGCTTCTGGCTTATTATAATATTCAGAACCGCTCTTAATATAACCTTGAGCATATCTAACATCGGTGAATCCCCAGAAACCAGCGATTGTGCCATCTTGTGTATTATTGAAAGCTGCGCCGTAATCGGTTTGTTCAACACCAATAATCATAGTTTTCTTTTCTTCTTCGGAAGCACTATCATATTTGGTTTGATCAACCATGCTCATGCCATAGTCATTTAAATATTTTAATGGTCTAAGGTAACCAGCTCCACTAGTAGCACCCATTCTACCAATCTTTAAACCAGCTAAATCTTTAACATTGATTTCGCCATCACCATTTTTATCAACATAATATTGGTTTCCAATTGATAATTGGGAAGTATACCAGTTAACATCTTTATCAGATTGTTGACCTAAATATTCATAACCTTCAATTTCACCATTCATAGCTTGCATTTGTTTTTTAACATCGCCAGCATAATCTTCAACTTGAACTTTATAACCTTTTCTAACAGATGTTAATAAAACTTCAACTTTACCTGGATCTTGTAAAGTAGCTTGAGCATAACCTGAAGCAGTTAAGAATCCAATATCTAATTGATTAGAAAGTAAACCTTCAGTTGTAGCATTATATGAAGTACCAACAGAAATTTCATAAGTGTATTCTGGAGTAATTTCATGTAATACTGGTTCGAGTCTCTTAGCTAAACTTCCTAAAGTATCAGGATCATTTGATGGAACGAATTGAATTTTGATAAGACTGCTTGAATCATCATTTCCACCACAACTTGTGGTTCCAGCAAGCACTAATAAAGCTGCTAAACCCGCACATAAACATAAACTTTTTTTCATTTTTTCTTCTCCTAATGATTTTTAAAAAAATTGAAATTTTTTATGAAAAGAGCAATAAAAAAGGGGCATAAAAGCCCATTTAATATATTTCGTTAAATTTAATGTTACTAATATTTAACTTATTTCTTTTCATGACTATATTTTCAATTATTTTTAATCCAATGTAAATACTAAAATACAGAAAGCGCTTTCATTTTGTGCTAATTTTCAAATAAAGTAGGGTTTTAGTTCATCTTTTTCTCTTTTTATAATAAAATCATTTTTAAGGTCGCTTTCTATTTTATTTAGGATCAAACAACTAAAAATGATATTAAAATTATTGTTATATCTTTTGTTCTAGGTTTTCCCTTAACTTCTTAATTCATCCATTGAGTAAAATTTTAATATTCTATAAAACTTATCTCGATCAATTTTGTGACTTCTTCTACTTTAGCATTATCTTCTAATGTTCTTAGGTGAATAAATTAATGAAAAATAACGTATTCAATGGACAAAATTTCTAATATATCAGGATATTTCCTAGCGTTTGGCAATTTTATATCTCTTCTTACGGTTTTTGAAAAATTCTTATCCATTATCGTATAGAATAATTGGTGTGTAAGCAAAAAATCTATAACATTTCTTTTGTGTAACAGACGATTTATATATTGATTTTAATAAACAAAATATAAAAATATTTATCTATTACATTTATTAAGAATTGTATACTGATATAATATTTAGAAGCGATAGATGCAGTCTTAGATCATTTGGATTAGTACTTAATAAATAGCGTCAATTTATTGTTGCATATTAATTTTTTTAAGGTATAAACGTTCGTAATTTAAAAAATGAATCTTAATAAATAGATCTTTTTAGGGTGCGCATACCTCCATGTAAAAGTATTTTATTATTTACTAGTGAACGCTGTTCGTGTAAAAGCGGTGCTAAAAAATGCCTATTTTTCCTACTTTTTCAAACACTAATACACGTCGTCCAATTACTAAAAAATCTGTATTTATTGCTATAAATAAAAAGTTTTACAACCTATTAAAAAGTATCGAACATTTATAAATTTATTGGTACCCTGTATGGGATTCGAACCCATGCGTGTATCCTTGAGAGGGATATGAGTTAAACCACTTCTCCAACAGGGCATGCAATAATTATATTAGAAGAATATCCTAAAATAAATACTTTTATATTCTATATTTCAATAAATTATACGAAAATAAACATAATTATTTTTAAAAATATAAACTATATTTCTTAATAATTATTCAATGTACATTATTATTCTTCTATTGCTTATAAAAATAAGAAAGAGTAATATTTTTGGGTATGAAAAAAACGCCTCTTGATTTAGGGAAAGATAACACTTTATCAATTGTTTTAAAACTATGCTTGCCAGCAATGTTAGGACAATTTATAAATGTTTTATATAGTATTGTAGATAGACTCTATATTGGTCAAATTCCTAATATTGGTGAAAAAGCTCTTGGTGGTATTGGTGTTGTTGCACCACTTATTACAATGCTTGTTTCGTTTTCTTATTTAATCGGGATTGGTGGCGCGCCTTACATGATGCGAAAATTAGGCGAAGGAAATAAGGAATTTGCAACAAAAATTATGGCTAATTCATTTCTTTTGCTTATAATTTTAGGAATACTTGTTCCGCTATTTTCATTTATTTTTCTAGATCAATTATTAGTTGCAGTTGGTGCAACAAGTGATATTATTCAATATTCAAAAGAATATATGATTGTTTATTTACTTGGAAATTCTTTTGCTTTAATTGCTACCGGATTATCACAATTTATTACTGCTCAGGGCTATTCAAAAATTGCAATGGCTAGTTTATTAATTGGTGCAATAACAAATATTATATTAGATCCTATATTTATTTTTGTTTTTAAAATGAATGTAATTGGTGCTTCCTTAGCAACTATTATTTCTCAATTTTTAACATTCGTATTTAATTTAATATTCTTACTTTCTAAAAAAAGTAATATTCGTATTACCTTTAAAAATTATGATATTAAAATCATGCTTCAAATTTTAAAATATGGAATTTCACCTTTTTTAATTTATGTTACTGATGGTTTGACAATGATATGTATTGATAAAAGTGTTGCAATGCATGGTGGGGCATTAGCTAGCGATATGCTTGTAGGTTTAACAATAACAAATTGCATTTATCAATTAGTAACCATGCCTCTTTTAGGGGTTTCAAATGGAACACAAGGAGTTTTATCATATAATTATGGCGCTGGTAATACTGAAAGAGTTAAAAAAGCTCAAAAGGAAATTATTATAACAGGGTTAATTTTCACAACACTTTCGTTTATATTATTAATCTTTCTAATAGAACCAATAGGTAAAATATTCACGAATCACGAAACAGTTTTAATGTACGCTAAAAAGTCCTCAATTTTATATTTAATTGGAACCCTTCCTTTAGCTTTACAATATTGTATTGTTGATGGAACTACGGCATTAGGTTATCCTCTTGAAAGTACTATTTTATCATTATCGAGAAAAATCATTGTAATAACTTTGAGTTTTATTTTGCCTTTAATTTTTAAAAATGCTGAATCAATATTTTATTCACAAATGCTAGGTGATGTATTTAATTCATTTTTATGTTTATTTGTTTTTATTTTCCTTTTTCCAAGAATATTACGAAAATGCGAACTACATCATGATGATATTTCAAGAAATAAATTATCAATGTAAATAATTATTTATTTAATAAATTAATCAAATAAATAAGTTTATTGTTATTTCTTCCATAAATACATTGCATTAGGTTGCTTCTTTTTATAGGCTATTCATTCAGATTAATAAACCTAAAAACAAATTTTCATTTTCTTATTTTTAGTATAGAATTAATTAGGAGGAACTTAAATGGTAAAAGAAGCAAAAGAAACTGTTACAAAAATTAATTCACCAAAGAAAAGAAAAGCCCTTTTAATAAGCAGTGTTTTTATTCTCTCACTTTTAGTTATATCTTCTAGCACAGTCCTTTGGTTTTTTATGAACTCTTTTTTATATCACGTTAAAGCTCCTAGCACAAAAGAAACAATATCATCCGATAAAATAAATTCTTTTATTCATCAAGGACATGAAAAGAAAAATTATCGAGGACTTTATGATAAAACTGGAAATAGAATACAACTTAGGGGAATAAATGCTGGAAATATTCTTCTTCAAGAAGGATGGATGTCACCATTTGCTGTCGATCCAAAAAAGAATGAGGATGGAACAATTGCAAAAGATAAAGATAATAATGTCCTTTATCCTGAATTCACCGAAGAAGACTTTAGAATTGGCCTATCATCTAACGAAAATCTTAAAAATAAACAAAACGAGATGATGGATTACTACTATAAATCTTTCTTTAGTGAAGAAGATTTTCGAATAGTTAAAGATGAACTTAAATTTAATTGTATTAGATTGCCATTTTATTGGAGAAATCTATTAAATGAAGAGAGAGGAAATTTCTATCGAAAACCCGAAAAAGAAGCATTCAATTACCTTGATTGGTTCATTTCAGAAGCTAGAAAAAATAATTTATATGTTATTTTAGATCTTCACGGAGCTCCTTATTCACAAAATGGATATGAACATTCAGGATTGATACCAGAAAATAATGAAGATCCTGGTTTTTGGTCATCTAAAGAAGCTATGGATGCAGTTGTTGATTTATGGAACTATGTTTCAGAACATTATGCTAAGCCAGAAAATAAAATTTTATCCGAGTCAATTGCTTCATATGATTTACTTAATGAACCACAAATGAAGAAAGATACTCCTGAACCAAAAGAATGTTTTGATTATCAAGATAAAATATATAAATCTTTAAGAGAAAGAAATGATCAACATTTAATTACAATTGAGTGTATGTGGGATCCTTCTGTTTCACCAAATCCTTCAACCTACAATTGGGAAAATATAATGTATGAATATCATTATTATAATTGGGGTAATGTTCCTCTAGCCGCTTATAAAGCATATTTTGATATGCGTGCAATTGGAAAAGATTATGATGTTCCAATTTATATAGGAGAATTTACTTGTTTTGAAGATACAAAAATTTGGAAAGACACCTTAGTAGATTGGTTTGATGAAAGATTTTATAATTGGACTATTTGGAATTATAAAACTATTAGTCAAGGTTGGTGGACTTCTTCGTGGGGTGTTTATACTGCTACATTAAATCTCAACATAAAAAATGAGGAACTTAAATGCAATGTTTCTACATGTACTGAGGAAGAGTTTAAATTAACATGTGAAAAAATAAAAACTGAAAAATGTAAAACTGGAACATTAAAAAAGGTGATAGATGCTTATAACACTTCATCATGGGAAAAAATAATCAAATAATAATAAAGTAAATAATTAATAATTTTTAAAAATTCAACTAATTAAAAATATATTAAACAATAAAAAGTGTCACAAAGATGATATTAAAAATAAACCATATTTAAATTATTTTTTTGTACAAATTGAATTCTTAAGAAAATGATTTGACAGATTTCTTTCATAGGATTTAACATCATTATTATTATTTTTTCAATAACGTATGATGAAACAATAAATATCAATGGGTAAACCGCACGCAAAAATATGTTATTTACTTATGATAATATATTATTTTTTTCATATATAACCAACAATTTCATAGCGATATTTTTTCTTTATTTTGTTTTTCTCTTTTCTAAAACATACTAAAAACGCAAACAACAGCACATTGACTTTCAATAAATATTCCAAAAATAATTATTTATGTTAATAAATAATAGGGATATAAAAAATTCTATTATCTTTATTAATAAATGGAATATTTAATTAGAAACTTATTACATAAAAAACAATATCATTAGATTTAAGTGAAGATTTAATTGATTGAGTGAGAGCTTTAATTTCATTACCTCTAAGACTAGATAAATCTTTAATTAATTTAATTTGTTCTTTATTTAAATTTTTTGGCTTCCCTAATTTTATCCACTCATTTTTAGGATTAGCATTTTCGTTATCTATACGATATTCAATAATTCTTTTTGCCTTGAATGGTAGTTTAATTTCAAAATCATATGTTTCATCATTTTCATAAACAAAATCTTGATTATAAATAACTATTTGATAGTTACGTTCATCTTTTCTAAAAACTGCATATTCTATATCATCATTTGTTATTTCTAACGCTAATCTATTTTCATAAAGCATGTTCATAATTTTAAATGCATAAAAATTAGGTTTAGCGATATTATCTTGAGTCACTATTCCATAACTTCCACAAAATGGATCTTGTAAATATAGATTTTCTTCAAAAATATCTGATATGCACCAAAAAAGTGAACCAGCAATCTTTGAATTTAAGTCTAATGAAGCTTTTAAAGCAAAAGCGCTAGAATATTTCTCATCATGAACAGGGGCTGCAAATACAGCCATAGAATTCCATTCAGTAATAAATAAAGGTTTATTTCCGGCGTCTTCTAACGCTTTTTTATCCATTTCATTAAAAGTTCCTTTTTTCCAGGTTTTACAAATGTCTGGATAGAAAAAAGATTTACACAAAGTCTCGCCAATTCCTAAATTATTCTTCGCAGAATTTTTAACAATAGAAAACATTTTTAATGCTTTTTTGAATGTTAACATATTACCAAAAGCATCGCCAGTGTAATGATGCGTACTAATAAAATCGCACTTTATATTTTGTTTATTACAATATGAAATAAAATCTTTTAGCCATTTACAAGCACTAGTAGAAGGTCCACCAACTCTCAAATTGTTATCAATTTCTTTAATTGCCAAAACTGTCATTTTGTAAAAATTAAAATAATCTTTTTGATTTCCATTAAAAAATATCTTTAAATCCGGCTCATTCCAAATTTCATAATACCAGGATTCAATTTCTGCTTTACCAAACTCATTAATAAGATATTTAATAAATTCTTTGATGAATAATTGCCACTCGTTATAGTCATTTGGTAAACAGATGTTATTTTGATATTTTAAACCAGTTTTTTTACCCTTTGCTAAAACACTAGGCATAAAAGAAATTTCTAAAAAAGGTTTAAATCCAGCATCTAAAACATTATGTAAAACATCACCTATTTGACGAAAATTAATCTCTTTTACTTTACTAGAATAAGGAATATTAGATAAAGGTTTATAATCACTTAGACGTTGATAAGTTAACATATCATCATCAAAAATACCATGAAACCTTAAATATTTAAAACCTAATTCATCATGAACATATTTTAATTGTAAAAACAAATCTCTTCTATGAAGTTGAAAAGCGTGGTCGCACCCCAATCCAAATTGCCAATTATTATTTTTTTTAATCCATTTTCCATTAATATCAAATTCAATGATTTTCATAAATTCTCCTTATTTAAATTTTATTTCTAATAAATCTACTGATCCAAATCCAATATACTCTATATACAAAGGTTTTATTCCCTTAAAATTAATAGGAATTTCATAATCTTTATATAATTTACTTTTTAAAATTTTTTTATAAAAAACATGATTACCATCACTAATTTTAATTTTTCCTTTACTACCTTTTAATGTAACAATTAATGTAATATCATTTTTAAAATCAAAATATTTATATCCAATAATAAATCCATTTTTAATGTTTTTTATAATGTAATTATTATCATCATCTTTACTATACATTGCCTCATTTTTTCTTGTTCTACGAGACTTATGATAAATATTGCAAGCGTTATAACTAGAGTATGTGCCAAGAGTCTTTAAAGGTTTATCATCCAAGCCTATTGAAGTCATTTCGACTTGTTTTATTCCCCCATTTTCATCAATTTCAATTCTTTCAGCACATACTTGTCTCGAAAAATTACTATTTCTTGTTAAGCGATGATAAAAAACATAATACTTATTATTTATATTCTCAATTGATCCATGAATAGTTCCGCCAAAGGCAACAGCTTTTTTATTTCCTTTATAATTCATGTCAGTATTTGAAATAATTACACCTCTATAAACAAAGTTTTTATTTGGAAATAAGCTAGTTGCATAACAAAGTTCATTATTTTCATTGCTTGAATAAATTAAATAATATAAATTCTTAATTTTCCTAATTGATGGAGCTTCATAAAAAGCGTGCTTATATAAAATTGACTTCTTGTTTGCTGTAGTTTTACTATCTAATATAGCTATTGGATCGCTTTTAGCTTCATACATATTACTTTTTAATTCAACAAATGCACAAGAAAGAATTGAAGGTTTGGTTTTCTTTATCTCCTTTATTGATCTATTAAACAGTTTTGATTCAACTAAATTAAATAAAGGTCTAAATAATTTATTTGAAAAATCTCTACCTAAACCCCATCCATAATATAAATAAATCTTTCCATTATCATTTAATATAGTCGGATCATTATTTAAATATTTCAAAAGGGGTTTGTTATCTAAAGTTACATCATGAAAATATTTATAAGGTCCACAAATATTATCGCTAATAGCGACACTAATAGGACCAAAATTAGTTGTATTTGGCCCCATAGCTACATAATATAAATAAAATTTATTATCATTACCTATAGCTATATCGGGTGCATAATAATCAGCTAACTTATTTAATTTGCTACGAGGATCTTCTTTCTTTTTATAAATGATTCCATGATATGTCCATTTTGATAAATCATATATTGAGGCGCTATATAATACATAATCTAACATGCAAAATCTTTCTCCATCTTCTTTATCGTGACTGCCAAAAAGATAGACACGTCCATTATAAACATGAGCTTCAACATCAGGAATATATTCATTAAATGGTAATATTGGGTTTGGCATAATTATTTCTCTCTAATATAAAATTTATATTTTCCGCTATTTAAAAATTTAGTTATATTATTTGGTAATATTAATGTCGCTTTACTAGATACAGGAACTTCTATTGATATTACAATATTTCCTTTATTATTCTTATAAGTTACACATATTCTTCCATATGGAGAATCATATGTTATTTCACTGCTTTCAAATAAACGTTTTCTTAAATCAACTAGAAAAGTTTTATAACCTCCACTTAGTGGAGATAATCCACCAATTCTTTTATATAAATAATCACCAATTGACCCATAAGAATAATGATTAAATGATACCATTCCGCCTTCATCATCTTCATTCTTTGTTCCTAAGTTAATGCTACCATCTTCTTTAATTGCATCCCATCTTTCCCATAATGTGGTAGCACCATTTTTAATTTCGTACAACCATGAAGGGAGTGTATCTTGTAATAATAATTTTTTTGCTGTTTCGTAGCCTATATAATCATGAACAGCAAATAGTAAAACAGGTGTCCCTGAAAAACCTGTAGTTAAATGATAATTATTATTTTCTATTAAAACTTTTAACCTTCTTGCCATTACTTTTTTAATAGATTCATCCAAATCTAAATATGTCAAAGCAAGAGCGTAACCACTTTGAAATTCGAATTTTAATTTACCTTCATTATCTAAAAATTTTTCTTTAAAAGCATTAGATATTTTCTTATATAAATTGTTATAAAATAAAGCATCGTCTTGCTTATTTAGTATAGTCGCAACTTTCGATAAGATATTGCATGAATTAGCAAAATAACATGTAGAAATCCAAGGACCTTTAAAAATCCATTCTTTAAAATCTTCATTAGGAGCACACCAATCTCCGAACTGAAATGGATATTTTAAAATATATTTATTTGTTTTGCTAAATGATAAAAAGTTAGCCCAAAATTTTTCGGCATTAACAAACTTTTTCATATGATAATATTGTCTTTTTAATAAATTTATATCACCTCTAGTCAAGTAAGTTGCCCAAGGAACTAAAATAGCAGCATCTCCCCATGTAGCTATAGCAAAATTTGGTAATCCGGCCTTATCATATGGAATAGTCCAACGAATTCCTCCACCAAAAGATTGCTCATAATTCATGTCTCTAAGCCATTTTGAAAAAAATCTAGACATATCAAAATTGAATGTTGCAGTATTAGAAAAAATGGCTATATCTCCAGTCCATCCCATTCTTTCATCTCTTTGTGGACAATCAGTTGGAATATCAACAAAATTACTTCTTCCTCCCCAATAAATAGATTCAATTAATTTATTAACTTCTTCATTTGAAGTTTTTAATGTTCCTACTCTTTTTAGGCCACTTGATAAAGCTAAGCCCTTAACTATAATATTTTCTTTTTTAATTCCTTTAATTGAAATGTACCTAAAACCCATATACGTAAATAAAGGACTGTACTCTTGTTTGCCTTTTTTACAAATGTATAAAATTCGCGCTTTAGCTGTCCTTAAAGGTCTTGTATAAACTTTCTTATCTTTTAATATTTCAGCATGTAAAACTTCTATTTTTTGTCCTTCTTCAGCTTGCAAAATTTCAAACGAAACAACCCCAGAAAAATTTTGCGTAAAGTCATAAGTCAATTCATCTTCTTCTTCATTCACTAAAATAGGTTCAAATTTTTTTATAATTTTAACTTTTTCGCCGTATTCCGCAACAATTTTTACTTTTTTAGATAAATTTTTATAACATGTTACTTTTTCAAAGCTATAGTTTTGTATGCGAGCATCAAAGACTTCTCCATCATAAAAATCAGCAAATTTTAAATGATGATCTTTTGATACATCCCATGTTTCGTCAGAAACAATAAATTCTTTTTCACCATCTTCGTATTCAATTATCAATTCGAATAATAATTTTTGAGTATTACTATAAATTTTATTTTTTCTTTTGTACGTAAATGCACCAACTGCCCAACCAGGAGCAACAATTACTTCAATTTCATTTTCACCTTTATTAAAATCTAAATTATTATATGTTTGATATTGTAATTGCTTACGGTAATCAGTAAAACCAGGAGCAAAATAAGAATCGCTTTTTCTTTCTTTATTAATAAATAATTGAAAAATTCCAATAGCGGTAAGATGAATTATTGAACGCTTTACATTTTTTTTAATATTAATTTTTTTCCTGAAAAGAAGAGGGTTTGGTGAAGATTTTTTAGGTATTTTAACGTATTTACCAATCCACTTTCCTTTCCATTTTGTAGACAATTTTCCTGTATTAAAATATATTTCTTTTGTGTCTTTATTTAAAAAATTACTCGCGACAAATAATTTCAATCTGTAACATGTATCACTTAAAAAAGAAACATTAGAAATTTCTATCATAATTTGATTTCTATCAAAAATTTCAGTTGATTTATAAATCAATTTATCATCACAATAAATTTCATATAAATAACTTTTAAGTTCTTCTTCATTTCTATTAGAAATTAAACTAAATGAAAAATGAGGATGAATTTCATCTGTTACTATATAATCAGTTTTATTTTCTATTAATAAATCTTTTATTTTAAACATATTAATTATTTCTTTTTTTCTTTTTTTCTTCTTTTTTGCGTCGTTTTTCTTCTTTAATCTTTTCTTTATTTAAATATTTTTGGTTTTCTTTATCAAAATCTAAACCTTTTTTAGCACAATATTCTTTTAAATCTAAAATCCGATTTTCTTCACGTTCTTTTTCGTATTTTTCTTCTTCTTGTTGTTGTAATACACTAGGATCTACCCATTCTTTTCCATTAGCCAAACATAAAGCTTTTTGTCTAGATATAATTTGTTCATTTATTGAATTCATTTTCTTTTCAATATCAACAAATGGTAATAAAACAATAGCAACAACAGCTAATATAATGTCTAATGCATAAAAACTAAAAACAATAAAATTTATTATATCACCTGACGGTTTAACGCCTTCAACATCTACAAATCCAAGTTTTAATAAGCCAGATTCATATCCTCCAGCAAATGGAGCATATATTAAATTTTGAATAGCGTAAACTATACCAGCTCCCATTAACCCTTCTAGTCTATAACCTGTTTTTGCTTCGATACTATCATAAGCATAATAAAGTAACGTTATAAAAACATATGAATTTGGTATCATGCCTAAATTACGCAAGAATCCACCAATAATTGCTATATAAATATTTGAAGGGAATATCCAACCAAAAACCGAGCCAACTAAAACACAAATAAAACCAGCAATCGTGACATTTTTAATGCCAAATTTCTTTGCTAAAGGATAAATTGCAATTGCACCAATTCCAACAGGAGAGCCTACAGCAATCATATATAAAGTATACATTAAAGGCTTATTTTCACCATCCAGCAAAAATTTAACATAAAAATATTGAACATTACTACCTTTATAATAATCACATATTCCAATTAAAGTAAAAATAATTGTCAATATTACAAAGTATTTATTTGTAAATAACGCTTTTAGTTGTGTTTTTATAGGAGTTTTATTAACTTTTTCCTCACCTTCTTTAATAACATCATCTTCAATAATTCTCTCTTTTGTGTAATAAAATTCCATATAAATTAATGGTATTGCAATTATTGATAAAACAATCATTAAAATTGCATAACCATTAATATCTTTTTCAAGCCAAAATGGAATAACTACATTATTCACCAATAACCCAATGATTATACCAGAGATAATTGTCCAACTAACTTTCCTAATAAAACTTAATTGATATTTTTCTTTTGATGATCTAGTAGAAACTGACACGATATTGTCTTTGAATAAATTAAAATATGTTACAGCAATCGTATGATAAACAATAAATATAGTAAAGAAATAATACCAGTATGATTCTCCTAATGTCTTTCCTGGAAATAAAAATATCATGAAACCACAAAGCAATGAGATAAAACAAAAAATTAAATATAAAGGACGAAATCTTCCGTACTTTGATGTGGATTTAGAAATAATAAATGACATTAATAATCCTGTTAGAACGGCACCAATCCTTACTAATGTCATAACAATTTCATAAACATTTCCCATATTTTTAATACTAGCGATATTATCCACCCCATACATTAATCCAGTTTGTTGTGTAAAAAATTTTTCTACTAATGCAGAAATAGTATTAATAATGAATATTAATCCTAAAGGACCAATTAAATGGCCTAAAATTTTTTCTTTTTTCGAAATAGTTCTTGTTTTGATCTTGCTATCAAAAAACTTTAAATCAAAAAAATTCTTTCTCTTTTTTGTTTTCATATTTAAATTCCTTTCCCATTATTCTTTATTATTTCGCTATAATGATAAGCTGAATTTTTCATAGTTCTATTTAATGTTTTATAATCAACATAAACTAAACCAAAACGTGGAATATAACCCTCAGCCCATTCAAAATTATCTAATAATGACCAATAGTGGTAGCCTAAAATATTTACGCCATCATTAATTGCTTTTTTAACATTTAATAAATATTCATCAATAAAATTTATTCTTTTCACATCATTTACTTCGTTATTTATTAAAACATCATCATCACACATACCATTTTCAGTAATAATAATTGGAAGCTTATATCTTTCATACATAAATTTAGATGTATAGTACAAAGTTCTGCCATCAATAACCCATCCTAATGAATTTGTTTTTAAATTAGTTTTATCAACTTTACCATTTCCAAACGAACTATAATTGAAAGCTTCGTAATTATTAATTGCTAAGAAATCTAAATTTACCTTAACTTTTTTAGCAAGACGATTACTAACTTTATAAATTAAATATGTATGAACTCCTTTTCCTAATATAATTGGATCAAAAAATAATCGATTATTTATCGATCCTAATCCTTTATAAAAACTTTTATACCTCGCTTCTTCTACACTTTTTTTATCATTTTCGTCTTCAGGAATAAAAGCTCCTGAGCCGAAAGAAAGACTAATTTTCGGAGCTTTTTTTGCATATTTTCTAATAGTATCAACACTAACTTTATTAGCTAATAAAAAGTGTTTAATCATTCTAGAAAATCTAAAAATTATTCTTTTGAATGGTGCATGAATTGATGTTATATACCCATTCATTAAAAAACATTGTGGTTCATTAAAAGTTAGCCAATACTTAACTCTATCTGAAAAATTTAATACAACAACCTTAGTATATTCTTCAAATAAAGACACAATCTTTTTATTAAGCCAACCTTTATATTTCTTTTCAATCCATAAAGGTAAATCCCAATGATATAAAGTAACAATTGGTTCAATATTATTTTTGATTAATTGATTAATTAATGCATTATAAAATGCAATTCCTTGTTCATTAATGTTACCTTCTTCAGGTACAATTCTTGACCAGGATATTGAAAATCTATATGATTTGACTCCTATTTTTTTCATGATTTCAATATCTTCCATAAATTTATGATAGTGATCGCAAGCAACATGTACATTGCTATTATCCCTGATTTTACCATTTGGAACATCATCCCATATGCTCATTGTTCGCCCATCATCCAAATATCCGCCCTCTATTTGTGCTGAACTTGTAGATACTCCCCAAAGAAAATCTTTTGGAAACTCATTCATAATTTAACTCCTTTATATTAATATTTATTATTTTTTCCTCTACATATTTTGAGGAAATTTTAATAACTCCTTTACCAGTTTCTTTTCCTTTTATTACAAAAGCGATACTTCCTCTATAGAATTTATGTTTACTATGACAATAATCTTCAGGATTATTTGATAATCCACTACCTAAAGCGATTAAATTTAAATTATTTGAAACAATTACATTACATTCTTCCTCATAACATGGTAATAATTCATTGTTATCATTTAAAACGTCAACATTTACGTAAATTATATCTTTACTATCTAGCGTTAATATTTCTTTTGATAAGCGAACATTAAAATGTGGATTATCATCACTAGATTTAAGAACTGAATAATTTATCTCTTTTTTTATATTATTTAAATTAATTGCTTTTAAAAAACCTAATTTATATTTGCCTTTAAATATCGCACGATTATTTTTAACCTTTTTTATACCAAGTAATTTATCATTTTGATACAGTTTAACAAAAGGATATTTAGAGTAAACTTCCACTATCATTTTTCTGTTAATATAATCATGAAAATTGTAACTTGAAATCGCATTGGTCATTTTCCAAGCCGATATTTTTGGAACTTCATCATAATGATTAACTGGTCGTAACGCTATTAGTGGTTTATCATTTTTTTTATCAAGATATTGTTCCATAAAATTTAATAAAACTGTTCTATTATTGATTAAATCAAATAATCCCGAGCCATATGTTAAGGGTAGTCCCTTATAAGAATAATAAGTCCAATCACCAAAACCTGATTCCCCTAAAAAATCAAAACCAACCCAAACAAAATCACCAATTAAATTATTAATTTCCTTCATTTTTTTATAATTAAATGGGGTTTCATTAATAAATGTTTCAGTGCCAATTAATAAACGATCCTTATGATATCTGTTATCTATATCGTACCTAGCAGATCCATAATTCAACCCTATTAAATCTAACTTTTTACTAATATTATTTTCAATTTTATCTGCTAATCTTGTTTTATTAATTAAAAAAATAATTTTTCCTAATTTCTGAGTCCAATAATTAAAAAAAGTAGAGCCAGCTTTTTTCTCTTTAACCTTTTTATTTTCATCCATTATTGTTCTTTTATATTCTACATTATCTTTATAAATCCCAAAACCTAATTTATCATACACACAAATTAATAAATTAATTGCGCAAGTAATCTTCCTTGTATTATCTTCTTTTTTAAGAAAATCTTTCATATCACTTAATGTATTTATCCCTTTTTGTGTGGCAATTTCGCTTACTTCATTGCCAAGTGAATAAATGATTACAGATGGGTGATTAAAGTCTTTATTAACAAGACTTTTAATATCTTTTTTATATTCTATACTTGAAAAATCACGACTATGATCATGATAATTTTTAGGAATGTACCAACCATCATAAAGTTCATCAATTATATATATTCCATAAAAATCACATGCATCTAAAATATATCTTGAACAAGGATTATGAGCACTTCTAATAGCATTAAACCCAGCCTCTTTTAATAATTTAATTCTTTGATATTCAATTTCTTTATAAGAAGCCATTCCAACAATTCCATTATCTGAATGGATACATACTCCCTTTAATTTAACTTCCTTCCCATTAACAAATAAACCTTTTTCATTTATAAAAGAGAGTTCTCGGATACCAAAAGTAATTTCTTCTTTGTCATTTTTTGTTTCAACAACAAGTCTATATAAATAAGGGTTTTCATCACTCCATAATTTGGCATCATTTAAGGTAATAACCTTATCTTCTCCATTATATATGCAATTATTTTTGTCGTAAATTTTAATTATTGGTTTTAATAACGAATCTATTAAAACTTCAATCTTTTTTTCTTTGTAACTTAATGTTTTTATCTTAATTGAATTAATTTCCTTTTTTCTTTTTACTATCAAACTAACTGGACGATAAATACCAGCGCCGGTATAAAACCTTGCAGATGGTACTAATGAATTGTCGACATAAACTTCAAGTTTATTTCTACCTTCTTTAATTAAATTAGATACATCAAAACTAAATTCACTAAATCCATATTTATTAATTCCTAATTCAACATCGTTTAATACTACTTTTGCATTACGATAGACACCCTCAAAAAATAAAGAAAAATAAGAATTATCCCCTTTTTGTATATCGAATATTTTTTTAAAAATATATTTTTTTCCTTGAAAAAATGCGCATGCCTCGCCACTAGCGCATTCTTTATAGCGTTTTTCATGAATTAACACATCATAAGGGAGATCTATTCTAATAGAAGTTAAATCTTCAAACACTAGTTCCCAGTCTTTTAAAAAATCTTTTACCATAATTAATTTTACTTATTATCAAATATTTTTTTAATTAAATATTGTAATTTTGTTCTATTTATTGTAATTTTATACAAATGGATAATTTAGAAGATTTAATATATTTTAGCGAACAATTTTATTCTTCTCACTATTTACCTATAGTTATTTTTTATAATACCAAATATGATCTAAAATCCTTCTCACCAATAAAAGTATGGGGCGAATTTATAAAACAAAATATAAAATTAGATTATCAATATTATCCATATATATTAAACACGGAAAAATATGGAATTTTTGGAATAATTAAAGTTCAAGATTATTATTTAGTTATTGGTCCTGCTCGAACTCAAAAGAAAACTGAAAACTCAATTAAAAAAATCGCCCAAGATTTAAATTTAAATAATAAAGATTTCATCCAGCTGAAAGAGTTTTTCTATACTCTTCCAAATTATACATACAATCATTTTTTTAATTTATTATCATTTTTAGAATATTCTTTAAATAAAAATAAGATAAATATTAAAGATTATTATTTATTAGATCAAAATTTCCCAAAATATATTGAACATAACAAAATTAATAACCATATAAAAGAAATTGATAATTATCATGGCACTTATTATTTTGAAAAAAGAATGCTTGAATACATTAAAAATGGCGATTCAATAAAACTTAATAATTATTTTAATAATGTTATTAAAAAGCAAAAATTTAACGAAGGTAGAGTGGGAAATGATGAATTAAGACAAGCAAAAAATATTTTACTTGCTATTATTGCTTTAGTTGGCAAAACCTCTGCTATAGATGGAGGGATGGATATCGAAGAATCATATAATTTAATAGATTTATATTCAATTGAATGTGAAAGATGTTTTAATATCAAACAAGTTAAAGATTTGCAATTAAATGCACTATTAGACTTCACTTCAAGAATTGGTGAATCTAAAAAAATACTTAACTATTCAAGTGATGTTAAAAATGCTATTTTCTATATCAAAAACAATCTTTATAAAATAAAAGAAGTTATGGAAATTGTTAGCTATGTAAATGTTTCAAAAACAAAATTATCAAATAATTTTAAAAAACAAGTAGGTAAAACTTTAAATGAATATCTAAATGATGAGAAATTAAATGAAGCACAATTACTTTTAAAATATAGTGATGAATCAATAGTAAACATTAGTTTGTTCTTAAATTATTCTACTCAATCATATTTTAGTAATAAATTTAAAGCTAAATTTAAAATTACACCTAACGAATTTCGTAAAAAATATAAGTAGAATTTTAAAGCCGCAATAATTCATATAAACTTATTGAAGTAATAGTACTAAATCCTCCAGCGACATTATTTATCTAATTAATAACACACATATATATTGCTTTTTCATGAAATCAATTTAATTTTTTTGCTTATACACAAAAAACATTAAAACATTTAATAATTGTAATTTTAAAACATACATAAAATAAAATAGCCGATATTTTATATCGACTATACTTAACTTCATTGGTGCCCTAAGCAGGAGTCGAACCCGTAACCCCTTGATTCGAAGTCAAGTACTCTATCCAGTTGAGCTATTAGGGCAGCACAAATATTATACTAAAAATAATGATTTAATTAATATATAATATTTTTATGGAAATAAAAAAATATAAAAAAGAATTTGATTATAGTTATACTTTAGGAGCTTTCCCAACAATTGAATTATTAAAAAATCATAAGGAAGACGTAATTGATGTTTATGTACACTCTTCTTTTAATAATATCGAAGTTAAACAACTAATATTAAAATTATTAAATAAAAATTATATAAAAAACGATAAATTAATAGATAAATTGTCACCAAAAGAAAATTGTTATGTAATTGGTATTTTTAAAAAATATAGCAATGAACTTAATAGTAACGAACATCATCTTTTATTAGACAACCCATCAAATATGGGTAATTTAGGAACAATTATAAGGTCATCACTTGGATTTGATATTAAAAATATTGCTATCATAAAACCTGGGGTAGATTACTTTGATCCTAAATGCATTAGAGCTTCAATGGGTTCTATTTTCTCGATAAATATTGAATATTTTTCTTCACTTGAAGAATATAAAAAGAAATATTGCAACCACACTATTTATGCTTTTATGCTTCAAAGTAAAAATGAACTCCAAAAATATACCTTTAAAAAAACTTTATCAACTTTAGCTTTTGGAAATGAAGCAACAGGTTTAGATAAAAAATATTTAGACGAAAATTCAATTATCATTAAACATTCAAATAAAATTGATTCATTAAATATAACAAATGCTGTAAGCATCGTTCTTTACGAATTTAATCGCCAAAATTATTAGTTTTATCTTTACCATTACTTAAATCATAATCTACATTAATAACAACACGATATTTAGGATTCAATTCCTGAATATTTTTTTCTATATATAAAATCATTCTATTAACAAATTTATCTTCAATAGGAACTAAAATATCAAAAATAACATTAGTTCTTGTTGGTCCTTTTACTAATCTTAAATCATGAAAACTTATTCTATCATCAAATTTTTTTAGTTCAGCTTCAATTATAGGTCTTAAATACTTAATTTCATCACTTTTAGTATCAATAGGATCCATATGAATTGTTGTTTTAATTCCATATTTTTTAAATATTTCTTCTTCTATATTTTCAATTAAATCATGTGATTCAAAAACATTTTTATAACCATCAACTTCTAAATGAAGAGATAAAAATTTTACATTTGGTCCATAAGTATGAGATAAAATATCGTGAACACCCAAAATCTCTTTATGTTTTTTTATATCGCTCACTATTTTTTTAATTAAATCTTTATCAATATTTCCACCAATTAATGGAGACGCAGTGTCCTTTACCATTTTTATTCCATTTACGATAATAAATAAAGATACGCATATGGAAAGTGCGCTATCAAGCCACCATAATTGAGGGAAAAATGATTGAAAAATATAAGCAATTAAAACAACGCATGTTGAAATAACATCATTAAATGAGTCACTCATGCTAGCTTTTAATGAAACGCTTTCAATAATTTTAGCTATTCGATAATAATAAATTCCTAAAAGAACCTTCATCAAAATAGAACCACCAAGAATTATATATACATAAAAATTAAAATTTAAATTATTTTTTTGGTTAATTAAATTTTCAATTGATTCGATAAATAACAATGAACCAATCATTAAGATTATAAATGATACTATCATTCCTGCTATATATTCCACACGTTCATGACCATAAGGATGTTCATAGTCAGCAGGTTTACTAGCAATTTTAAAACCTATTAAACTCACAAAACATGAAAGCAAATCACTTAAGTTATTAAAAGCATCACTAATAATTGATAAAGAAAGAGTAATTAATCCAATAAAAAGTTTAAATGCAAATAAAAAGATGTTAACAAAAATCCCGCCGCACGATGCAAGAATACCATATTTAGTACGAACAAGAGGATTGTTAACATCCTTATAATTTTTAATAAATAATTTTCTTAATAAGTTAACCATTTTTACATATTAACGCTATTATTTTGCTCTTGCAATATGTAAGTTAACTAAATTAATCTTTCATGAAATCAAAAACTTTATAAAAACTATTTATAGATAAAAAACCTTCATCAGCAAGTAATTTATAAGGCTTTGCTTCTTTCCCACTTTCTAATTTAACTATTCTTTGGAGACCTTCTGCTTCAAGCATTTTCACAAAACCATATAATGCTTCAGAAGCATAACCAGAATCTTTATAGTTATTCTTTAATAAATAACCTATTTCAAAATCTTTATCATTTACTTTCTTACAATAAATGCTTCCAATAACTGTTTGATATTTCTTTAGCACTATTGCGTAATAATGATGATTTTTTTCTTTATTTTTAAAATCTTCAAGAATGGTATTAAAATCTAAAGCCTTTCCATCATTATTATCATCTAAAATACAATAAAATGAATGCAAATCAACATCTTCAAAATGTCTTAATTCTAAATTTGGTGTATCAAAAATTTCTTTCATAAAATAATCCTCTTTTAAAAAATAACAAATAAGTTTATAAACTTACAAAATAAATAATAATTATATTGGCGTTATGCCATATGAAAAAATAATGTATCTTCGCGGTTAACCGCGACGACGATCAAAAAAAACACTAAAAGAAGTTGCTTTAAAAACTAAATCAATTAAAACACTTAAAGTATTGAGATTAACTAATTTAATAACCATAGCAACTCCTTTCTTTTAACAAATTTATTATAAAACCAATAAAATTATTGTAAATATATATTTTTATAATGAAAGCGTTTTCAAAAAAAGACAATACATTTTGTATTGTCTTTAAGTTTAATTTAATGGTCGGGGTGGCTGGATTTGAACCAGTGACCTTCTGCTCCCAAAGCAGACGCGATACCAAGCTACGCTACACCCCGCGCATAAGATATTATAAACATTTCTATTTATTATTCAACTATTTATTTCTTTGAATCCAAAATTTGTTGTTAGCTTTCAAATGATGT
>DKCJ01000016.1:0-16858 GCA_002451465.1 Caryophanales bacterium UBA6877
AAAAAACTGAATTTAGTCTGATAAAAAACTAACAATTCTAAAAAGCTGAATTTAGTTTAAGAATTTGCGTTTCTTTTGCAAAATATCCAACAAAAAAGCCACAATTTGTGGCTTTGCTTCATTAAATAATAAAATTCAAATGATATTTATTTATTTTCAGGAGCTTTATCTTCTTTGATGATGTCAACGTGTTCAGCTCTCCAGCCTTTTTCAGTTTCAACAGGATCAAATTCGACTTTGGTGTTTGCAGTGACAGTTTTACGACCTGGCATATTCAATTCTTTCCAATGGACAAAATAATCTTTGCCATCTTCACCTAAAATGAAACCAAATCCTTTTTCATCACTGAATCTTTTAACTTTACCAACCATTTTTGCCATAAGACACTTCCCTTCATTTCTTTTGACTTTTATATTATAGATTAAATATTAATTTTTTTTAATATATTTTTATGCTAATGATGCAACTCTTTTGTAATATTTATCTTTTTAATAGGTTTTCGAGAAAAAATAATGGTTATTACAGTAATAAAAATCATTACAATTAGCATCATTATAAAAGAATTTGGATTATTCGAAACATTTGTTTCAATACCAATCATATTTGTTAATAAATTTCCCATTAAATTTGAAGTTAACAACAGTGATATACAACTAAGCAAAAAAGCTATAAAAGATGGTATAAAACAGTTATAAAATTGCATATTTAGTATTTCCTTTTTCGAAAAACCAAGAACTGTTAGAATCGCATATTCTTTCTTCGATTCTATAACATCAATATAATTGATTAAAGAAATTAAAATGATGGAAGAAATCATTGTTACTATTGATAGACATATTAAAATCCATTCTAAATAAGATAATACTTCATCAATCCCGCTAGAAAACGAACTCAATGGATCAATAAATTCGTATTCTTCAAAATAATTATTATATTTTTCAATATCTTCTTTCGATGCATGTTCATCCATTTCAAAGACTATAGAATTAATTAAAAGATTAAATGAAGACACATGAAATAAATCCCTAAAAAGTGATATTGTAAAGTTTGGTTCATTATATATAACTATTTTATTAGAATCGATAATTCCAACAATTTTTAACTTAATAGTATGAAATATGTTTTTAAATTCTTCGTTTTCGTAAACCTGTTCTACGTTCATTGAAACATATAGATCATCATTTGTTTTTTGATATCCTAAAATCTCAGCCATTTTTTTAGAAATACATATTTCGGTTACGTTTTTAGGTTTATTTCCATACAATAATTTTCCATATTTAGAAGAAAATCTAACAATATCATCACTAGTTTTAATAACATTACCTTCGATTATATTATTTGGTAGAACTAAATTTGCTATATCATCAGTATTAATCTTTTCAATCCCTTCAGTAAAGTTTTTTAAATCATCCTTTGATATTGAGAAATAAGTTTGCCTACTAAATCCAGAAAAAAGATCCATTCCTAAATTAATATAGCCACCTTCAGTTGAATAATAATAATTATTAAATTTTTTATTAATTTTATTTAATTTTTTTGCAATCAAATACGGAACCTCAGATTTAAAAGAAACGAAAACATATATTTTGTTCGTATAGCATGGTTCATTTATTGAACATGTTTTGGTTGAATATTTATAATTGTCAGTTTCAAAAATAAAATTTTGATAATTTTGATTATTTGCTAATTTATCTAACAGCCCTGATTGAAATTTTAAAGTTTTAAAATAATATACTTTTTTCATTACCCAAGGGTATTCTTCATTCTTTTTAAAATTTAAAGAGGATGGCATCATAAGTCTTTCTTCAAAAAAATATTCATTAAAGAAATTATCATCATGATAAATTCTTGATTCAGTTGATGGAATTACTGCCTTAACTTTTAGTGTTATATTATCTTCATATTTCCAATCATAATTTGCTAAATTAACGTTTATTAAAAAATTGTTATTTAAAATATAATTTCCAAGCGAAACAAAACTCCTTTCAATCTGCAAATATTTACAAGTTTCTTTCATCATTTGATAATTCATTGAAATAACAATTTCATTTTTATTCAATTTCTTTGAGATTTTTGGATATATATCTTCCATATTATTAAAATTATTTACATATATAAATTCATTAAAACTCCTAATATTAAATCCTTCCATTTTTTTATAATTTGGTCTTGATATATTCTCAACATAATTCATATCTTTAAAAAATGTTTCAAAATTAACAAGATAGTTGCATCCGCAGTATTCTATATCACTAGAATATTCGTTCTTTAATGCTAAAAGATCCTCTTTACTCGCAGAATAATAATCCATAACACCAACGTTAGAATCTTTTTTTGAAAAAATTAGCGTATTTTCGTTAAGCATTGAAGAAAAAGATCGTTCTAATGAATCACTTATTCCACTTTTTAAAAAGGTACCTAATCCAATAGAAAAAATGGATAAAACGAGAAAAAAATTTGAAATAATCATCCGAACCTTTTTAACTTTAAATTTATTATATAAATGTCTAAATATAAATTTGTCACTTATTTTTCCATGTTTCCTCTTCTTTTTCTCAATCATGGTTACGTTATCTACTCGATTATAATTGTTAGATTCAATCTTTTCTTCAACGATAGTTTTGTTTTTAATTCTTAACAATGTTGAGCTATATTTTTTTACTAAATCTTCATCGTGACTTACGCAGATAACAATACAATTGGAACTAATCTTTTTTAATAAAGAAAAAATAAGGTCACTATTTTTTGCATCTAATGAACCAGTTGGTTCATCGGCAAATATTAATTTAGGATTATTAACAATTGCTCTTGCTATTGCAACTCTTTGTTTTTCGCCACCACTAAGATTTCTAACTAATTTATTTTCTAAATGCGGAACCCCAACAATCTTTAATGCTTCCATAATCTTTCTTTTCTTCAAATTTTTAGAAAAATTTGATGTAGCATCAACCATTAGAGCTATATTATTAAATACAGTATCATCTTCAAAAAGATTAAACGATTGAAAAATATAACCTATATTCATCAACCTAAAGGCTCTTTTTGCTTCATCACTTTTATTAGAGTACTCTAAATCATCAAAAATAATCTCACTTCCACTATCTGGTTTTGTAATTAAGGAAAGAATATTTAATAATGTAGATTTCCCACATCCTGAATCGCCACAAATAGAATACAAGCCATTTTTCTCAAAATTATGATTTAAATTTTCTAGAATTATTCGCTTACCAAAACTTTTATTTAAATTTTTAATAGAAATCTTCATTCTTCTTTCAACTCCTTATAAATTTCATTATTTTTAGATAAAACAAGAGGTAATGTTACAAAGATAAATATTAAAAATAAAACTACAATTAGAAATAATAAAGATATTTTAAAATTATGAGGAATCATAATTAAATTACTAAAAAACGTATATTTCTCAATTATTTTGTTCAAGATACCTTGAATATACGGCAATAAAATGAAGGAAAATAAACAACTAATCAATCCAATTATTATTTGTTCATAAATATAAATAAGGAAAATTTTGTCATTATTTGCACCAAGAATTGTTAATATCGCTGATTGTTTTCGATTAAAAATAAACAAAGAGTAAGATAGGAAAGAAATAAGCGAAATAGATGATGCAATAACTATAATTATGAAAAATATCAATCCTTGAACTAAAGATGATGAAAGTTCCATGAAAGAAGTAATAGTATTGTATGGCTCATTTATAATTTTATAGTCTTCATATTTTTTTATTTTTTTATTAAAATCAACCATATCTTGAAAATTATCAAGAAATACTTGATAGGAATAATTGCCTAGTTCACTATTTGATTGTGCACTTTTTAATAATTCTAGATACGATATTTTTTTATTGGTTTCTTTATAAATATTATTACAAAAATGTTCATTTAGTAATTTTTCAAAATAATTTATGGAAAAATATACTTTTGGATAATTTAAATAACTAAATTCCTCTTTTATTTCTTTTACATAAAAAGAAATGTACATAATAAAATCTTCTTTAATTATGCTGCTTCCTTTTTCAAATGTATTCTTATACATATAAGATCTTTTAAGATGCAGATTGATATTTTTATTTATTAATGATTTACCATTATGTTCTTTTTTATATGAGGAATCGAAATTTTCATTAATATAAACAATATTATTCAAGCTTGAATTGTTTATAGGAATATAACTTACATTTTTTATCAATTCATTTTCAATACGTGTTTCATTTGTTTCGCCAAAAAAATAATCGATACTATTATGAATATCTACATTTTCATATTTATTAAACATTGATTCTATTTCTTCTAAACTAGGTTTCTCTGTTTTTTCAAGCATTAAATTAGAATCATTTTTTTGTTCATAAATAATTTTTGAAATTTTATAACTATTATTATTTTGATAATTTTTAATTAAATCTAATGAATTGTTTTTAACACCATTATTAAATCCAAGAAATACAAAACATACACAAATAGAAAAGATTAACGATATTAATGAAATCATATTTTTAAAAATATCTTTTCGTAAATTATGATTTAAAACATATGATATAAAAGATAATTTTTTGCCTTTATTTAACGCATATTTTTCTGATAATTGGGTTTTCTTGTTATCATCTATTTCTTTCAATAAATATTCTTTATCATTTACTAAATTCAAATATCCATCATTAAATTCATCAACCATTTTCTTGTTATGCGAAACAACAATTACTAAACATTTTTTTGAGATTTCTTTTAATTCTTGCATTAATTTATAAGAATTAGTTTCATCTAAATTTCCGGTAGGTTCATCAGCAAAAATTACAGATGGTTCATTCAATAATGCTCTAATTAAAGCAACCCTTTGTTTTTCTCCCCCGCTTAATGTTGCTACTTTTTTGTCTTTTAAGTCTAATAAATTATATTTTTTTAGAAAAATATCAATTTTTTTATAGTTTTCGATTTGTTTAATTCTTAATACAAGCTCTAAATTTTCAAACACAGTCATATCATTAATTAAATTAAAAGATTGAAAAATAATACCTATCTCATTTCTTAAGTATTTATTTAGATCTTTGTCTTTAAAGTTAGAAATGCTTTTACCTTTATAATAGATATCTCCGGTTGTTGGCTTCATTAGTCCTTCAAAAATATTTAATAAAGTGGATTTTCCACACCCTGATTTTCCATAAATAAAAAACATTCCACTTTCTGGCAAACTAAAATTAATATTATTTAATACAGCAAAAGTTTTGCCTTCAGAATTTTTAAATGATTTTGATAATTTTTCTATTCTAAATAATATTCCCATCACTAATAATACTAGGGGAATTAGAAAATATTTTTATTTTTTTACATTAATGTTGCTTGTGGAACTTTAGGTAATCCTGGCATTGTTAAAACATTTCCAGTAAAAACAACGATAAATTCAGCACCATTAGATAATTTAACGTCCCTAATAGTTATTTTAAAATTTCTTGGGCAATTTAATAATTTTGGATCATCACTAAAACTTAAAGGCGTTTTAGCCATGCATATTGGAAGATTACTTCGTCCTAAATCATTTATTTGTTTAATTGCCTCTAATGCTTGTGGGGAGTATTCAACATCACTTGTGCGATAAATTTCCTTAGAAATTTTTAAAATTTTATTTTGAATTGAATCATTTAGATTGTATAAAGGTTTAAATTTTGATTGTTTCGTTGCTAAACACTCTAAAACTTTGTTGGCTAAATCAATCGATCCATTACCACCATTTAAATATCCATCTAAAAAAGCAACATCATAACCTTTTTGAGCACACCAGTTAGTAAGAAATTGAATTTCTTCTTTCGTATCACTTGAAAAATGATTTATTGCAATTACTACAGATACACCAAATTTTCTTAAATTTTCATAATGTTGTTCTAAGTTAGCAATACCTTTTTTTAAAGCTTCCACATTTTCTTTTTCAAGATCTTCAAAAGCCACACCTCCATGCATTTTTAAAGCACGAATTGTCGCAACAAGAACAGCCATATCAGGTTTTAAATTTCCAATTCTACATTTAATATCAAAAAATTTTTCGGCTCCTAAATCAGCTGCAAAACCTGCTTCAGTTATAACAATTGGCGATAATTTTAAAGCCAATTTTGTTGCAATTAAACTTGAACAACCATGTGCTATATTTGCAAATGGTCCACCATGTACAAATACTGGATTATTTTCCAAAGTCTGCACAAGATTAGGTAAAAATGCATATTTCATAATTTTCATTATAGCGTTTGTTATATGTAATTCTTTCAGATAAACAGGTTTTTCATCAAAATTATAGGCAACAATTATATTATCAATTCTTCGTCTAAAATCTTCCTCGTTATCAGCAATGCAAAGAATAGCCATTAACTCACTAGCAACAGTAATTTCAAAATGATCATCTCTTGCTATTCCATCTTTATTTCCTTGGCCAATTTTAATATCTCTAAGTTCTCGATCATTCATATCGAGAGCTCTTTTCCATAAAATTTTTTCTTTATTAATGTTAAGTTCATTTCCTTGATAAATATGATTATCAATAATTGCTGAAATAAGATTTATAGCAGAAGTTAAACAATGCATATCGCCAGTAAAATGGAGATTAATATCTTCTTCTGGTTCAATTCTAACTTTACCTCCTCCGGTAGCACCACCTTTTAAACCAAAAACTGGCCCCATTGATGGTTCTCTTAAGCAAAGTAAAGCTTTTTGATCTAATTTTGAAAGTCCATCTAGTAAAGCAATACTAGTTGTTGTCTTCCCTTCACCTGCTTTAGTTGGAGTAATTGCCGTAACAAGAATTAATTTTCCATCTTTTTTTGTTTTATTTCTTTCAAAAACAGAAGAATGAATTTTCGCTTTATATTTACCATATAATTCGAGTTCATTTGGTTTAATACCAATTTTATTCGCAACTTTTTCGATATTTAATAAAGCCATAGCTAATCCTCCTTTATTTCAAGAATGTCTCTTAGTGCATAACTTGCCATGGCTAAACCAGAAGCATTAGGAACAAAAGCCATTGATGAAACTATTCTACTTTTGATTATAGGTTTTTCCTTAGAAAAAGAAACAATTATATTAGAAATATCAACATTTGATTCCTTTAATAAATATCTTAATTTTTTTGCTAACGGATCAGAAGTAGTTTTATTTAATTTTGTAATAATTATTTCTGTAGAATTTAAACGATTTCCCATTCCAAGACTAGAAATAATTTTAATGCCTTTAGATTTACAATATTTAATAAGTAAAACCTTTGCTTTGATATCATCAATGCAATCGAAAACATAAGAACAACTATCAAAAATAGAAAAATCGAAATTATTATCAATTTTCTTACCAATAACTAATGTATTAACTTCTTTTCTTAGTTCTTTTAAATGTAGAGAAAGTGCCTCTGATTTTAATTTCCCAACATCATTCAAATTATAAGCAATTTGTCTATTTAAATTTGACCTATCAACCTTATCAAAATCTACTAATATAAAGTCAAGAATGCCTGAGCGTAATAATACTAAAGGGATAATAGAACCAACTCCACCATTCCCACAAACAGCAACTTTCTTTGTCATCAATTTCTTTAAATTATCTTCACCAATCAAAAGTTTTGTTCTGTCATCGAATTGTTTTTCCATATTTAAAAGCCTCGTCAATTGATTTAAACCATTTTACATTATTAAACTGGTGTTTAAAAAAAGTCATTTGTCTTTTTGCATAATTACGTGTATTTTTCTTAATCAATTCTATCTTTTCAGAAAGCGACAAAGAATTGTTAAATTCTTTATAACCAATGGCCTGTAAGGCACGTCTATTTCTACCATATAAAGTAAATAAATTCTCTACTTCTTGCTCGAGTCCATTTTTAATTATCTCATCAACTCTTTTATTAATATTTTTATAAAGCTCTTCACGGTCACAATCTAAACCAATAAAATGAACATTATCAAACAACAAATGATTTTTACCATTTGAGTTAATCTCACTTTTTGATTTTCCATGTATTTTATAAATATATAAAGCCCTTAATAATCTTTTACGATTATTAACACCAATTTTTAAAGCATCTTCTTTATCAATTAAAACTAGCTTGTTATAAAGTTCTTCGTTTGAATACTCTGAAAGATAATCGGTTGGCATAGGTTTTTCATCATTTTCAAACTTATAATCAAATAAAGTAGCTTTTAAATAAAGACCCGTTCCGCCAACCATAATTATATTTTCATTTTCATGGTCTTTTAAAAATTTACGACATAAAATCTGATATTTTGAAACATCAAAATCTTCATCAATATTTTTAATGTTATAAAAAAAATAACGTCCACTTTCTAACTCTTCTTTGCTAGGTTTTGCGGTTCCAATATCCATGTCCCGATAAACTTGAAAAGCATCAAAATTTACAATTTTGGCATTATAAAACAATGATAATTTTTCAGCTAATTTTGATTTACCACTTGCAGTTGGACCAATAATACAAATTATCAAAGTTCAATCTCCTTTTTAATTTCTTCTAAAAAGTTACAAACATCATCACTGACGTTTTTAAATTCGATAACTAATGGATTGTTATTATATTCTTTCAAGATTCTATAATATTCTACTTTTTCTTCATCTTTTATGTGACAATTTTTTAATGATTTAATCTTGTTTCTTAGACTTTTTAATTCTATTGAATTATCATATATTTCTTTTAAGACAATATATTTTTTGATTAAAGGTTCATCTAGAATATCATTTTGAAGCTCTTTTATGTTTTTTAAAATTTCGCTATTCATCTAAAACTTCACCCATCATAAAATATAAATGATTTTCTAAAATTTTTACATTAACAATTTTGCCAATTAAGGATGGATCTCCTTTAAAATTTACAACTTTATTGTTTTCGGTATATCCAGACAAAATTTCTTTATTCTTTTTTGATCTTGAGTCAACAAGGACTTTATATGTTTTACCAACCATTTCTTCAGCTTTCTTATAGAAATCAACCTCGAGAACTTTCTTAAGTTCAGTAAATCTTTTTGATTTTTCTAGATAAGGAACATTGTCCTTAAGTTTTGCAGCAGGAGTACCAACTCTAGGTGAATAAATAAAAGTATATGCACTAGTATATTGAACTTCTTTACATAAAGAAACGGTATCTAAAAACTCTTCATATGTTTCATTTGGAAAACCAACAATAATATCAGTAGACAAAGCGATATTTGGAATTTTAGCTTTTATTTTTTTAACTAAATTTAAATATTCTTCCCTTGTATATCTTCTAGCCATTTGTCTTAAGACATTATTACTACCAGATTGAACAGGAAGATGAATATATTTCATGATATTATCATATTTTGCCATAACATCAATAACATCATCTTTAAAGTCACTAGGATAAGATGTTAAAAATCTAAGTCTTGGCATACCAAGCTTAGCAACTTCTTCTAAAAGTTTTGCAAAATCAATGCCATTTTTAAGGTCTTTCCCATATGAGTCAACGTTTTGACCAAGTAATGTAATTTCTTGATATCCTTTATCAACAAGTTCTTTGCATTCTTTTAAAATATCATTAAAATCCCTACTACGTTCTTTTCCTCTAGTGTAAGGAACTATACAATATGTGCAAAATTTATCGCAACCATATGTAATATTAACAAATGCCTTATATTTATCATTTCTAATAGATGGTAAGTCCTCAATAATATCGCCTTCGCCACTAGAAACGCATACAATTCTTTTTCCACTTTGATGGTATTTTTCTAAAATTAAAGGCAAATCTTTAATATTATGAGTACCAATAAGAATATCAACACACTTAAAAGTCTCTAGAATTTTTTCAATAACATGTTTTTGTTCAGTCATACAACCAGAAACAATTAAAATAACATCTTTTTTTGTTTCTTTAAGTTTTTTAACATCACCAATTTCGCCATACACCTTATCTTCAGCGTTTTCTCTTACGGCGCAAGTATTAAGTAAGATAATATCAGCGTCATTCAAATCATTAGTCCTTTTCATATCTAAAGAACTAAAAATACCAGAAATATTTTCTTCGTCTCGATAGTTTGCTTGACAACCATATGTACGAATATAATATTTTTTAGATTTTAAAAAATTAATAATCTCATCACTAGGGACATAATCATAATGATATGTTTCACTACGCTTAATTCTTTCCCTAGCTTTATTCATATTAGGAAGATCTAAAAATAATATATTCTTATCCATTTTCTTTACCATTCAACAAATTAATACGTTTAATATTCGTTGCCTTATTAGTTAAATCGTCAAATTCTATTAGAACACCATTGAACAAAGCATCATCGTTCTCTAAAAATTGAAACATAGATACTTCATTATCATGAAATATTGTTCGCTTAATAACAGCATCAGCTTCATTTCCTAAAACAGAATTATAAGAACCACACATACCAACATCAGTAATATATGCAACTCCTGTATTTAATATTTGGTTATCACTTGTTTGCACATGTGTATGAGTGCCTAAAACTGCACTTACACATCCTTTTAAACTATAAGCAAAAGCTTTTTTCTCACCAGTAGATTCGCCATGATAATCAATAATATGTATATCAGAGCCATCATTTTCAATAACTTTTTGTATCTCAAAATAAGGTTCTTTTACTTTTTCCTTCATAAAGGCTGTGCCAAGTAAATTAGTAACTCTTATTTTTTTACCATTACATATATATAAACGAGAACCTTCACCAGGAAAAATTCGTTTAATATTCAATGGTCGAATAATGTTGTCATTATTTAAAATGTCTAGAACTTCTATATTGTCATGATAATGATTTCCAAGGGTCATGCAATTAATTTTCAAATTACTCAAAAAAGCGTAATTATTTTTATTAATACCACGACCATTGGCAATATTTTCAACATTAACAATTACAAAGTCAGCGTTAGTTTTTTTGATAACAATTGGGAGATACTTGTGTAAAGATTTTTTGCCGACATCCGCTACAACATCTCCGACAAATAAAATTTTCATTATTTTGCAGTTTCTACAGCACGATATTCACGAATAACATTTACTTTGATTTGGCCAGGATAGGACATTTCATTTTCAATTTTTTCTTTAATATCATGAGCTAATTTAAATGCACCTAAATCATCAACTTTATCTGGAATTACCATAACTCTAACTTCACGTCCTGATTGCATTGCATAACATTGTGAAACGCCATCATACCCTTTGCAAATGTTTTCAAGTTGTTCAATTCTTTTTATGTAAGTTTCCAAAGTCTCACTACGTGCACCAGGTCTTGCAGCACTTAAAGTATCAGCAGCGGCAACTAAAATACTAGTAATATATTTAGGTTGGCAATCTCCATGATGAGATTCAATTGCATTAACAACAACATCTGATTCACCATATTTTTTTGCAAGTCTTGCACCAATTTCAATATGACTTCCATCAATTTCAAAATCAGCAGCTTTACCTATATCATGCAATAAACCAGCACGTTTTGCTAAATTTTGATCAAGGCCAAGTTCGGCAGCCATAATCCCACAAAGTTGAGCTGTTTCAATACTATGTTCTAATTGATTTTGACCATAACTAGTTCTAAATCTTAATTTTCCAACATAGAACATTAATTCTTTATCCATTCTTCCAATGCCTAGTTTAAAAACAGCATCTTGACCAGCTTTACGAATAATATCATCAACATCTTTTTGACATTTAGCAACAACCTCTTCAATTCTACCAGGTTGAATACGACCATCTTTTACAAGAATTTGAAGTGCACGAGATGCAACTTCTCTTCTTATAGGATTAAAACAGCTTATAGTTAAAGCTTCTGGAGTATCATCGATTATAATATCAACTCCAAGCAATTGTTCGAGAGATTTTATATTTCTACCTTCACGCCCGATAATTCTACCCTTCATTTCATCACTTGGAAGAGCAATAACGTTAACGGTTCTATCTGTAGTTACTTCTTGAGCATCTCTAAACATCGCATTAGCTAAAATTTGTTTTGCTTTTTCATCTGCTTCTTGCTCAGCTTCATCTTCACGATTTTTCATATATTGAGCAATTTCACGATCATATTTTTCTTCTACTCTTTTAAAGATTTCTTTTTTTGCTTCTTCAGTAGTCATTTGAGCTACTTTTTGAAGTTCGTCAATTATGCTATCAATTTTTTCTTGAAGGACAGCATTTTTCTTTTTATTATCTTCAATACCTTTATCAATTAACTTGCTTTTTTCTTCCAAAGCATTTTCTTTTAAGGTTAACGAATTATCTCTTTGGTCGATAGTTTGTTCTCTTTGAAGAAGTTTATTTTCTTGAAGAATAACATCTTTCTTTCTTTCCTTAATATCCTTATCAGCCTCTTGCTTCATTTCAAAAATTGTTTGTTTTGCATCAATTTCTGCATTTTTTAATACATGTTCGGCTTTAATTTGAGCATCATTTAATATTTTATCAGCATTATGTTTAGCTTTATAAGCCTTATAACGTGGACTATATATTAAGCATAAAACGCCTAATCCAAAACCGACAATTATACAAAAAACAGAAACTATTAAAATTATTAACCATTCCATTTTAAAAATCTCCTTTTGTTAAAAAGTATCGCAAAAAATCTCTATTTAATTTTAAAATTTATTTAATTTATCAAAAAAAATTAATACAAGAAATAAAAATATATATAAAGCATCTTTCGATACGAAATAATTATAACAAAGTGGAAATCTTTATTCTATAAATAAGTTGTTAATTTACCATGCAAAATAACAAAAATTCTATCCTTTTTCGTTAATATCATTATTTAAAGTTTCATATTCATCTTTTTTCTCGTTTTCACATTTTTTATTAAAATGTTCGCCACTAATTACTTCATTTTTAATTTTCTCAAAAACATCCTTATTTTCCGCCAAATATAATTTTGCAGTATCTCTTCCTTGGCCAATTCTATCACCATAGACCTCATACCAAGATCCACTTTTCTTGATAATACCCATTTGAATACCAAGATCTAAAAGTTCGCCTTCTTTAGATATACCTTTTCCATAAATAATATCTAACTTACAAGATTTAAATGGTGGAGCTACTTTATTTTTAACAACTTTTACACATACAGTATTTCCAATAAAATTAACACCTTGTTTAATAGCTTCAGTTCTCCTAATATCAAGTCTAATGCTAGAATAAAACTTTAAAGCTCTTCCACCAGTTGTAACTTCAGGATTTCCATATATAACACCAATCTTTTCTCTTAATTGATTTATAAAAATAACAGTGCAATTCCCTTTATTTAAAACAGCAGCAATTTTTCTTAATGCTTTTGACATAAGTCTAGCAAGCAAACCGACTTGGTTATCGATCATCATTCCATCAACCTCAGCTTGAGGAACAAGAGCTGCAACACTATCAACAACAATCAATTTAAAAACGCCAGATTTAGCTAACATTTCAACAATTTGAAGCGCTTGTTCTCCAGAATCTGGTTGACTTAAAATCAATTCATCAATATTTACGCCAAGATTCTTAGCGTAAACTGGATCGATTGATTGTTCAGCATCGATAAAAGCGCATTTCCCGCCATTTTTTTGTGTCTCAGCAATTGCTGTTAAAGCCAAAGTTGTTTTCCCACTACTTTCAGGACCATAAATTTCAACAATTCTTCCAATAGGATATCCGCCACATCCTAAACAATCATCTAGCAAAATAGACCCGCTAGGCAAAACTTCTGTACTAGTTTTAGGTTTATCACCTAAAAGCATAACACTACCACGACCAAAAGAGTGCTCAATATCACTCATTACAGCTTTTAAAGTTTCATCAAAAACTTTCTTTTTATCATCTTTCATAAAATTAACCTCCACACATATTAATAGGTAGGGAATTTTAAAAAATTTCACAAAAATTTAATTTTCGTTAAAAATTTTTATATTATCTTTTAAATAAATAAAACCACCAATCAAAGATGTGAGAGTTGTTAAATAACAAAGAACATCAGAAATATGTAAATATTTTAACCATGAGGCATCAAAATAAGAAAATGGCCAGCCATTAAGAAAGACAACTGAGATTGATACCATCTGTAAAACTGTTTTTGCCTTGCCCCAATAATTAGCCGCTAAAACAATTTTTTTCTTTGCGGCCATAAATCTAAGGCCATCTACTACCAAGTCACGAATAACCATTAAAACAACACAAAACCATGGAAATTTAAGATTATCACCAAGACTGATAAAGTTAATCGCAAGAAAAATCATCACTGAATTTATGAGCATTTTATCAGCAATTGGATCTAAAAATTTTCCTAAATCAGTTACTTGGTTATTTTTTCTAGCAAGATAACCATCTAAAAAATCAGTTAAACTTGCAACTAAGAAAACAACTAAAAAACCAAGCATTAAATAATTTAAAGTTGCAGCGCCTAATTGAAAATTAAAATCTTTAATAACAACTACTTTAAATTCATCAAGAAGATAAAAGACAATTAAAGCAATGATAAGAAGAGAACTAATAAATATTCTCGATATAGTAATTTTTGTAGGTAAGTTAATTTTTTTCATAATAATAAATAATCGTAATATAAATTGAGTATTCAGTCCGTAAGCCATGTTCTGTCAAGTGCAATCATTAATCTAAGATTTCTCTTATTAAAAAACTTTCTTTATTCAGTTTTTTTAATTTCCCCTACCAATAATTTGGGTTTCTTGCTTATGGAGTTTACCAACGTTTCATTTTAAAATTTCTTTTAAATTCGTCACTGTGGCACTTTAAGTCATTGAACCATAACCGAAGTCTTAGGTTCTTTAACGTCGTTACTAGCTCCCTAGTACCTAGTTTTATTAATTAAACTAGCATAATCACTACTTTCGTCACAGAAAGTGCAAGCATGGACTTTCCTCTAGTTTTAAACTAGCGATTGCATGGACTGAATGTTATTTTATTTTACTTGGATCTACCCCCAATTCATAGAGTTTATTTTCATAAAGACTAATTTTTTTAAGAAGTTCAAGATTGTCTAATCTTGAATAATCATTGACAACAAAAGTTTGTTTCCCTTTTTTTGCAATTTGCGTTTTTAAAGAATCAACTTCTTTTTCAAGCTCTTGATTTTGTTTTTTAAGTTCAACAATTTTGTCGTTTAAGTTAACAACAACATTGTCTATAACTTTGTAATCTTTTAAAACTTGATCAAGAAACATATCAACTTCTAAAGGATCATATCCTTTTACATTTTTTTTAAATTGCTTATTTAAAATATCTTTACTAGTTAATAAAAGTTTCATAATTTTTCGAAATTCCTAACAATTAATATTATAGAAGAAGAAATATTTTTCTTCAATTATTCAAATTGAAATTAAGGAGGTTAAAACATATAATAAAATGGTGAAAGAAATTACGAAAGCATTAAATAGTGCGAAAACTGTCATCTTTTTAGATTTTGAAGGCACACAATTTACTCAAGAAATAATTGCTATAGGAGCCGTAAAAGTCCAATTAGATAATAAAAATCAAATCAAAAAAATATTCCCAGGTTTTAAAGTATTTGTAAAATCTCATGGCGAAGTTGGTTCAGTTGTAACAAAACTTACAGGCATAACAGATGTTCAACTTCAAAAAGACGGAATAAATTTTTTGTCTGCAATGAAGTCTTTTAAAAATTATGTTGGTACACATTTCAATATAAAATTTATAACATATGGAAATTTTGATATGCGTTTATTACATCAAACATCTGTTATAGCTGGACTTGCCGAAGATAGTTTTATAAAAAGCATTTATAAAAACTATATCGATTTTTCTACCTTGATGGGTAGATACATAAAAAATAAAAAAGGTTCACAATTATCACTACATGACGCATTAACTATTTTCAATATAACTCCTCAAGGTGACGCCCATGATCCTGAATTTGATGCATATAACCTAATGCTTCTTTATAAAGGGATTTTAAAAAACAAATCTATAGTTTGTAAAGAATACACAAAAGTACTATTAAATAACCGTGTATATCCCGCCCCAATTTCTAAACTGATAAGACATTTAAAAACAAAAGGTGTAGTAACTATGGATGATTTTAAAAAATATATTGAGGAAGATATTTAATGATTAATTACCCAATTGGAATCACCAAAAAATGTAAAACAATTTCGTATAAAAATAGAGGGATGAACCTCGAATCATTAATAAACGAGACTAATTATTATTATTTAATAAACAATAAAGCTGTTATTTATAAAAAGCCAACACCAATAAAAATTATCAAAATGAACCCTGATAAAAAACGCATTATAAATGCCGTTTTCGATAAGCATTCAACAACCGATTATAATGGAGTATATAAAGGTTATTATATTGATTTTGAAGCAAAATCAACTAAGAGTAAAACGAGCTTTAATTTAAACAATTTAAAGTCTTGTCAAATTTCACATTTTCGTAAAATTTTAATGCAGAAAGCCATTACTTTTTTAATTATTGAATTTTCAACTTTAGAGCAATATTATGTTTTACCTGCAATTTTTTTGTTAAATTTTATTGATAACACGAATAAGAAATCTATACCACTAAAATATATTCAAGAAAATAGTTATGAAATAAAAAGAACCATAAATCCACCATTGGATTATTTAAAATCAGTTGATTTATTTTTAAAAAATAAACAATAATTTTTATCTTTAAGCAAACAATTTTTACATAATGGATTTCTAGCTTTGCAATAATTTCGCCCAAAGAAGATAAATTTGTGATGCAAATCAATCCAATCTTTTTTCTCAAAACATTTTTCGAGTTTTTTCTCAATTATAAGAGGATTATCATTAACGTCAGCTAAACCTAACCTTTTACTAACTCTTGCAACATGTGTATCTACAGGAAAAGAAGGGAT
>DKCJ01000016.1:16929-54324 GCA_002451465.1 Caryophanales bacterium UBA6877
AGTTCTTCTTTGTTTAATGGGACTACTCCATTATATTTATTTAGCAAAATAGAGACTATTTCTTTTAAATAAATTGCCTTATTTTTATATAAACCAAGTGATTTAAGTATATTTTCGATTTCATCTAAAGAAGCATTATTTAATTCATTAAGAGATTTAAACTTACTAAAAAGTTTTTTTGTAACACTATTTACTTTATTGTCTGTACATTGAGCAGAAAGCATTATTGCAATTAATAAAGAATAATCTGAATTATAATCTAAAGTGCATTTAGCATCTTTACAAATGTCATCAAAATATTCTTTAATAAAACTACATTTTTTATTCATCATCTAATCTCTTTAAAATTAATGAATCAATATAGGAAATTGTTAATTTATTCATGTTTGCTGCATCTTTTAAAGAATTAACAATAATATCTTGATCGACACCATTTTTTAACCAATCATCAATATGTGATAACTCGATTGGTGTGAGTTCTCTTTTAAAATATTCTTCAAATAAATCGAAAGTTTTTTCTCTTAATTTAGAAAGTTCTTCACTTTCTCTATATTCTTCTTCCGTAAATAAAGATTTTTCAAATTTTTTATAAAGAATTTTTTTAATTGGTTCAAGAGTTGTTTTTGGTTCATCCCCACTTGTTTCAAATTCAATATATTTCTTTTTATATAAAGATGTTAAACATTTATCAATATCTTTAGAAGATAAAGACATTTTTAAAGTTAAAACTTCAGGAGTTACAAAATCATTTCCTTGTTCGAGAAGATGATTAATCATCAAAATTATTGCCAATTCATTTTCATTTATATTCATTTCTTTATAGAAATCTAAAAGCAAATAACTAAAATTTACTGCTTTATAATTGTTTATTTTCATTTTTGTTTTCCTCAATTTTTAGTAATTTTCTCTTTTCTTCATCAACTTTATCTTTATTCAAATATTTTATTAAATCAAAATTTTCTTCAAGTGCTTTTTTTGTTTCGCTTTCAACTTTTAAATTATACTCAACCACAAAACGTTCAGCCCTTAAAATACGTAATGGATCTTCTTTTAATCTTTTATCTTTGGGCCCTATTAGTCTTAAAATTTTATTTTTTAAATCATGAACTCCAAATCCTGTTGGATCAATAATATTATATTTTTCATCGATATATATAGCATTTATAGTAAAGTCTCTACGCCTATAATCTTGTTCAATATCTTTAACAAACTTTATATAACTAGGATGTCTATAATCAATATAATTACCCTCTTCGCGAAGAGTGACAATATCAATTGAATTATTTAAATATTTTGCTTTCACACAACCATATTTTTTAAATGTAAAATTCGCATCTAAAAACTTTTCTATATCACTAGGTTTTGCGTCAGTTACAAAATCATAATCAGCAATTTTTAGATTTAATAAATAATCTCGACTTGTTCCGCCAACCATATAAAGTCTAAATCCATTTTTATTAAATATTTCTTTAAAATAGTCAAAAACAATATTCATCAAAAAATATTATAATATAAAAAAATTTTATATAAACTTCTATTAAATAAAATAAAAGGGTTTTACCCCTTTTATTTTGCTAATTTCTTTGGAAAAGTTTTAAATTTATTTAATAACTTCTTTTAAATTTTTTGATGGTTTGAAACCAACAGTTTTTGTTGCAGGAATTGTAATTTTGCTTCCGTTAACAGGTGATGTTCCAATTCTTTCTTTTCTGTTTTTGACAGAAAAAACACCAAAGTTTGAAACCTTTACAGATTCACCTTTTTCAAGAGTGTGTTGTATTTCCTCAAATAATACATTAACTGCATGCTCAGCATCTCTCTTGGTTAAACCAACTTTTTCGCTAACAATTGTAACTAAATCAGCTTTATTCATATTTAACGTCTCCTCTTATTGATTAAAAATAACATAATAAACATCTTATATCAACAAATATTTATTAAAATATAAAATTATTAGAATATAAGCATAAAAATATCTAATATTAACCTAAATATTAAGATTATTTTCGTTTTCTAAGCAATAAATTTATAGGGCTTCCCTCTAACTCAAAAGAGTCTCTTATACGATTTTCAATATATCTTAAATAAGAAAAGTGCATCCATTTTGGATCATTTACAAATAATGCAATTGTAAGCGGTCTAGTTCCAACCTGTTGAGCATAATATATTTTTACTCTACCACCATTAAAAAGAGGAGTTTCATTCATCATTTGAGCTTCTTGAATTATATCATTTAAAGTAGCTGTTTTGATTTCAAAATTATAAGATTCATAAACTCTATCAACAGTATCAAATAATTTGTTAATATTCGTTTTATTTTTTGCCGAAACAAAAACTATCGGAGCATAATCAAGAAACTTAAATTCTTTACGAATATTTTCTATAAATTCTTTACTTTTTTCATTTGGATCTTTAATTAAATCCCATTTATTAACAGCAATAATAATAGCTTTGTGGCTTTCTATAGCATATCCAACAACATGTTTATCTTGATCAATAATACCTTTTTCAGCATCAATAACAAGAATTGCTATATCACAATTATCAATTGCTCTTAAAGCTCTTAAAGCAGCATATTTATCAATTGATTCATAAATCTTTCCACGTTTTTTAAGACCAGCAGTATCAATTGCAACATAATTACGATTATTTCTGTTAAATGGTGTATCAATTGCGTCTCTTGTAGTACCAGAAATTGACGAAACAATTGTTCTTGTTTCGTTTAACATTGCATTAGTAAGTGATGATTTTCCAACATTTGGACGACCAATTAAAGCAAATTTAATCGATTCTTCATTAACTTCGCTATTCTCTTTTGGCATCTTTTTAATTACTTCATCTAAGATATCACCAATACCAATTCCATGAACGCCACTAGTCGCAATAGGATCTCCTAATCCTAAAGCATAAAATTCATAAATATTATTTATTTGTTCAATATTATCAATCTTATTAACGGCTAAAATAACTGGTTTTTTAGATTTATAAAGCATTGAGGCAACAAGTTTATCGTCATCCGTCAAACCAACTTTCCCATCAACAACAAAAAGAATAACATCAGCTTCATCAATAGCTATTTGAGCTTGCATTCTAATTTGCTCTTGAAATGGGCGATTTTCTAATTCAATACCACCAGTATCAACGCACATAAAATCTCTAGTAAGCCAACTTGCTTTACCATAAATTCTATCCCGTGTTACTCCTCTAGTTTCTTCAATAATAGACTTTTTTTGTCCAATTATACGATTGAAAATCGTTGACTTACCAACAGATGGAGAACCAACAATTGCAAGTAATCCTAAGGACATTTAAAAAACACCTCGTTCTTTTAAAACACCAAGCATTTTATCAACAACATCGCTAATTTTCATATTTGTTGTATCAATTAAAATGCTGTCATTAGCCTTTTTTAGTGGAGCGAATTCACGATGAGAATCAATATAATCTCTTTTTTGTAAATTTTCTAAACACTCAACTTTAGTTGTATTAATACCTTTTTGAAGATTTTCCATATATCTTCTTTCAGCTCTTTCATTAACATCGGCAATTTGGAAAAATTTAACAGTAGCATTTGGTAAGACATAAGTCCCTATATCTCTCCCATCCATGATTACTGAACGATTTTCAGCAAACTTTCTTTGCAAACTAACAAGCCAAAGTCTAATATTTTTGTAAGTTGAAATATAACTAACATTGTCTGCTACATTATTTTCTCTTACCTTTGAACTAACATCTTCATTATTTAAAGTAATATGATTATTTTTATCAAAATCAATATTAATTTTACCAATTAATGACTCACATTCTTTTTCATTTTTTGGATCTAATCCATTTTCTAAAACGGCTAAAGTATATGCACGGTACATCGCGCCAGTATCAATATAAGTAAAATTTAACCTAGTAGCTAAAATCTTAGCAATTGTCGATTTTCCACTTGCACTAGGTCCATCAATCGCAATACTAAATTTCTTCATAAAGTTTTAGCCATCCAAACTATTAAACAAATTAATAAAACTAAAACTGCTACCCCGATTAAAACATACAAAAGTGTAACTAAATGTTTATTAAATTTATATTTTTTAAAAACTTCTGCATTATTGAATTTTTTATTTTTACCTTTTTCTTCAATATTTAAAGGACTAGTTTCAAACATTTCTTGGTTATTGATAGGAATTGTTTGGGTTTTAGTATAATTTTTATTGTTTTTTCCATTCACATCATTAAAAGAGCCATCATCTGGCATATTTTTAATTTCGTTTCTTAATTCGCTATATTTAGCGACTCTTGTTGTTGCATCTTTTTCTTGTTTCATGGTAAATATTTTAGCATTTTATTAATTTTATTTAAATTGATATATTTATAAAATCTTAAAATATGATATATTATTCATACGGAGGGTTTTAAAAATGCCTGTAAAAGTAACTGTTGATGCAGATGCTTGCGTAGGTTGTGGTCTCTGTGTTGGAAGCTTCCCAGATACATTCGAATTCGATGATAATGGAAAAGCTAAAGTACACGGCGACATTGATGAAGCAAGTGCTGATGAGGCTATTGCTAATTGTCCAGCTGGCGCAATTTCTAAATAGTAAAAAAGAAAAAGGGTTAAATACCCTTTTTCTTTTGCCCTATTCTTGTCTACTTTTTAAAAATATTTTCATTGGTTTATAAATTATAATAGTTGCAATTAAGACTATCCCATCTTTTATTAAATTAAATGGCAATAAAAAGAATAAACTAATTCGATAGTCAGTAATTGAAGAAATATTTTTATTGAATACTTGAAACATTGAAACAATGGTTTCATTTCCATAAATAAACCCATATATTGGGAAAATCGTATATAAGCCAAAACTACAAGACATATATAAATTAAAAACTAAACCAACAAATAAACCTAAAAGCAGGCCACTAAAAGTGCTTTTTTTACGATATATTAAGGCTGCAGGAACAACTAAAGCTAAACCATATAAGAAATCCGCTAAAACTCCTACACCAAAATTAACTGGAATATCCGTTATTAATTTAAAAAGACTTTTGATTATAAGAATTAAAATAGCTGTTGTTGGACCAAAGGAGAATCCAGAAATCAAAATAGGAATTTCATCGAGATGGATTTTTAAAAAAGCAGGAGCAAATGGTAAAGAAAATTGAAGTCCAGGAATCATATATAAAATAATTGATAAAGAACCAAAAATAGCAACCCTTGTAATTGTTGCTGTTATTTTTTTGTTATCAAAAATCATAATTTAATTTTTCCTTTTTTTATCATTTTCTCTATACGTTCTAGAGCCTTTTCTTTATTTTCCTTATTTGAAAACTTCAAAATAATCCCTTGTTTTGTGACTATCAGATTAGGATTAATATCTTCATCACTCGAAATAGATTTAACTAATCTTTCAGTTTCCCTAACACTTAATTTCTTGTCTAAAATTTCTTTTGTTATTTTATTAATTTGTTCATCATTAAGTCTTGAAAAAGCTTTAGCGTGACCATAAGTAATAGATCCATCCGAAATTAACTTTAAAGTTTTTGAATTTAATTCAGAAAGTTTTAAAATATTTGAAATTTGTGATGGAGATTGTTTAAAAAATAAACATAAATCCTTATTTTTATAATTAAATTGTTTTTTTAGTAAACTTAAAAGATAAGCTTCGTCAACAATATGATTACCTTTTAAATCTCTAACGTACGTCGCACTAATTATCAAAGATTCTTCATCACCATAATTTTTTATTAAACAATCAATAGTATCTACTCCGGCTTTTAAAGCAGCAAAAAATATATTACGACCATTTAAAACTTCATATTTATCACCTTCAATTGGTCTTACTAAAACTGGTGTGTAAATTTTTTTGTTAATAAGATTAATTGCTTCATTAATTTTATATTCAGGAACAATTACTTTTTTAAGATATCTTGAATCAACAAGGTCTTTTAAAGCAATTTTATGGATTGTTTCTTGATTATAACTTGTTTCAAGATTTTTTAAAGCATCGGTTTTACTATATCTTTTTAAAAGAGTTTTAAGATTTGTTTTAACTATTTTTTGTTTCGTTTCTTTCATTATCAACTACCTCACGAGTTAATTGAAGATAAGCTAAACTTCCAGCACTTGTTGGTCTATATAAAATAGCTGGCATGCCCCTAGCACTTGCTTCACTTAATGAAATATTTCTTGGAATCATAACATTAAATGTCGTTTCTCTAAAAAGATTTCTTACTTGACTTACGACTTCTTTTCCAATATTTGCATTAGATTCATACATCGTTAACAAAAAACCTTCAATAATTAAATTTTTATTATATGAAGCTTGCACTTTAGATATGGTACCTAAAATTTGAGCCAAACCTTCCATCGCAAAATATTCGCATTGCACAGGCACTAAAACACTAGTAGCGGCAGAAAGAGCATTTAAACAAAGTATTCCAAGAGAAGGCGGACAATCAATAATAATGTAATCATATTTTTTATTTATGTTCATGATCATATTTTTCAAAACATAAAAAGGTTGTAAACTTTTTTGATTAATTTCACTTTCAAGATTTGATAATTTTAAATTAGCAGGAAGTAAATCAAGATTTTTCATCATTGTTCTTCTTATAATTTTATTAACGTCTGCATCAAGAATTAATGCATCGAAAACATTTTTATTAATTAAAGTTATATCAACCCCTAAGCCACGACTTGAATTACCTTGAGGGTCTAAATCAATTAATAAAACTCGACGGTTTAGAGAAGCTAAACCAGCACTTAAATTAATAGAAGTAGTTGTTTTCCCAACTCCTCCTTTTTGATTTGCAATAGCGATAATTTTCGTCATTATAATGGCCTCTTTTTAATCTGAGAAAAATTTCGTGGAAACTTTTTATCAGTTTTTTCTTCTTTCTTTATTATTATATTAAATCTATTTTCTTTTGAAACAGGTAATTTTCTTTCTTGTATAGCAATAACCTTTGAATTTAAAACTTTAAATGCGTTTTTGCTACGGTTAATTTCATCATTACACTTATTTCCTTTATAGGCAATTAAAATGCCACCAATTTTTAGATAAGGAATTGCAAGTTCAAGTAGAATTGGTAAATCACTTACAGCGCGCGAAACAACAATATCATAACTTTCTCTTTCATCATCTTTTATGTCTTCAGCTCTTTTTTCTAAAACGGAAACATTTTTTAAGTCCATATCTTTTATGACATTCCTTAAAAAATTACATTTTTTGTTTGTTGTTTCTAAAAGAGTAAAACTAGAATCAGGAAAAATAAATGATAAAGGAATGCCTGGAAAACCTGCGCCACTTCCAATATCAAGAACTTTTTTGTTATGAAAATTAACATATTCACTAGGTAATAATGAATCATAAAAATGCTTTTCATTAAAAGCTTCATCACTTGTAATAGCAGTTAAATTGAACTTTTTGTTTTCTTCAATAACAATTTTTTTAAATGTTTCAAATTTATCTTTATATTCCATTTTAAATTTTCTTATCTCTTTTTAAATATAAAATTAAAGTAGTAATATCAGCAGGATTTACACCACTAATTCTACTTGCTTGACCAATAGTTCTTGGTTGGATTGCACTTAATTTTTGTCGAGCTTCAAGAGCTAAACCATCCATATGTAAATAATCTATGTCACTTTTTAATTTTACATCTTCAAATTTTCGAAGCTTTTCAGCTTCTCTTCTTTGCTCTTTAATATACCCTTCGTATTTGATACTTATTTCTAGTTGTTCTTCACCAATATGATCTAAAGATAAATCACTAGGAATATCTATATATTCTTTTAATTTATTGAATTTTACACCATTTCTTTTTAAAATTTCACTCCCTGTTAAACCATTTTCAAGCTTATCATATCCAAGCTCTTTTAAATAATCGTTAACTTTACTATTTTTCCCTAAATGAACTTTATTAAGAATTTCTGTAATTTTATTAATTTTTTCTCTTTTTTCAATAAATTTTTTATATCGTTCTTCACTAATTAAGTGATATTTATAACCATATTCTGTTAAACGCATATCAGCATTATCACTTCTTAAAAGTAATCTATATTCAGCTCTACTAGACAATAAACGATATGGTTCTTTGGTTCCTTTTGTAATTAAATCATCAATCATTACACCAATATATGCCTCGTCTCTTTTTAAAACAAAAGGTTCAAGCCCTTTAATGTAGTTTCCGGCATTAATACCAGCCATGATACCTAAGCCAGCCGCTTCCTCATAACCGCTCGTTCCACATATTTGTCCAGCAATAAATAAACCTGGCCACTTTTTTACCATTAACGACACATCAAACTGTGTTGGATCAAGTGCATCATATTCAATAGCATAAGCATATTTTAAGATCTTTGCATGCTCTAAACCTGGTAAACTATGGACCATTAAATCTTGCACGTCTTCAGGCATACTAGTTGAAAATCCTTGTAAATATATACTATTCGTATCATAACTTTCAGGTTCTAAAAATAATTGATGTCTTGGTTTATCACTAAAACGAACAATTTTATCTTCAATTGATGGACAATATCTTGGGCCAACCCCTTCAACCATACCACCATACATTGCGGAATCTTTTAAATGTTCACGAATTATTTTATGAGTTTCTGGTTGCGTATAAATTAACCAACAAGGAATTTGATCTTTGATTGGAATAAATTTACTCGTTTCATAGCTAAATCCTTGGTCTTCAACATTCCCATATTGAATTTCGCCTTTAGAAAAATCAATAGATTCTTTTGCAATACGTTGAGGTGTACCAGTTTTTAATCTTATTAAATTGATACCCATTTTCCTTAAAGAATCAGATAAACCAATAGATGGTTGTTCACCATCTGGTCCACCTATTGTTTTTTTATGTCCTCTTAAAATATCACTATCCATATAGGTTCCAGTCGCTAAAATAACGGCTTTACTATATATTTTTTTATCTTTAATAATTACACCATGGACACTTTTATCATCATGAATTAAGTCAGTTACCATGCCTTCTAAAATATCTAAATTTTTAGTATCTTTAAGATGTTCTTGAATAAAATGAGGATATCTTTTTTTATCAGCTTGAGCTCTTAAACATTGAACTCCAGGACCTTTAGCAGTATTTAACATCTTCATTTGAAGATATTCATTATCGGCTGCTTTGCCCATAAAACCACCAAGAGCATCAATTTCTCGGACAATAATACCTTTAGCACTACCTCCAATTGATGGATTACAAGGCATATTGGAAATCATTTTAAAATTTAAGGTAACTAATAAGGTATTAATCCCTCTATTTGCACATGAAAGAGCCGCTTCAACTCCAGCATGCCCACCACCAACTACAATAACATCATATGTTTTTTCAAATTCGTCTTTCATATTCATTAATATTAATTTTAATATTTTCTTTAATCAAGAATAAATATATTTAAAAAGAAGTGTAGATATTATCCTACACTTCCATCCATATCCATTTTAATTAATTGATTAAGTTCAACTGCATATTCCATTGGAAGTTCTCTAGAAAATGGCTCAATAAATCCCATAACCATCATTTGAGTAGCATCTTTTTTAGAAATACCTCGACTCATAAGATAAAATAATTTACCTTCATCTATCTTTGAAACTGTCGCCTCATGTTCTAAAAAAGATTGATTATTTAAACATTCATTCTTTGGAATTGTGTCAGATTTTGATTTATCATCTAAAATTAAAGTATCACATTGAACGTGAGCTCTACAATTGGTTGCTTCACTTGTAATTCTACAAGTACCACGATAATTGCTTACACCACCATTTCTCACAATACTTTTTGAAATGATTTCACTTGTAGTATTTTTAGCAAGATGAATCATTCTTGCGCCTGCATCTTGGTATTGGCCTTTACCAGCAACAGCTATAGAAATACATATACCTTTTGCGCCCTCACCTTTTAAAATACAAGCAGGATATTTCATATTAACTTGCGAACCAATATTTCCATCAATCCATTCCATTGTAGCATTTTCATAGCATACAGCTCTTTTAGTAACTAAATTAACAATGTTATTCGACCAGTTTTGAATAGTTGAATATCGGCACTTTGCCCCTTTAAGTACGACAATTTCAACAACTGCCGCATGTAAACTATCTTTCGAATAAATAGGAGCAGTACAACCCTCAACATAATGAACATCTGCGCCTTCATCAACAATAATTAAAGTTCTTTCAAATTGACCAGTTTTTTCATTATTAATTCTAAAATAAGATTGTAATGGCTTATCAAGTTTTACGCCTTTTGGTACATAAATGAAACTTCCACCACTCCATACCGCACTATTTAAAGCGCTAAATTTATTATCGGCAACCGGTACCACTGTCGCAAAATATTTCCTGAATAAATCAGGATATTGTTTAAGTGCTGCATCAGTTGATAAGAAAATAACACCTTTATCTTCAACTTCTTTAAGCATATTGTGATAAATCATTTCAGATTCGTATTGAGTGGCAGCACCAGCTAAATATTTTCTTTCAGCTTCAGGAATACCCAATTTTTTAAAAGTATTTTTAATTGTTTCTGGAACCTTATCCCAACTATCTTCTTCAGCTCCATAACGTGTAAAATAAGTATATGAATTAAAATCAATATTCGATAAATCAGGTCCAAAATTTGGTAAAGGCATTTTTAAGAACTTATGATACGCATCAAGTCTAAAATTTAACATCCATTCTGGTTCATTTTTCATTTTAGAAATTAAATGTATCTTATCTTCATTAAGTCCTAAACCGCTATTAAATATGGAAGTATCTTTATCTTTAAAACCATACTTATATTCATCATTAAGATCAATATTATTTTTTTTCATGGTGACAATCATCCTCCATTATTTTTTCAAGACCATTCCAACCGATGGTTGCACATTTAATTCTAGCAGCTTGTTTTGATGTATTCATAAAAACAAGCGCCTCACCAAGTACGCTACTATCGTATGGCTTTTCATATATCATATTTGTATATTGCGCAAAAATATATTGGGCTTCTTCTAAAGTTTTTCCAATAACTAAATCACACATTATATCTGTAGAAGCCGTGGAAATTGTACAAGCAACTCCATCAAACATTGCATCAACAATTTTATCATTTTCTACTTTTAAATAGACGGTAATATCATCAATACAACTTGTAGAATCCATACGCACTTTAAAATAATCTTTTTCATCAAAAGGTTTTTTCTTATGTAATGGATTTGAATAATGATCCATTATAATTTCACGCATAATTTCAGGACTAAAAGTAAGCATCTAAAATATTACCTCCTGTTTTTAAGGCTTCATAAAGTTGATCGATATCTTCTTTATTGTTGTAAAAATAAAGAGATATTCTTACTGTACCAACCGCATGTAAAAAATCTAAAAGCAATTTTGCACAATGTTGACCACTTCTAACACAAATACCTTTACTATTGAGATACGTAGCCTCATCTTGAGGGAAAACATCTTTTACATTAATTGTAATTATTCCAGTATCGGCATGTTCGTTGTAAATAATAACATTGTCCAATGTTTTTAATTTAGAAATAGCATAATCTCTTAATTCTTTTTCATATTTTTCAATGTTATCCATCCCTAAATTATTTAAATAATCAATTGCTGATCCTAATCCATAAATACCTGCAAGATTTTGTGTACCAGCTTCAAATTTTAAAGGTGGCTCTAAAAGAGATACATTTCCACATAAATCAAAGCGAATGTTGTCGCCTCCACCAACCATTAAAGCATCCATTTTACAAAGCAAATCATATTTACCATATAAAACACCAGTTCCAGTAGGACCACATAATTTGTGACCACTAAAAATCAAAAAATCACAATCCAAATCTTTTACATCAACTTTCATATGAGGGACAGACTGCGCTCCATCCACAACCAAAACAATATTGTGTTTATGGCATATTTTTGCAATTGACTTGATATCAATGATATAACCTAAAACATTTGTCACTTGTGCAATTGAAACAATTTTGGTATTAGGTGTAATAGCTTTTTCAACTGCTTCAGGAGTTAATTTTCCTTCTCTATCAAGTGGAATATAACCAATTGAGCAACCAGTTAAATCTTTAACTTTAAACCATGGCAAAACATTACTTGCGTGTTCAGCTTCTGTTAATAAAACTTCATCACCTTTTTTCAAATACTTAAATCCATAGCCAAAAGCTATGAGATTTAAAGACATGGAAGCACCAGATGTAAACACTATTTCTTCTTTTTTAGCATTTATAAAGTTTCCAACTTTTTGTCTAACTTCATCAACTTTTTCGTCAACAGAATAAGCTAAATCATAATCACCACGATGAGCGTTAGCACATTCTTTTTCATAATATAAATCACAAGCATCTATAACACATTGTGGTTTGAAGCTTGTGGCAGCATTATCAAGATAAACAAAACGATTGTTTTGCATTTTTTTAACATTTCTAAAAATTGGAAAATCCTCTCTAACTTTTTCTACATCAAACATATTAGAAATTCTCCTTTACATAAGTTTCAATTAAATTTTTACCTTTTTCATTAAAATAATTACTTATAGGCATTAAATAACCTAACGTTATTAATCTCCTTGATTCTTCTTCGCTTAAACCTCTAGATTTTAAATAAAATACATGATCTTCGTTTAAAGAACCAATTGCACATGCGTGATTTGCAACGATATCATCACAATCAATCTTTAAGGTTGGGCTTGCTTTAGCCTTACTTTCTTTATCAAATAATATGACTTTAACGGTTTGATTAGCATATGATTTAATACTATTTTTTTCAATGTGACTAATTCCCTTAGCATCGATTTCACCATTATTAGTAGCAACTCCATACCCTTCAAAATCACTAATTGTTTTAACCCCAAGATGGTCAAAACCAATATTAAATGATTTCTTAACATTTTTATTTGCAATTGAAGCAAATTTAAATGTACTTTTTGAATTGTCTCCAAGCAAAATAACATGAGAATTAATAACCATATTTGTATCAGTTAAATCAGCAAAATAAATATTAAGAACTCCGTTTTTATTTACATTTGCTAAGATATTAAATTCTGCATCACTTCTATTACTTAAAATGTGCAAATTTAATGAAGAATCTTCGTTAACAAATATTTCAATATGATTATTTTTTGAATAATCAAAAACATACAAATCAATATTTACACCATTAAGGAGGGTGAACAAATTGACTTTATTTTCATCATCTAGAGCTACTTCTATATTTGCGGATTTCTCAAAAACTCTATCTTTTACCATGTCTTTTTCAAAAATTCTATTTTTTTCCATGATTCACTAATTCCTTTGTGGCACAAGTACCGATAGATACTTTACTCATTTCTTTAGTATCTTTTTCGATATTAATTCCATATTCTGTTTTAATCCATTCATAACCTTCTTGGTCTATTCTTTTGAATATTTCAGGTCCGCCTTCAACAGCAATTTTACCATTAATCATAACGGCAGTTCTATTTGGTTTTATTATATCGAATAATCTAGCATAGTGAGAAATTACTAAAAAAGTAGTACCTTTTTCTTTTTGTTTATTAATTACTTCACCCACAATATTGATAGCATCAACATCAAGTCCGCTATCAATTTCATCGAGCATTGCAAATTCTGGATTTAATAAAATCATTTGCATAATTTCATTACGCTTTTTTTCTCCCCCAGAAAATCCATCATTTAAACTTCTATTCACCATGTCCATAGGTAATTTGACTTCTTGAGAAGCTGTTTCAAGTGCTTTGTAAAATTTATAAAGTGAGATATGTTCGGCACTTCTAACATTTATCATAGATTTATAAAAATCAGCACTAATAACACCAGGTATCTCATAAGGATTTTGAAATCCTAAAAAAATTCCAACTTTACTTCTATCATCAACACTCATTTTTAAAACATCTTTACCATCGAAAAGAATGGAACCTTCAGTAACTTGATAATGAGGATTCCCCATTATGGCAGCTAAAAGTGTGGATTTACCATGACCATTTGGTCCAAGTAAAGCTAAAAAATCTCCTTTATTTATCGTTAAATCAACGCCTTTTAATATTTCTTTATTATCAACACTGACATGTAAATTTTTTATTACTAGTTCATTCATACAATTACCTCAAACTTTAAGTATTTTATATCAAAATTAGTTCAATAACAAATAAAACGATTATTTTCTTTTATACTAAAGTATAACTTTTACAAAAAGCACGTGTTTATAGTTGTTTTTAAACATGTATGAGTATAAAATATTTAGGACTATTGAAAAGTAGTTTTATTTTAAATGTGGAGGATTACTCATGAAGAAAAGCAAAAAAGTTCTTATACTTGCAGCTGCTGCTGTAGGATTGCTTTCTTTAGCGGGTTGTAACGAAGTTACAGAAAAAGGAAATGTTATTATTTCTTTCAAAGATGTAAATGGAAAACAAACAACTTATACCGCTGATGAATTATTTAAGAATTACACTGAGTCTAATCAAGAAAGTACCTCGAAATATTATAGTGCAATTTATAACGTTATGGTACGTCAATGGTTTACTCTTAGTGAAAACGAAGAATTGAAAAAAGAATGCGATAAGCAAGCACAAATTAATCTTGATAGTTTTAAATCAAAAGCTTCAACGAACGCAACCGACAATGGAACGTCATATGATACTGAATGGGAAAATATTCTTGATACAGAATTATCTGATATTGCTAAATCAAAAAGATCAGAAGCCGAATTATTGTTAAAATTACAATTAACTGAATACAAAACTAAATTAGAAGACACTTACTACGATACCTTTAAAACTTGGAAAAAAGATACCACCGGAGATCAAAGTGAAGAAAAAACAAACAATTTGTTCTGGGGTGATAAGGGTTATCTTGCAGAAAGACTTCCATATCACGTTAAACACGTTTTAGTTAATGTCGATGCAGCAAGTGGCGCATATTATAATGGACAAATTTCATCTGATAACGTTCGTAATTTAAATTCAGTAATCACTGAACTTGCAAAAGGCACTAATTTTGGTCAAGTTGCTGAAGACTTATCTGATGATTCCGGATCAAAAACAAAATTTGGTGATCTTGAAATTATGGATACATCAACTAGTTTTGTTAATGAATTTAAACTTGGTATTTATGCGTATGATACTTTCTTCAATACAAACGAAGAAGTTAGCAAGTCATTAGATTCAAATAGCAATCCATTCAAAGTTCCAGAAGAAGATGCTTCTGAAATCAAAAAACTTGGAATTGCTTCAATTCCTTATGGTGCTATTGTTAAAATGAACGAACTTAAAGACGTTGTCACTGACGATAGCAACAAAAAAGTTAATGATGATGATCCAAACTATTACCCAAGAAATATTTTATTTAATAAATATTTTAATAATCACAATCTTGCCTTTATAACTCCTGATAATTTAGCAGGTGCCAATCCTGTTAAAGAGGATGAAGGCGATATCTTAAATGAACACTTTACAGATCTTGATGAAAATGGAAAGTGGACTAATGGAACTGAAAATAAAGAATATTCTTCATTAAAAGGTTTTAGAGATGTCACTATTAAAAATTATGATGAAAAAGGTAACTATACTGGAAACGTTACAAAGAAAATTCTTTGTGATAATGATGGAAACCCAATTATTGTTGTAAGAGCTGGAACTTCTAGTTATCAAGGAATTCATTTCATTGTTGTAAATAGAAGCGCCCTTGAACAAAATAAAGAAGTCACTAATGATGGCGAAACATATAATGTTCCATTAAACGAATATTATGCTAACGAAAATCCATTAACTAATGCAAATGGCATTAATCCAGATTTCCCAAAAACTGAGAGTGGCAAACAAAAATTAACATACATGAATTCATATTCCATGACTTATGATGATTACAACACCAGAGCCGATAATGTTAAGAGTAAAGTTAAAGGTTTTGATGCAAATTATGAAATGCGTATTTATACATGGTTAGTTGATAAATTAGGTGTTCAATTCAATACTATTTCTGGCGTTAATATTGGCGAGAGAATTACAAGCTATATTGAACAAAAGAGAAATTCAAGTGAATATGATTTATTAAATACAAATACCCAAACTTGGGATAATTTCATTGAACAATTACAAGTTCAACAATCTCAAAGAAAAACAAAATTAATTCCTGAAACTTGTGCGTTAAACTTCAAAAAAGGCTTTGAAAATAATCCTGATTCAATTGTTAAGGAGGCCTGTTATCATGAAAAATAAAAAGATATTTACTTTACTTGCATTAGCAAGTGCTGTTCTTCTTACATCCTGTAATGATACAGTTTATGCTCGACCAACCGAAGCAACCAAAGATCAAGTATTAGTTAATAACTCAAACGTTGCTCATAATACAGTCGAATGGCTCTATGATACTTTACACGACAGCTCAACATCATCAACTGAAGTTCAAAAAGCTTTATTTAAAGTTTTAGAAGAAGGCGTATTTGGCGCTTATTCCGTTAATGAAAAGGGAGATGTTGTTATTAGTGGTTATGATGGCGAAAATGAATCTAAACAATTAGAATTTATTAAATCTCACAAAGCTTATTGGGACAAAACCAAAAAGGATGATAGTAACAAATACGATTACGAAGAACCAACTTCTTTAACAGAAACTATCAAACTTCGTGTTGATTTATTCAAATCAATTGTTAAAAAACACGTCGTTAATACATTATTTGAAAAAGCAAATGCTGAATCAAATAAATATAGAAATTACTTCTACGAAAGTAAATTTGCTCGTAGCTTAGCCGGTGATCTTTATAAAATTAATGGCGTAACTGATTTATATAACACTAAACATGATGAAGAGTCATCAACAATATTCACAAATAAAGTAATTATTGATAATAGTGTTACTAAAGAAGATATAACAACAATTATCGGAAGTAACAACACATTTAAAAAACCACTTTTACATTTAGGTTTATATAGTGATTATATCAATAAACAAATTATGCCAACCATTATGGAAACATTGCTTATCGAACAATATGTTTACGATAATCAATATACAACCATTAGTAGAGCTCAATCACGTAAAATCAACTATATCTCTATCAGCACTGAAACTAAAAACGTTAGTGATGCTAGAAGATTAATTAATTCATTCGTTGAAGAATATGTTAATAAATCAACTAAAGATAAAGAAATTAATTATGATATTTTAGCCAATGCTTGGAAAGGTATTTATGATGATTTATTTGATGAAAGCGGAAAACCTCTTAATGAATCAGGTAAACTTCTTGTAGAAAGTGGATTTACTCTTGGAACTCCAACTAAAGATGGTAATCCTGTTAAAAAATTTGCTGATGGTAAGAAACATCCATATTATAAAAATACAAAATATGGTGATTTAATTGAAGATTTTGCAAAGATTACTTTAAATCCATCAACAACCGATAGCACTACAGAATCAACATTCACTTCAAGTGGTAGTTATTCAATTGAAACTGGTTTGGAAATTAAAACAAATGATATTAGAATTACTGATTACACCACTTCTGATTGGGGAACAAAAGATAGTGGTTTCTCATCTCTCCCAAGTGAAGTAAAAACAAGATTATTTGATTATACTGTTATGACAGATTTCAATAATCCTGCTAACATTGATAAAAATTCTTATTTAAAAGAAATTAATGGTCATTATTTCTTAAAGAGAAGTGTTTCACAAACTGATGATGCAGCTGATTCCATAGTTATTAAAGACAGCTCTAACTTCTATTTAATCGAAGTTTTAGAAGCTCCATCACAAGCTAAGTTAACAATTGGTGGCGAAAACGCCTATGATAACACAGCTGCTAGTAAATTGAAGCAAGAAGTAATCAGTAGAACTATTGGCTATACAATTGCTAGTACTTCTACTTATAAAACAACTGCCTTTGCTCATTATTTAGAAAATTGTGAAATAATTTATCACGATCAATCAATTTACGATTACTTCAAATCTAATTATCCAGATTTATTCAAAAATAATTAATTGTTAAGAGCTGCTTAAAAGCAGCTCTCTTTTTATATATAATATAAGGAAGGAGAATAAATATGAAATTCGATCAAAATTGTATTTTTTGCAAAATTGCAGATCACAAAATTAACACAACAATCATCTATGAAGATAATGATGTTATGGCTTTTTTAGATACTAACCCTGTTAGTTATGGTCATTGCCTTGTTATATCAAAAGAACACTATGATTCTTTTTTATCTACCCCAAAAGACATCATGAATAAAGTAATGAATGTTGCACAAAGAATTGGTCAAGTCGATATTACATCACTAGGAGCGAAAGGCGTTAATATATTAACAAACTGCTATGAAGCTGCAGGTCAAACTATAAAACATTTCCATGTTCATGTAATTCCAAGATATAATGCTCCAGATGGTTTAAAACTTGAAATGAATAAATATGGTGATCTTAATTTACCAACTGTTGCCACAAAAATAAAAGATGGCTTAAAATAATTTTAATTATTATTTTATGAAAGTTTTATTATATTTAGAAAACATGAAAATGATGTCAGCAAGTGGCATTGGAAGAGCATTAGCTCAACAACAGATTGCTCTTAAAGAAAATAATGTTGATTTTACTTTAAATAAACATGATCAATATGATATTGCTCACATCAATTCTTATACATCTGGTTCTTATAGATTATTAAAAAAATTACACAAAAAAGGCATAAAAGTTATCGTTCACGCTCATTCAACTCATGAAGATTTAAAAAATTCCTTTAGATTAATTTTTTTAATACAACCTTTATATAACTTCTTGATAGATAGAATGTATTCTCATGCTGATTTGATAATTACACCTACACCATATTCAAAATCACTCATCGAAAATTATAAAAAAGTGCATAGACCTATTATCGCCTTATCTAATGGTATAGTTTTAAAAGACTATGAACCTAATGAAAATTATGTTAAAGAATTCAAAGAATACTTCAACATTAAAGAAGGCGAAAAAGTTGTTATTGGTGTTGGCTTTTACTTTAAACGAAAAGGTATTGATGACTTTATAGAAGTTGCTAAACAATTCCCTGACGTAAAATTTATTTGGTTTGGGCATTTAAATAAAATTTTAACTTCTTCTTACATCAATCGCTGTATTAGACATAGAAGTAAGAATGTAATATTACCAGGATATATTAAAGGAAACATTATTAAAGGAGCTTATCAATACGCAAGTTGTATGTTGTTTCCAACTCGTGAAGAAACTGAAGGTATTGTCGTTCTTGAAGCTCTTGCAAGTAGATGCCCATTGATTGTTAGAGATCACGCAGTTTTTAATCCTTGGCTAACAGATAAATTAAATTGTTATAAAGGTAAAAACATAAATGAATTCAAAGAACTTGTGAATCATTGTTTAAATAACCGTGACGAAAAAATGCTTGATAAAGGTTATGAAGTTGCTAAAGAAAGAGATTTAAAAATTATTGGATCAAAATTAAAAGATATATATCAAGATGTTTTAAATAACAAAATACCTAATTAACAAAAAGTCCTTGTTAGATACAAGGACTTTTTTAAAAAACATATATATAACGCACTATTTTTAGTCTAGTTTATGAGGCTTATAGAAAGATCTATTATCGAATGAAAAAATCTTATCAGTTCTTTCTCCTTCTTTTACATTTTTGTATGCTTTACTAAGAGTCATCATTTTACTATCCATATCATCAATCATTGATAAAAGTAAAGCTTCAATTGTTTCAGGAAGTACCGGGGAACCATATTCATATTTTCCATGATGCGATAGAATCATGTGTTCTAAAAGTAAAGGAACTTCACTTTTAATCTGTTTTTCATCCGCAATTTCTCTTACAATTGACATACCAATTGTAATGTGTCCTAATAAATTACCTTCATCAGTGTACTTAGTTGCAACTGATCCAGAAAATTCTATAACTTTACCAATATCATGTAATAAACAACCACTAATCAAAAGATCATAATTTGCCTCAGGATAAAGCTTTTGAATTTGTTCAGCTAATTTACACATTGAAATAGAATGATAAAGTAATCCATGATAAAAATCATGATGATTTGAAACAGCAGCAGGATAATCAATATATTTTTTGAAATATTTTTTAAATACCTCTTCTAAAATAATCTTACAATCTTTATTTTTTACGCTGTTATAATATCTTTTAAAATCTTCTTTTAAAATATCGACTGGAATTGGCGAGCTTATAATAAGATCATTTAAATCAACCTTATCTTGATCAACTAAATAAGACCCAAGAATTTTCACTTGGAGTTTATCCCTATATTCATAAGCTTGTCCATCAATTCTAACGATATTGCCTGGTTTAAATTTTTCAAAATCTTCTTGACTGGCATCCCATTTTTTCCCTTCAATAGTCCCACTATTGTCTTGCAAAATAACATTCAAATATACAGTTGCATTAGAAGAAGTAGAAACACCTTTAATACAATTTTTTACAAGGTATATACCATTTGCACTGCTACCATCTTTTAAATCCTTAATCATTTTTTAAGCTCCCTTCCTCATCCTTTTTAATAATTTCTAATATCTTTTCATAAGCATAGCCTTTTGCAATAAGTTTACTTATGATTTTGTTTTTCTTCTGAGATTCATCTATTTTCTCGTTATTAAATTTATTCTTTAATTTAAGATAAGCTTTAGTAATTTGATATTCTTCTTTAGTTTCATCTATCTTGATTGAAGAAACAATATCATAAATTAATGAGATATCAAAACCCCTTCTTAATAAATTTTCATATAATTTTTTCTTTTGTTTTATAAAATTTTTTGAAACAAATTTATTTTTAATTAATTCAAAGTAAGTAATTGCTTTTTCTTTTTCTAACTTATCATCAAATTTTAATGAATTAATGATCTTGCTAGAAATTTTTTTATTTTTAAAAAAATTAATTATGTAATATTTTCCATAGCCGCCACTATTAAAATAACTTAAGTATTCTTCAACATATTTTTTATCATCTATAACCCCTTTAGATTTAAGAGTTTTTACAATCTCATTTAAAAAAGATGAAGGTAAATTTTTAAACTTTTTACAAAGTTTAACTTTAATATCACTTTCGCAATAAAATTTGTTATTAAGTTTATTAAGCGCATATTGATTTACTATGGTTTTATTGTTATCAGAAATACATTTCTTAATATATTCATCGCTATAAGTTTCACCAATTTTAAAATTATATTTACTTTCTATATCAGGGAAAATTTTTAATTTAAAAAAATCAAAATCAAGTATGATTTCATTACTCTTAATTTTTAAATTTTTAAGTTTATTTGTTTTACCAATTTTTTCTAATTGCTCGTTCATATACTTTAATTATATTGTCATAAAAATTCTTTTCACTAAATTTATCAATAGAATTAAACGCTTGTGTTTTAATTTCATCCATCTTCTTTTCGTCTAATGATAATATTTCTTTTAATTTCATTGGAAATTCATTATCATCTGAAAAGAAAAAACCAGTTACATAATTTTCAATAACTCCAACAAGATTATTATCAAATCTACAAAAAATAGGGATGTAAGAAGCCATTGCTTCCATAAATGTGAGTCCTTGAGTTTCACTCGTTGAAGCACTCAAAAATATGTCACTACATCTATAATAATACTGTGTTTCATCAACAGGAACCTTTCCAACAAATTTTATTCTATCGCAAATTTTTAATGATTTAGCTAATTCTTTTAAATTCCCAAGTTCAGGACCATCACCAACAAATAAAATTAATGTTTTATCATCATTTTTATTTAAATCAAGATATACACTAAATCCTCTAATTATTACATCAAAACTTTTCTCTTTGGCAACTCTTCCTAAGCATAACAAAACCTTATTATCATTATTTATATTAAAAGTCTTTTTTATCTCTAAAACTTTTGGATCATCTTTTTTAACATTTGTAAAACGCGAAAAATCAAAACCAGTTGGAACTACGTTTATGTATTTTTTTATACCTATACTTCTTAGATAGACCAATGTTTTTTCGCTTGGTGCAATAATTTCAGTGGATCTTTCCATATCTGCTTTCATAAACTCACGAATTGTCCATTTAGAAAAACGATCAAAATATCCTTTTGTTGCATAATAGGTATAATCTTCAAGCATCGTATGATATGTATAAACTATAGGAATATCTAATTTATTTGCTACAGCAAAACCAAATTGGCCAATTGTAAAAGGAGTATTTATATGTATAATATCTAATTTCAATGTTTCTAAAATTTTAAAAGCATCGTTTGAAAATAAAGGAGATACGCGGTAACCATATAGTTTTTTTAATTCAAAACCCTTAATTCTCATAATGTCATTTTTAAAAACAACATTATCTTCACTTCCTGTTGTTATAACATAACAATTATGGCCACGTTTTTTAAGCGATTTATATAACGACTCAACGCTTGTCGCAACACCATTTATCTCAGGAACATATGTATCAGTAAATAATGCTATATTCATATTAATTAATCCTTATCATTCATATTATCATCTTCAATTTCATCATTTTTCTTTTTCTTCTTAATGTAATTTAATACTTTTTCTTGTCTTTCAACAACATTATTTTGATATGCACGATCACTGCTCACTTTACGTTCATCATATGTTTCCATTTGAATTGTATAATAAGTTTGTTTGTCGCTTGTAATAAAAACCTCCTCAGCGCCTCTACTTTTATATGTTGCACTTATAATACCAGTTATTAAAAATGGAATATGGAAAGTCATAAATCTCCATAAAAGCATAACTGCATTAACCCCTCCATTTTGTTCAAATGAAGTTGCATCAAAATATGATTGGAAAAGTAAGAAAAATACATATTCACTAATACCACTAGATCCAGGAAGTGGTATGAGTCCAGTCATCATTTGATGAAAATTTGTATAGACAATAGATAGAAAAACTTTATTAAATACATCACTACCAGATGTAAATTCATTAAATCCATTTAATGCCAACCCACATAAAAAAGGAAAAGAATCAACTATAACTAAAGAGAATAATGTAAGCAATGAAACAAGCAATGTAAAAGGAATGTTAGATTGAAGACGCCTAAATTCAATTCTAAAATTTTCAACTTGAGTTTTAACTTTAAGTCTTGTTTCATCAGGTTTTTTAATTAAATGTATCCTTGCACAAAAGTTTATTAATTTAACAGTAACAAAATTTTGAAACCTAACAGAAGTAGACATAAATATTAAAAGAATAATAACCAAGAGATTTAATCCAAAGCCTAATATAATAAATAAAATAACAGGAACAGGAATATTTTGTCCGTTGACCGTAATATTTATAGTTTGTAATTCTAAAAAGTCTTTAGCGTGAGTTGCAACACTTATAATTCCCATAATAATAAGACATGACTGGTAAACGATATACATCATTACCATAACACTTGCAGCATTGCTAATAGATACGCCTTGCTTATTAAAAGTATAAATTTGTGCAACTTGTCCACCACTAGAACCTGGAGTAATTCCATTGTAAAAATTTCCAATTGCTTGATTCGCTAGTGCTTGGTGATATTTATATCGTTTACTATAAAGTTTAACAAACAACCATAAAATAAAAGCACCAAGAAAAAAATTAAAAATTATAGCGAAACATAAAACGCTAAAATATTTAAAATTCATATTTTTAAATAAAACAAAAACTTTTTCGGCAGTATTTCCTTGTAATAACGAAACAGCAAGAACACATCCAGTAACTAATAAAATAAATAGCAAATAACAAATATAATGAAGAATTTTCTTCTTTTTTTCTTTCTCTTCATCTGATAACTTATCTACTTTTTCATTATTTTTTTCATTTATATCTTTATTTAAATCTATATCTTGCTTTTTTTCCTTTAAATCTTCTTTTTCCATAGAATTATAATATCATATTTCTAATTTTCATTGTATTTACTTTATTATTAGTTTTGTTAAAATATTTTTATGTCAAAATTTAGAAAAGCTATGCGAGTATATTTAAAAGGGTGTAAAGTGGTCTACTTTACATATTTTATTTTACTTTTGTTTACAATTTTTATTTCACTTTTAGCAACTTATGGCAATAAAGTATTAATTGATATATTGACTTGCCAAAAAAATAATGGACTTACATATAATTCAGAAATTACATTAGAACAACTAATTACATCGAATGGTTCAGACAATATTTTAGAGACTGCATTCATAAATCTTTTTGGTGGAATAAAATTTTTATCTACTCATATTTGGTTTTTTGCGATTATATTACTAGTATTTACCATTATTAATGTAGGATTTTTATTAACAAGACTTATAATGCGAAGTTATTTTTCAGGAAAATTTTCAAAAAATATGCAATCTGAATTATTCTTCCATATTGAAAGACTTCCATATTCAGTTATTAAATCATTGCCTACTGGTGACATATTACAAGCCGCAACAAGAGATGAAGAAGTTTTTAGAAGATTTATTGCTCAAGATATGCATTCTATAATGTATACAGTTTATATTGTTACTTTTTCATTTATTTTACTCGCTATAACAAACATTAAAATCGCTTTAGTTTCTTTAGCATTAATGCCTTTTATGTTCATTTATTCATTCTTTTTAGTTAAAGAAGTTAGAAGAAGATATAAAGTAACTGATGATAGCGAATCAGAAATGTCTGGCAAAATTGAAGAAAACTTAGCTTCTGTCCGACTTGTAAAAGCCTTTAATAATGAGAAATATGAAATAGATAGTTTCGAAAAATATATTCAAGATTATAAACAAAAATATATGCGATGGAGAAAACTAAGTGCATTTTTCTTTTCAAGTAGTGATATTTTTGTTTTTAGTCAAATTGCTTTAACAACAATTTTTGGTTTCTATCTTTATTATTTAGGTTCAAAAGGCGATCCAAATGGAATAAGTCTTGGGACTTTCTATGTTTCATTTACTTTTACCAATATGATGGTTTGGCCAATTAGAGACCTTGCAACTATTCTTTCTAATTTAGCAAGAGCTAATGCTTCTTTAGAGAGAATTTCCATGATACTTGATGAACCAATGGAAGATTTATATAAAGGTGAAACACCCGAAATTAAAGGAAATATTGAATTTAAAAATGTTTCATATATGTTTTGTGATGCTAAAGATCCTGTATTGCAAGATATTTCATTTAAAGTTAAGGCCGGGGAAACTGTTGCTATTATGGGCAAAACTGGTTGTGGAAAAACAACTTTAATTTATTTATTAACAAGACTTTATGATTGCTCAAGTGGTGAAATTTTACTTGATGGGCATGATATAAAAACTATCCAAAAACATTATTTAAGAAGAAATGTTTCGACTGTTCTTCAAGATCCTTTCCTTTTTAGCAAAACAATTGAAGATAATATAAAAATTGCTAAGCCAGATGCAACTCAAAGAGACATTGAATATGCAACAAAAATCTCACATATTCATGATAATATTATGCAATTTAAAGAAGGTTATAAAACTCCTGTTGGCGAGAAAGGTATGACTCTTTCTGGCGGACAAAAACAACGTGTTGCCATTGCTAGAACATTAATTACCGAAGCACCTGTTATTGTCTTTGATGATAGTTTAAGTGCTGTTGATACTGAAACTGATTATGAAATTAGAAAATCTTTGCAAGAAGCCAAACATAAATCAACAACATTTATTATTACTCATAGAATCTCAACCGCTAAAGATGCTGATTTAATTATTGTCTTAGAGGATGGAAAAATCTCTGAAATAGGAAAACATGAAGACCTTATCAAAAAGAAAGGTTTATATAAGAGAATTTACGAAATACAAACAAAAATGGTATAAAAATTATGGCAGAAATATATAAAGATGAAGACAAAATAGAGAAATTAAATTTAGGCGTTTGGAAAGATGCATTTAGATATCTTTTACCACATTGGCCTTTAATTATATTGATTGTTCTATGTATGATTGGAACATCCTTTTTTGATAGTTCTTTTACGCCAGCAGTCAATTTTGCTTTAACAAATTCTAGTAAAAACATTGCTATTACAAACAACATATTTGATGTAATTTTAAACTTTAATATTTTAGGATTTAAATTTAATATTACCTTTTTTGCAACAATAATTTTATATATATCCCTAATCGTTTTTAGATCAATATCAATTTTTGGTACTTTCTTCTTAATGAATTATTTTGAAATGACTATTATGACTAGTTTAAGAAGAGATGCCTTTAAGCGTATTCAAGAACTTTCATATAGTTATTATGATAAAACCCCATCTGGATGGTTAATAGCTCGTTTACAAAACGATGCTGCTAGTATTGGCGACGTTATGTCTTATAGTGTTTTAAGAGTTTTTTGGATTTCAATGAACTTAATATTTACATTAGTAACAATGTTTTCAACTGATTGGAAGTTATCATTAATCATTTTAGCCACAACTCCGTTAATCGGTTTACTCACTCTCTTCTTTGAAAAGCAAATACTTAAATTTCACCGTATTGCAAGAAACGCTTATAGCGATTTTGTTAAATGGTTAGCTGAATGTATTAATGGAAACAAGACAATTAAAACAATGGGTATTGAAGAAAATATCTATAAAGAATGCGATGATACGACTGAAGACGTCTTTAAGAAAAGATATAAAGCCGGTAGAGTTAGTGCTCCTTATTATCCATCTATCACTCTTTTAAGTACTATTACTACATCAATAATCATTATTGTTTTCCCAATGTTAGGTGTTAAAGATTCTGTCACATATAGCTTAGGAACATTTATTGTTTTCTTAGGTTTTGTAAGTAGCATTTATAATCCAATTGGTGATTTCAGTGAAATTATTAGTGAATTAATGGCTACTCAAGCAAGTGTTGAAAAAATATTTAGTTTAATAAACACAAAACCAACCCTTGTTGATTCAAACGAAGTAATTAAAAAATATGGTGACCTTTTCCATAACAAAACAGAAAATTTTGAGAAACTTGAAGGTGATATTAAATTTGATCATGTTTCGTTCTCTTATTTAAAAGGTGTTGAAGTAATTCATGATTTAAATATAGATATTAAAAAGGGAGCAAGTTGTGCAATTGTTGGCGAAACGGGATCTGGAAAATCTACAACCGTTAATTTACTGTGTAGATTCTATGAACCAACAAAAGGTAAAGTTTTAATTGATGGAGTCGATTATAAAAAACGTTCGGTAGGTTGGATAAGAAGTAATATTGGTTATGTTCAACAAAATCCATTCATATTTAAAGGTACTATCAAAGATAACATTAAATATGGTAAGCATGATGCAACAGATGAAGAAATAATTGATGTTTGTAAGAAACTTGATATACATAACTTCATTCTTACACTTAAAAATGGATATAATACATTCTTAAAAGATGGTGGAGATGAATTATCGCAAGGTCAAAAACAATTAATATCATTTGCTAGAGCCTTAATTAGAAATCCAGCTATATTAATATTAGATGAGGCAACTTCTTCAATCGATACTGAAACCGAAGCAATTATTCAAAGATCAGTTAACAAAATGTTAAAAGGAAGAACATCAATTATCATCGCTCATAGATTGTCAACTATCGTTGATTGTGATAGAATCCTCGTTATGAAAAATGGTAAAGTAATTGAAGATGGTAATCATGTTTCTCTTATGAATAAAAAAGGTTATTACTATGAATTATATATGAATCAATTTAAAGAACTCGATGTTGATTCACAAATAGAAACTTATCAAAAACAAATCGAAAATAAGAAAATAGTTTTGTAGAATAATGAATATATAAAATGGCCTAATTTAAAATTTTAGGCCATTTTATATATAGATTTTGAAGAAAAGAAGCTCTGTGAAATAAGGTGTGTATAATTGTGTATAACAATTGCAGAGCCATTAAAACTGTGAAAATAAGTGTGTATGATATTTTTTCCATACACACTTTATTTCACAGAACCAGAAAAGAAAAAGTTGCAATTTCTTATAATTGCAACTTTTTAATTTTTAATATTCTATCTTTGGCTCTTATCGTAAGGAATACCTTCAGCTTTTGGTGCTCGAGATTTTTTACTAGTAAACGCAAGAACAATCAAGCACACAATATATGGAAGCATCGAATACCAAGTCGAATCAATCTTTAAATCTTTAAGGATTGGTATACTAACATAAATTAAGCCAATAGCACGGAATACCGCGAAGATAATTGCTCCAAAGAGAATAGCTAAAGGTTTCCATTGACCAAAGATCATGACCGCCAATGCTAAGAAACCGAATCCAGCAACACCAACATCAAAGGACCACGAAGAGTTAACACTCGCAATAAAAGCAATTCCGCCAATCCCTGCAAAGAATCCTGATATTAAAACTCCTAAATATCTCATTTTAATAACATTAATACCAACTGAATCAGCCGCTTGAGGATTCTCACCACAAGACATTAATCTTAAACCAAATCTTGTATGATAAATAACATAATAAGCAACAAAGACTAAAACAAACATAATAACTGTGAACCAGTTTAATTGAATTTTAATGACTGTACGATTTAATAAATTAAAGATTACTGATGCCAAAAACAATAAATAAATAACTATAAGAGTTACAATATTACTGGCACTTATTTTTTTCTTTAAAGGGATTTTGTTGAAAATAAAGTTTAATAAATATAAAACAAAGAAAATAAATAAACTTAGTGATACAGCCCAGTTAAAGGAAATATCAATTAAACCAAAAGCACAAAGTATTGAAAATAATACAAATAGCACAAATGAAGAAATTCCAATACATAAGAGTACTTTTTGTTTCTTTTTGTTTTGTTTAAATTTAATAATAGCAAGCAAAACTAAAATTGCTCCAATAATTAATAATAAGACCGGAAGAATCCAAGCAAAATTTATTTCGTCAGAATAAAAAATAAATGATTTTTGAAGTTGAATATAATCGAGTTTTGGAGTTGCCTTTCCATCTACATTCAAAGTTATTGCTTTTACAACAACAGTAGCAAGAGCAGTGGCCATAATATTTAAAGCAGTACCAGTAATGGTTTGATCAGCCTTAAATGTAATAGAAGCTACTGCAAGTAATAAGGAATAAAGCATTCCACATACAATACTTGCAAGTAATACAAGCACAATAACAGCAAATGTAGGGGTATTATCTGGCAAAAATCTCATTGTTAACGCTCCACCTAAAGCGCCAATAACCATTGTACCTTCTAGGCCAAGATTAATAACACCGCTTCTTTCGGCAAACATACCACCTAAAGCAACAAGTGCTAATACAGAAGCAAAAACTAATGTATATTGAATAACAAGTGCAAGAATGTCCATATTATTTTGTTCCTTTCTTACTTAATTTTTTACTCTTTCTTGAAAAAAGAGAACGATCAATTTCTGTGTCCATTTGTTTTTTTATAACAAAATATTTAAAGAATCCAACAAATGCACATAAATAAATGATAACGGAAGAAATCAAATCTGAAACTTGTGCACTATAGTAATTTGTATCAAGTTTAGCCCCGGCACTAGTAAGATGACTTAGGAAATAAGATGAGAAAATCGTTCCAATTGGATTTAAACCGCCTAAGAAAGCTGCACTTATACCATTAAAGCCCATTGCTGGTATGGCTGAAGAAGCATACCATGGTTGAAGATCGGCTTGGAAATATAATGAAGCGCCTAACCCAGCAAGACCACCTGAAATTGCCATTGTAAGAATAATATTCTTTTTCTCTTTCATACCACAATATCTAGCAGCATTCTTATTAAACCCGGTAGCCTTGAGTTCATAACCAAATGTAGTAAAATTTAACACGATTAAAACGATAATTGCCACAATAACAGCAATAAAAATGGCAATCGTTACATACGATTGATTAAATAATTCATCTAATCCAAGTTTTGGTAAAATAGCACCTGGGTTCACAATTTCAACTGAGTATGTTTCATGTTTTATTGTATCCCAAGCACTAGAATCAGTAATAAGGATATTTGTTAAATACAAACCAATCCAGTTAAGCATGATTGCAGAAATAACTTCGTTAACGTTTAAGAAAGCCTTAAACATACCAACAATACTTCCCCAAATTGCCCCAGCCAAGACAGCAAAAAGCAAACAAACATACCATGGCAGCTTGAAAACTAATGCTGAAATAAGACACGCACAAGCTCCCATTGTATATTGACCAGCAGCACCAATATTAAATAATCCGGCTTTATAAGCAAATAAAATTGATAAACCAGTCATAATTAAAGGAGCGGTTTGTGCTAAGGTTAAACCAAAATATTTAATTTGTAATTCTGGTTTACTGTAAGACATAAAGTTTTGTATTAAGGTTAAAATACCTTCTGTTGCACCTCTATAATTAATAAAGAGCAAAACTAAATAACCGATGATTAAGCCAATTAATATACACAATATCGATGTTAAAAAAGTAACAAACCCTTCCATTGAAAGAAGCCATTTAAAAAATCTTTTAATCGAAAACCAAACATTATGAAAAAATTGCTTAACTTTATTGGATTTTTCCTTTTCATTTTTTATTTTTTCCATATTTTTCTCCTACAATTATTTTATAGTTTGGCGTTTTGCGCCGGCCATATAAAGCCCTAATTCTTGTCTTGTAACTTTCTTTGGATCAAATTCACCAACAATTTCTCCTTTGTGCATTACAAGGATTCTATCAGATAAATTCATGACTTCATCAAGTTCTAAAGACACTAATAATACGGCTTTATTTTTATCTCTTTCAGCAATTAATTGTTTATGGACGTGTTCAATTGCGCCAACATCAAGACCACGTGTAGGTTGAACGGCAACAATTAAATCACAATTTCTATCAAGTTCACGGGCTATAATAGCCTTTTGTTGATTACCACCACTCATACTTCTAACTTTAGTAAAAGTTCCTTGGCTAGTTCTGATATCATTTTCCTCAATTAATCTAACACCATATTTTCTTATTTCATTTTTATCTATAAAACCAATTTTAGAATATGGTTTTTCAAAATATTTTTGTAAAACCAAGTTGTAATCCAATGGATAATCTAAAACAAGGCCATATTTATGTCTATCTTCAGGAATATGTGCTAAGCCAATCAAATTTCTTTTTCTAATACTTAGATTAGTAATGTCTTTTCCACAAAGAAATATTTGACCATCGTAAGTTGGTTCGAGTCCAGTAATGCCATATATCAATTCACTTTGACCATTACCATCAATACCTGCAATACAAAGTATTTCACCTCTTTTAACATCAAAAGATACATTTTTAACGACAAATAATTTACGAATTTTATCAAACATGCTTAAATTCCTAACTTGCAAAACTGATTGACCAGGAACTTTTTCTTCTTTATTAACTTGAAGTTGGACTTTTCTACCAACCATCATTTCTGATAATTCTTCCTTCGTAGTATTTTTTACTTCAACCTCACCAACAACTTTACCTTTTCTTAAAACTGTACAATTATCAGCGACAGCCATAATCTCATCTAATTTATGCGTTATAAATAAAATTGATTTGCCTTCATTAGCCAAATTTCGCATAATTTGCATTAGTTCATCGATTTCTTGAGGTGTTAAAACTGCTGTTGGTTCATCAAAAATTAAAATATCATTATCACGATATAACATTTTTAAAATTTCAACACGTTGTTGCATGCCAACAGTGATATCTTCTATTTTTGCGTCCAAATCAACATATAAGCCATATCTTTTAGATAATTCACTAATTTTTTCTTTTGTATGAACTCTATCTAAATAACCAAACTTTGTAGTCTCAGCTCCTAAGATAATATTATCCAAAACGGTAAAAACATCAACTAATTTAAAATGTTGATGGACCATACCAATATGTAATGCAGTAGCATCATTTGGATTCTTAATTTCTACACGTACTCCATCTTTTTTAATATAGCCATTATCAGGTGTATAAAGACCAAAAAGTACACTCATAAGAGTTGATTTACCAGCACCATTTTCACCTAACAATGCATGTATTTCGCCTTTTTTTAATCGCAATGTTATGTCATCATTAGCAATAATTCCAGGGAAAGTTTTTGTTATGTTCACCATCTCAATTACGTAATTATTTTCCATAGAGTTCTCCACTATTTTTTAAAAAAGGGAGGTTTAACCTCCCTTTTAAGCATTTTAAAACAATTTATTTAATGTTTCCTTGATATTCTACTTTAGTTGTTGCACTAACTGTTGGTTCCTTACTTGTATCATTACTGACTTTAATTGTTCCATCATATAATTTCTTAACAAGCGCTTTATAATCTTCAACAGTATATTTCTTCATTGACCATGTCTTTGTTGGTAATTGAACGTAGTTAGCATCTGGATCTTCACCAGAAACCAAACCTAATGTTTCAATATCTGATTTAAACTTACCTTCTTTAATAAGATCATTTAATCTATTTTTAACGGTAACACCAAGACCTTTCATAGCAGAAGTAATGCACATACCAGCGCCATAATTACCATTAATGATATAGGATTGGTCAACGTCAACACCAATGATTTTACCATTATATTCTTTTGCTGATTCACAAGCAGAAGTATAGATACTACCACCACAAGCAAAAACAACTTCAACACCGCCTTTATACCATGTATCAGTACGTGCTTTTATATCGGCATCACCTTGGAATTGATTGCCATAAGCATATGTAATTTTGATTTCTTTTCCTTCAGCAGCAGCATCGCAACCTTGAACAAATCCATAACCATATCTAACAACTGCAGGAACTGCCATACCACCTAAAAATGCAAGATTTGTATATCCTTCTTTAACAGCGGCATAACCAGCCATATATCCACATAATTCTTCTTGATAAATTGCGCAATAAACGTTTGATGGTAATTTATAACCAGCCCATTTTTTATCATCTGGATTAAAATTATAATCACTATAGTGAGCACCTAATAAATCGCCTTTTGCGACGTCAAGAGCAATAAATTTAACATCGGCATATTGTTCAGCTACTGTATCGATAGTTTTAGCGAAAGCATAACCTGGCATAACGACTACATTGTATCCATCATCAATTGCCTTTTCTGTTGATTCAATACGTGCAGCATCACTATTATCAGCTGGTTTATAATACTTGTATTCAACTTTTTCAGTTTCACAATATTCTTTAACTGCTTCCCAAGTTGTTTGGTTGAATGATTCATCAGTAATGTCACCGTAATCGGTAATCATAGCAACTTTGTAATTTGTGCCATCTTCATTATTGTCTCCACCACAGCTTGCAAGACCACCAACTAAAACTGCTGCAGTAACAGCAAACATCAATTTTTTAATTTTCTTCATATTTATATAATTCCTCCTATATAAAGAAAAAAAGATAGGTATGTATCATGTTTAATAATAAATTTAGTACAAATTTTATTTTTAAACAGATAGTCTCTAATTTATGGCCTAGAGCTAGAAAGGTTGTGACCAATAAAAACACAACATATACCTAAATATTTATAAACATATTTTAACGAAAATAAACTTTAAATAAAAGCATTAAAATTAATGTTTCAATTAAAACAATCATTTAAATTTATTTTTGCATTTATTAATAAATTATTTTGATATATATTTTATTAAAAAATAAAATATTTAATAAAAATTTACAATTTAACATTTGTTATATTATATAAATTTTAATATAATATTAACGCAAAAGAAGTAAATAAAGAAAATAAAAGGACTGTACGTTTATGAGAAATTTTATGCAAAATCCTATTAAAGTATATGCTTTAGGTGGTTTAGGTGAAGTTGGTAAAAACACTTATTGTATTGAAAGTCAAAATGATTTAATTATTATAGATGCAGGAGTTAAATTTCCAGAAGATGATTTAGTTGGTGTAGATTACGTTATACCTAACTATATTCATTTAAAAGAAAATAATTATAAAATAAGAGGCTTATTAATAACTCATGGTCATGAAGACCATATTGGTGCTATACCTTTCTTAATAAAAACTATTAATATTCCTGTTATTTACGCACCAAAATTAGCTGCTGCTTTAATTCGTCAAAAATTAGAAGACAAAAAAATTAAAACAAATATAAAAATTATAGAATATGATCAAGACACTATCTTAACCTTGGGTGAATATAAAGTAAGTTTCTTTAGAGTCACACACTCTATTCCAGATTCTTTTGGTATTTGTGTAGATACTTCAGAAGGAAGAATTGTAACAACTGGCGATTTTAAAATTGATTTAACGCCAGTTGGTCCAGATATTCAACTTGCTAAAATGACTAGAATGGGCGAGGAAGGTGTTGATTTACTTTTAGCTGACTCAACAAATGCCGAAAAAGAAGGTTGGACACCAAGCGAAAAAAATGTCATTACTTCGATTAATGAAATTTTTGATAGAGCACCTGGAAGATTAATAATTTCAACATTCTCTAGTAACATATCAAGAATTCAACAAATTGTTGATGCTACCCTTTCTCACAAAAGAAAAATAATTATTTTAGGAAGATCGATGGAAAACACTGTTGATTGTGCTAGAAAATTCGGTTATGTAAAAATTCCTGATAGTATGATTAAAGAAGCTTCCGAAGCAAAATACATTCCAGACAATGAATTAGTTGTTCTTTGCACAGGTTCTCAAGGAGAACCAATGGCTGCTTTAAGCCGTATTGCCAATGGTTTATTAAAAGAAATTAGAATTCAACCTGGGGATACTGTAGTATTTTCTTCATCTCCAATCCCAGGAAATGGCGTTTCAATCCAAAAAGTTGTTAATAATTTAACAAGATATGGTGCAGACGTTATCACAAATTCTGTTTTTAGCGATATACACTCTTCTGGTCACCCATCAAGACAAGAATTAAGACTTAATTTAAAATTATTTAAACCTAAATATTTTATGCCTGCACATGGCGAATATCATATGCAAAAACTTCATGCTGATCTTGCCGAATCTTTAGGTATGAATAGAGATAATATCTTTGTTTTAGCAAATGGGGATACATTAATTTTACAAAATCACAATATTAAAGATGGCGAAAGAATCCAAGCCGATGACATTTATATTAATGGGAATGATACTAATGGGGTTACTACAGAAGTTATTGGTGATCGTAAGGTTTTACAAGATGATGGTATGGTTAGTGTTTTTATATTGTTAGATAGTAAAACCAACAAACTTTTATGTGAACCAAGAATTCAAACAGTTGGATTCGTTTCATATGGAAAAAATGAAGACCATTTAGTAAGACATGCCCAAATTCAAGTTCAAGATGCATTAAATGAACTTTTAAATTCTAATAAAGTTACTTTCCAAGACTTAAAAAATACAATAAAGAGCGTTGTTTCAAAATATTATTTCAGAAAGACTCAACGTAACCCAATGATTATTCCTTTAATCATGAACAAAAAATCTTAATTATGATTATTCTTGGCTCATCTTCTCCTAGAAGAAAAGAATTAATGCATAAAATAACGGACAATTTTAAAATAATTGTCCCTTTATTTAATGAAAAAAACCTTTCACCCAACTTAAAAAACTATGCTTTAGAAGAAAGTTTCCATAAAGCACTTTCCTTAAAAGATAAAATTAATAAAGAAGATTGCTTAATAACAGTAGATACAATTGTTTATTTTAATAATCAAATATATGGGAAACCAAAAAATATTGATGAAGCAAGAAAGTTTTTATCTACATTAAGCAATAATACTCACGAAGTTATTAGTGGTTACACTATTTTTTATAATGGAATTACGATTAAAAGAGAAGTTATAACTAAAGTTACTTTTTCAAAATTAACAGAATCGCAAATTAATAACTACTTAAAATCAATTAATGTACTTGATAAAGCTGGCGCCTATTCAATACAAGATGACACTAAATTTCATTTCATCAAAAAAATTGATGGTAGTTTTTATAATGTAATGGGTCTACCAATTGAAAAAATAAAAGAAGATCTTATTAACTTAAAATTAATCTAAATTATTATTTATCTCTTCAAGATTTTCTTTTTTCCCAACAAGGATATATTTATTAGCCATAACAACGACTCTTTCTACACCATATTTAGTGAGTTTTTCACGATTAATTTGATTATAATCTTTTAAAACTAATACAAGTCTTGTCCCTTTTAATTCATGACTTATAATATTTGTTTTTCCACCAAGATCATTAAAAATCTCTTTATAATCAATAGTGCTTTTATTATCTTTTTTCTTAAATTTAATTATTAATAAACTTAAAAAAACTAACGCAACTATTACCGCTAGTATAAGGTATAACCACCAAAAATTATTATTAAATTCTTCGATACTAAATAAATTTTCTAACATAATAAATCCCTTTATCTTTTATATAATACTCAATTATTGTATCATATTTATGAAAAGAGGAAAAAGAAATGGCTACTAATATAGAGATTGAAGCTAAATGTCTAATAAGTAAAGATGATTATAATAAGATTATAGATTTTTATCACGCTGAAAAATATGACCGTGTTAAACAAATAAACCATTATATCGATACCGATGATTTTAAATTAAAAAAAGCAGGTATTGGCCTTAGAATAAGAGAAAGAGATATTTTTATGATGACTTTAAAAGCACCTATGGCCGAAGGTTTACTTGAAAAAAATGAAAAAATATCATGGAGACAATATGAAGATTTCCGTGACAAAGGCGTCTTCCCAAAATGTTCTATTAAAGACGTTTTATTAATGTTAAACATCAATCCAGAAGAACTAAAAATTCAAGCCTCCCTTGAAACTGAAAGAATTCAATTTAATAATTTTAAAGACAAAGGTGATTTCTCAATTGATAAAAATACTTATAATGGAATTGTCGACTATGAACTTGAACTTGAAGGAAATTCTTTAAATAAAGCCAAGGAGGCTTTAAAAGAAATATGTACAGAAGCAAATGTCCCATATGTTGATAATCCTAAAAATAAACAAGTCCGTGCTTTTAGTACAATAAAGAAATAAAAAACTAGGTTTAAACCTAGTTTTTTATTTAATATTCTTTGCATTTGGACAATTATCACACATTTGTGAGTGAGGACAATTGTTGTATGCTACCCTTTTAGCTGCTGGAACAAATGATGATATTTCATATTTATTATATCCAACCTGAATTTTATCATCATCAACCATAATAGGTCTTTTTAAAATAGAAGGATTTTTGATAATAAATTGAATCAATTCACTTATTTTCATGTCATCAATATTTACTTTACCTTCCTTAATGATATTACTTCGTGTCGATATAATATCATCAGTTCCGTTTTCAGTTTTCTTTAAAATATCCTTTAACTCCTCGGGATTTAAAACCGAAGTAAAAATATTTTTTTCTTTGTAAGGTATTTTATTTTCATCAAACCATTGTTTTACTTTTTTGCATGATGAACAGTTAGGTGAGGTATAAATTGTAATCATAGTATTATTATATAGTTAATTAAATAAA
>DKCJ01000014.1 GCA_002451465.1 Caryophanales bacterium UBA6877
AGGAAAGTCTTATCGTATTAAAGATAAATCGATAGACTTTGATTAGCAAACAAAAATTTTGAACAACTTAATTGTTAAGTGTTGTGCAATTATTTTTGTTAAAGGGTTATTGCCTACATTTTCAGCCAATATAAAACAACATATAATACTTGGCAATTACATTTGGTAGGTAGTTTAAAACGATTTGAAAAAGGCAGTAATACAAGAAGTAGTCTTTTATATTACGATATATCATGGTTAAATTTAACATAGGATGAGTTATGGCTTATGCCTTTTGGACTTTTACTTAATCTATGGAAATGCCATAAGCAATATTGTGTCATTTCAAAGTCTAAAGCAGAAGTCTTTATTGATGACTTCATACCATGAAGGAATATAAAAGACTAAAAATTGAGATTTTCGGCATATTATGCAAAAAACAATTTGAAATTTTCGGCATATATGGTTATACAAAACTTGAAATTTTCGGCAAGATATGATATAAAGATGTCAAAATAGGGGGGGAATAAAATGACCGAAAGAATATTTGAACGCAAAATATACCAGAAAATGCTAAATTGGAAAAGAGACTCCAATGGCAAAACAGCACTTTTGATAAAAGGAGCTAGACGCGTTGGAAAATCCACAATAGTAGGAGAATTTGCTCAAAAAGAGTATTCTAGTTATATTCTTATTGATTTCTCTATTGCGCCTAAAGAAATTCATGATTTATTTAGGGATTTATCTAACCTGAATTATTTATTCTTGCGTCTCCAACTAATTTATCATATAAATTTAGAAAATAGAAAGTCTGTTATTATTTTTGATGAAGTTCAAAGAGAGCCTCTTGCTAGACAAGCAATAAAACATTTAGTAAAGGACGGTAGATATGATTACATTGAAACAGGCTCGTTATTGTCTATAAAGAAAAACGTTGAAAACATTATTATTCCGAGTGAAGAAACACGTCTTGAAATGGTTCCTATGGACTATGAGGAGTTTCGCTGGGCATTAGGCGATAAGGCCACAATTCCTATACTAAAAACTGCGTTTGAAAATAAAATACCATTGGGCGATGATGTAAATCGTAGAATGATGCGAGATTTCCGATTATATATGTTGGTTGGCGGAATGCCACAAGTTGTGAATGAATATATAGATACTAATAATTTCAGCAAAGTTGATCAGGTAAAACGTTCTATTCTGGAACTTTATCAAGATGATTTTAGAAAGATTGACCCAACAGGTAGAGCATCGTTAATGTTTTCTGCAATTCCATCCGAACTAACCAAAAATTCTTCTAGGTATCAAGTGTCAAGCGTTATACCTAACGAGAAACATGATAGAGTGCTTGGAATTGTTGCTGATATGAAAGATTCATTAACTGTTAATTTAGCTTATCATGCGAATGATCCAAGCGCAGGAATGTCGCTTCATGAAGACATTTCTAAATATAAAATGTTTCTTGGCGATACAGGTTTATTTACTACACTTGCATTTATGGATAAAGACTTTACCGAAAATATTATCTATGAAAAACTTTTGAGTGATAAACTTGATACCGATTTAGGGTATATATATGAGAATATCGTTGCTCAAATGTTATATGCATCAGGGAATAAATTGTTTTACTATACATTTTCTAAAGAAAATTCAAGTCATAATTATGAAGTTGATTTCTTGATTGCGAAAAGAAACAAAGTTTGTCCTATCGAAGTAAAGTCATCAGGATATAAAACACATGCATCACTCGATGCGTTTGTAAATAAGTTTTCCAGCAAAATAGGACAAAGGTATTTAGTGTATACAAAGGATTTAAGAAAAGATGGAGATCTTCTTTGTATACCGATTTATATGGCAATGTTTTTATAAGAAATCGGTTAGTTAAAATCAAAAATATTTTTGTCTACACTTCCATATGGATATTTTAAGTATAGCATTTTCAATGAATTCAAAAATTATTTAAATAATAAAATTAAAGGTATAAGTATGATTAAAGTTATGTTTTGTATAAGATCACTTTTATTAGATAAAATATTTATTAGAGAACTTCTTATAAAAAAATGAACTAATAGAAATACATATAATACTTGCTAGTGATAAGTTTACAACCATAAAAATACTTAAATTTTCAGCTTTTAGTTTTTCCGAAAACAATAAAGTAAGGTGATGATATCAAGTATGATCGCTAATAATAAAAATGAATCAATTACAAAACCTATAAGAGTTAGTTTGTTTATTGTTTCTTCTTCAGTTTCAACATTTATAATGGCTCCAATAGAACCAGCCATTATTCCACCAAAAAAAACTATAAAAAATAACGAAAATTAAAATGAGCGTTATTATATTTCCAATAGTGTGTCCAATTAATAGTGGAATAAGAGTTTTTTCATTATAAATAGTCTCCTATATATAATAATATCAGTATCGCTTTTATTATTATTTAATGTTTTTGTGATTTAAAAGGATAATTATTTTATTGACTTTTCTAAAATATTACTATTAAAAAACATCTTATTCAGAATATAAAAAACTATCAAGATTATAATGCTGAAATGTCTCTTCGATTTCATCGAAATCATAAATTTTATTTTCAATACTGAATTTTATGATTGCATCTTCTATATAATATTCAGAGAAATCATAACCGGCAACCTTTAATAATTTTTGAGCATTATCAATATCCAATTCTAAGCCAATACAAATATGAAAAAGAAATTTCTTTTCAGGAGACTTATGTTTATGTACTAATTCAAATGATG